>CAYUHJ010000357.1:0-4323 GCA_964444365.1 uncultured Alcaligenaceae bacterium | reverse complement strand
GGGGTATAGCTTCCACCTCGATCTGCGATCGCGAGTGGATGGGGCGAATCCCCTCACCCCCGGCCCCTCTCCCCGCTGGGGAGAGGGGAGCAAGAATAAGAATCCACGCGATTCGCTATGCGGAGTCGAGCAGCCGCGGCCGTCTTGCCGACCGCGGTCGTTCGGATAAGAATACCACCGACAGCCGACCCCCACCGCCCCAGAGGAGATTCGAGCGATGGTGATCTCGTGGCTGAAGAAGGTGACGAAGTCCCAGCCGGCGACGCCGCCCGCGGCGGTGGACCTGCCGCACGACAAAATCACGCAGCGGGCCTATGAAATCTGGGTCCGCAAGGGCCGCCCCGAGGGGCAGGACGAGCAGAACTGGACGGAAGCGGAGGCCGAACTTCGCGCCGAACTGACCGGGAAGCCCACGGAACCGCTGCCGAACCGCCCGCGATGAGCCTCGCCCCGACGCACACCTCACCCCCCGATTCGCCGCTGGCCCGCTGGGATTCCCGGTGGAAACTGGCGGCGATCGCGGTTCTGATCGTCGGCACCGCGTGCGTCCGCGGCACCCCCGCCGCGGCCGCGTTCTTCGCCCTGGCCGTGGGGCTCGCCCTGCTCGGCCGCATCCCCCGCCGCGCGATTCTCGGCCGCGTCGGGCTGGTGCTGTTCGCCGTCGTGCCGGTCCTCGTCGTCGTCCCGCTCACGGTGGACGACGGCCTCGTCCCGGCGCTCGGCGTCGGGTTCCGGGCGCTCGCCATCGGGACGTTCGCGCTGGTGCTGGTCCGCACCGCCCCGCTGCACCAGACGCTCGCGGCCGCCCACCGGCTGCGGGTGCCGGGGGTGCTGGTGCAGGTGACGCAGCTCGCCCACCGGTACACCTTCCTGCTGGCGGCGGAAGCCCGGCGGACCCGCACCGCGCTGCGCACCCGCGGCTTCCGCCCCCGCACCGACGCGCACACCTACCGCACGACGGGGCAGGCCGTCGGCGGGCTGCTCGTCCGCGGCGGGGAGCGGGCGGACCGCGTCGCGGCGGCGATGCGGTGCCGGGGGTTCGACGGCACGTTCCACACCCTCACGGCGTTCCGCACCACCCCCGCGGACGGGCTCGGGTTCGCACTGGCGGCGGCCGCCGCCGTGGGCCTGGTCGCCGCGGATCGCTACTTCTGAAGCATGGGACACGCCCCCGCCATCCGGCTCGCGAACCTGACCCACGCCTACGCGGACGGCCGGACCGCCCTCGCCGGGGTGACGTTCGCCGCGGCGGCCGGGGAGCGGGTCGCGCTCGTCGGGCCGAACGGGGCCGGGAAGACGACGCTCTTCCTGCGGGTGTGCGGGGTGCTGGCGGGGAAGCGCGGCGAAGTCACCGTGGCGGGGCTCGACCCGGCGGACCCGGCCCACCGCAAGCGCCTGCCGGAAGCCGTCGGCGTCGTGTTCCAGAACCCGGACGACCAGCTGTTCTCCGCCAGCGTGCTCGACGACGTGGCGTTCGGCCCGCTGAACCTGGGGCTGTCCCGCGCGGAAGCGGCGGCGCGGGCGTCCGAGTCGCTGGCCCGGGTCGGGCTGCCGGGGTTCGGCGACCGGGTGCCGCACAACCTGTCCGGCGGCGAAAAGCGCCGGGCCGCGATCGCCGGCGTCCTCGCGATGCGGCCGGCCGTCCTGCTGCTCGACGAGCCGTCGATGTACCTCGACCCGCGCGGCCGGCGCGAACTGATCGGGCTCGTCAACGGGCTCCCCGGCACGGTGCTGGTCGCGACGCACGACCTGGAGTTCGTACTCGACACGTGTTCCCGGGCGGTCGTCCTCGACGCCGGCCGAGTGGTCGCCGACGGCGACGCGCGGACCCTGTTCGCGGACGCGGCCCTCATGGACCGGCACGGGCTCGAAGTCCCCCCGCGGCTGGCGGCAATCCGAACGCCCTAGCCGAGCCGTGTTCCCTGTCGAATTCTGATCCCCTCCCCCTTGAGGGGGGAGGGTAAGGGTGGGGGTGGAGACGGCATCAGGGTGGAAGGCTTCACCCCTAACCCAACTTTCCCCCCTCAAGGGGCAGGGAGAAAGAAGAATTCGCAAAGCTCGAGCCCGATCTGGCTCGTCGGAAACTGGACGCCCGCGCTTGCCCCGGTCCGCGGGAACCGACACAATGGGGTGTCGACCGTTCCGCCGCGGTGAGGGCACGTCGTGCAGACCGTCATCGGATTGCTGGTGTTCGCCGCCGCCGCCCCGCCCGCGCCGGAAGACGTCGTCGTCCGCCGGCTCGTCGAGGCGTTGAAAGACGTCGACCCGGAAGTCCGGCAAAATGTCGCGCTCGCCCTGGCGAAACTCGGGACACCGGCGATCGACCCGCTCGTGGACGCCTTGAAGGACGCCGCCCCCGAGAAGCGTTCGGGGGCGGCCTACACGCTGGCCCTCATCGGCCCGGCGGCCCGGTCGGCGATGCCGGCCCTGCTCGACGCGCTCGCGGACAAGGACACGGACGTCCGCCGGCAGGTGTCCTACGCGATCAGCCGAATCCTCCTGCCCGGCCGCCCGTCCCCGGAAGTGGCCGCCCCCCAGCCCCGCGGAGGACTGCGATGACCCGGTTCGCAACGGTACTCGGGCTCGCCGGGCTGTGCGCCGCCGCGGCCGCGGCCGACCCCACCCCGTCGCCGGACCACCGCCGCCCCCACGACGTGTGGGACGGAAGCGGCGCGGACGGCGTCGAGCGGGTGACGCAGTTCTTCAAGATCAGCCGGATGTCCGTCGAGGACCGCAGCCTCTTCGATCAAATCTGGCGGACGTACAAGAACTCGCCGGGCTCGAACCTCCAGCACGTGGCGGAAAAAATCCTGAAGGACCGGCCCGACATCGACCCGAAGAAATGGGAGCAGTTTCGCGACCTCCTCTCCCGGCAGCCGGGCGTCCGGCCGCCGGTGCCGAAGTTCCCCCCGATCAACCCGCGGGTGCCGGCGGTCGCGGAAGAACTCCCGCCGCCGGGCGATCCGTTCCCGCCGAAGGAGGCACCCCCGCCCCGCCTCCCGCCCAGCGGGGTGAACCCCGAATTCCCCGGCGGCCCCGGCCCGATGCCCCGCCCGCGGCCGGGGGACTCCCCCCAGCCGCCCGTCCCCCCGTGGCAGGACGACGAAGGGCCGAACCGCGAATTCCAGGGCTGGCGAGACGGCCCGGACGACGAGGACCCGCTGCGGAAGGACAAGAAGCTGAGCAAGTTCCTCGCGCTGTGGGAGAAGAACTTCGGCCCGATCGGGGAGAGCCCGGCGTTCCGGTCGTTCATCGTCGAACTCATGACCGGGGCCGACGGCGACCCCGGCACCGGGCCGGCGAGCGGGCTCCTGGACCTGCTCAACGACCCGAACGCGGACGGGGACGACGTGTCCGCCTGGCTCGACGCCCAGGGGACGACCGGCGGGTGGAACCTGCCGGACCTCGGGCTGAAGGACTGGGACTTCGGCGGGTGGGGGAAGACGGACGCGCCCGACGTCGGCGGCCGCCTGCCGAGCACGGACTCGGCCTGGTTCCAGGGGTCGGGCTCGTCCGGGTCCGGGGGGTCCGGGGACTCGTGGCTGTCGGTGATCCTCTTCGTCGCGGCCGCGGCCGGGGCGCTGGTGGCGTGGCGGTACTGGCCGTACCTCAGCGGGAAGCTGGGCGTCCGCGCGCCGCGGCCGCTGCCGGGGCTCGGCCCCTGGCCGGTCGACCCGCGGTCGATCGCCGACCGGGACGGACTGGTGAAGGCGTTCGAGTACCTGTCCGTGCTGGTGTGCGGAACCGGGGCGAAGGTGTGGAATCACGTGACGATCGCGACCGCGCTGGGCCGGGCCGTCGGCACCGCCGGCGAGGAGGCCGCCGAGCCGCTGGCCCGGCTGTACGCGGTCGCCCGGTACACGCCCGCCGACGAGCCCCTGCCGCCGGAGGCGTTCGCGGAAGCCCGCCGGCACCTGTCCCGCCTCGCGGGGGTGGCCGCCCCGTGACGCGACTCCTGCTCAGTCTCGCCGCGGCCCTCGCGGCGGCGGCCGGCGCGGCGGCCCAGGTGCGGGAGCCCCGGCCCGAGGTCGGTCCCACCGGAACCGAAGTCTTTCGGGGGTTGCTCGACGCCGCCGGCGTGAAGCCCGCGGACGACCGCGTCCTGCACCGCGAGGCCTCCGTCCGCGGGCTGATCCTCGTCGTGATCGGCGTCTCGAAGGACCCAGCCGCCGCCGCGGCCGTCGCCGAGTGGTCCCGGAAGATCCTTGCCGACGGCGGCGCGGTGCTGATCGCCACCGAGGACGCCGCCTCCCTGGCCGACTTCTTCCCGGACGCCACCCCCCTCAGCGCGGTCGGGGAGCGGGCGTACGCCAAGTCCGACGC
>CAYUHJ010000356.1:0-4364 GCA_964444365.1 uncultured Alcaligenaceae bacterium | reverse complement strand
TACCCGCCGGCCGGGTGCGACATCAACGACGGGGCGGCGAACGCGTCGGTGAACATCACCGCCCGGAAGCTCGGGTGGTTCGAGGCCATCGACGGCACGACATGGGCCGCGATCTTCTCGTAACGCTCCCCTCCCCGGCCCGCCTCGCCCTCACCGGCGGGGCGGGCTTCTTTCGTTCCGACGCGAACACCTGCTGTCGCAGTGAGGGAAATGTGTCCACCAAAACCGAACCCGCCGAAGTGCCCGCGAAGCCGAAGCGGGAAACCGACCCCGAGAAGTTGGCGAAGGCCCGCGGGGGTCCGCAGTGCCGGACGTGCCGGGGGTGGCGGCCGTACCCGTCCGGCGTCGCCTGTCCGCTGTGCGTCCCGCGGGCGTGGGGGAATCGGTAGACCATAGCGCCGATGGGCTAACGAACAAGCCCGACGAAAACCCGTCGGGCTGAGCGATAGTCGAACGACATCACACAATGCCCAGATGCTTCTTTACGTCGACCACCATCACACCGACTTTCTTAACCGCGTCTCGGAGTTTCTGCTCGGTAACGCGGAGCTCCTTCGTCCAGTATTCGACTTCCCACTTCTCATTCACGTTGATCCGGGTGCGATCAGCCGGCCCGCGTTTGCCAAGATCGTCTGCCATGAGACACCCCCTTCAAGTGATTCGCACCGTTCGGCAGTCTGTCGAAGTGGAGATGCCGAAGCGAATCACGGAACATGAAGGTAGTTAATATGGCTCTGCAACGCAACACTCAGCATGGTCATTTCACTTCTGCTTCCCCGCCGGCCGATCCGGTGCCACGTCGCTCGCCACGTCATCACATTCCGCGAACGCGGTGCATTCAACGCCCAGCGACGCGGCGAGTCTCACCACGTTCGCAAACGATGGGGCGCGTCGGCCGATTTCGTAGTTGTGAATCGTCCCGAAAGGAAGCCCACTCTCGCGAGATAGTCGCTCACGAGTGAACCCCTTCCCCTCTCGCACCTCCCGCAGTTTCTCGCCGAACTTCATCGTCATCCCCTCGCGGCTTCGGCTCTCCATGCACATGCTACCTCACCAGCGCCGTTTGGACCATAAGCCAAACGAACCATGTGCCAGTTGACAATATGCCGAACGGCACATATGTTGTCTACGTCGGTTGTTTGGACCGCAACGAACGGAGCGAACGCAATGGACGCACTGAACCGGTTGACGTGGTCCGTGACCGCGTTCTCGACGTGGGGCGAGTTCTTCGCCGCACTCGCCCGCGGGTACGTCCCGACGATCCGCCCGACGACCCGACGGAACCGGTTGCTGCGGCGTGTCGTCGTCGCCCACGGCTTCCGCGTGTGGCCGAACTGACCGACCCCTCACCCACGAGGCGCTTATGCACCCCGACACGGTTTCCGCTCTGATCGTCTCCGCCCCGTCTCGTCTCACCTACCGGAGGAGAACGGTGCCTCTCGGATCGACGGTCTTCCTGGCGATCGAGAAGGTGCGAGGGTCGGCGGGCATTCTGACGCGACCCGATCTATGCCATGCGGTTTGGGGGAAAGCTGAAGCGAACGACCGAACCGTCTGGAGTCTTTTGCATCGCGTGAATAAGAGGCTTGCGGACGTTGGATTCCCTGGCCGGGTGTGCATCGAAGGCACTGAAATCTTTCTCTGCTGACCCCTAACCCCGGAGACGCCGACGATGGAACTGACCTGCATCAAGTGCGGCGCGGAAGCCGCGATCCGCTTGGACCTGACCGACGGCGACACCTGCCACTGCTCCGAGTGCGACGACGAGTTCACCGTCTCGGAAGTCGAAACGCTCGTCGAACGGTGGTCCGCCGTGCTGCCCTGGCTGAAGCTTCACCCGGCCCGCACCGCGGACGCGGCGGCCGTTGTCTCGAAGTGACCCGACCCCGGCCGGCTCGCGTCGGGCCGGCCCTCACCCCCGACCGAAGGAATATCATCATGGCGACGACAGCGAAGACGACCCGCACCGCACGCGAACGGTTCCTTGACCCGCAACTCCCCGACCTCGGGAAGCTCTCCGATGCCGCACTCGCGTCGGAGGCCGCGGAACAGCTTCGCGAGATGGTCGAACTGCTCGAACGGGTGGCCGCGATTGCGGACGAGTGGGGCGACACCCACGGCGTCGCGTGCCGGTGCGCCCTCTGCAAGTTCGCCGTGGCCTACGACCTCGCCCGCGACCACGAAGGCTTCGGCCCGTCGTGGGGCGACGACATCGAATCCCTCGCCGACGACATGCCGGGCATCGCGTGGCAGGTCCGCAACTTGGCCAACTACGTCGAATCGCTCGGGGTCGGCCGCCGGCACCCCCGACCCGCCGAGTGACCCCCCACCCCTCACCCGAAAGGAATGCACCATGCCCGCGACAGCGAAGATTCAGAAGGCCGCCCGCCGAACGAAGACGGCGTTCGCCGCCGAGCTCCGGGACGCCCGCGACGCGGCCGCCCGGTCCCCCGCGAACGCCCAGCTGCGGCGGATCGTGCGGCTACTCGACCGGGTGGCGAAGCTGGCGAACGAATGGGGCAACGCCCACGGACCCGCGAACGGGTGCCGGTGCGACTTCTGCCGGTTGCACGGCGACAACCCGACGGCGGCCGACACCCTTCACGTCCTGGCCGAAGACGTGGCCGGCGTCCGCTGGATGGCTTCCGCAACCGCCAGTCTCGTCGGCGGGATGGTCGCCGAGCCCGTCGAACCGAACTGAACCCCCACACCCCACAACGGAGACGAACCCAATGACTCTTCACGAATTCGCGGCGAAGCCGCCAAAGGTCCGAAGGGGGTCCGCCGTGGGTAGCCCGGCGATCATCCCCGCCAGCGTTCGCCCGGCGTGCGTCCACTGCCGGCGACGCATGGCGACCCGTTCCCGCGGCTTGTGTTGGGGTGCGAGCACACCCCTGGCGTCCGCGAGCTGTATCCGGCGACGTGCCGGGCGTCTCGCGGCGTCGGCACCGGGAACGCTCGCCGTCCGCCCCCGCCGGTTCCCTGCCCGCACCCGCCCGGCTCGCCGGGGAAGCTCGCCTTCCTCGCCGAACGTGCGGCGGCGGGGTTCGGATTGTGGCATCCGGCCGATACGACGGAAAGCATTGTGGCACAAGGTAATTAAGTGACCGGTCAACCGATTCCCCGACTTGACACCCGCCGATGCAAGTTGATACCGACCTATGACGTGAGAGATATAGGAGACGTTCGGGCAGGATGCCATTCGCCAAAAGCACCCGGAGGTAGACCAATGACCGACGAACACGCCAAAGTAGACCCGGTGGAACTGAAGTTTCGGGAGTTGGATCGTCTCGAAGGCGATGAGAAGCGAATCAAGACGGATGCGTTAGTTGCGAGTCTCATGGATGAGGCAGAGGCCAATCCCCCGGCGGCGTTCAGCCCGATCATGTCGAGGCAGGACATCGACAACCTGCTGGCAGCGTCACTGTTTCGGCGGCTTTCGGCGTTGTCGCGAATCGCCGACCCGCGGGCGGCAGCGGCGTTCAGCCGCCACGCAATGGGAGACGTTGAAGGGGATCACGTTCCGGACACACTTTCCGAACGGCGTCAAAATGAGATTTCCTACAAGGGTGTCGGGCCAACGGGCAAGGGGCCGGTGGGCAAGCTCGCTTACTGCACGGAGTCCAGCGGAGAGGAACGCGCGGGCTTTCGAGTGATGGACCAATACATCGAGCGGCTTCAAAGCGAAGAGATGGCTGAAGATGACTATCTCGCGTCGCTTTTGGGAATCGTCCGTCTCGAAGACATCCTCTTCAAGAGCGATTCGGAGTTCATGAAAGCACTGCGATACGCGCGGCGCATGGGGGCGAAGTCTGCCTTCAGAGACGACGCGCGACGTTCCAGACTCGCAACGGAGAATAGCGACAAGATCATCTCGCACGGGATGGGTTCTTTTGTGACGGCCGACGCCAGAGACGTGTGCGATGACGGCGGCGAAGTCAATCCGGCCTTGGCCCCCGGCAATCGAGAGGAAGACAGCGACGACCTATTCGACTTCCACGAAGTTCTGGCGCGAATCGATTCCGACGCCGCGGAGTTGCTTCGCTTGAAGAGCGACGGAAAGACACTGGCCGAATTGGGCGAGCGGTTTGGCGTCAGCGAGTCTCAAATGTCACGCCGACTGGCGAGGGCGATAGCAATCGCGCGGGAAGCGATGGGTTCGAGCCTGAAGCCGAAGTGACACGCAAGCCGATTCGGACTTGTGACGTGAGTCTTATAGGGCTGGGGCGTGCCCCGGCCCGTCACCTTCACCCTTGCCCCACCTCCCGGATCGACTCCGATGACCGCAACTGAGACCGAACCCGAACTGATCGACTCCCGCCGGCTCTTCAAGATGCTCGGCGTCAGCGAAGCCCACGGCTTCC
>CAYUHJ010000355.1:0-4392 GCA_964444365.1 uncultured Alcaligenaceae bacterium | reverse complement strand
CCTCCGGGGGTTCGTCGCGGCGGTCATCGCCCACGCGATCGAGTACCGCGGCTCGACGATCCGCGACTACATCGGCGGGTCCGGGCTCCGCGGCCGGTTCCAGGACGAGTTCCGCGCCTACGGCCGGGACGGCGAACCCTGCCTGACCTGCGGCACCACGATGGCACTGGTCCGCGTCAGCGGCCGGGCGTCGCACTTCTGCCCGGCGTGTCAGCCCGCGGTTCCTTCGCCGGGTCCAGTTTCGGCAGCGCCTTCGCCACCTCGTCGATCGCGGAAGGCGTGAGTTCCCCCGCCTTGAACGCGAGCCGCGCGACGATCTTCCGCTTCACGAACAGCACGACCGTCACGTCCGCGTCGGCGGCGAGCTTGTACGCGGGCGGTCCGTCCGCGTCCTCGAACGCCCCGACCGGCACCGCCTTCAGCCCCTGTTTCTGCGACCACTTCGCGAGGCCGTCCAGGTCCGCCGTCGGCGTCAGGTGAGTCATCCACGCCTTGAAGCCCGCGTCCTTCTTCGCGGCGGTTTCTTCGTCCAATCGCGCGAGCAACTTCGCCAGCGGCTCGGACAGCGTCCGCGCGAACACGACGGCCGTCGGTTTGTCTTCTTGCTCGCAGATGTAGCACGTCGGCTTCCCGCGCTCCGGCCCCGTCGCGACCAGGAAGCTGTACGGCCCCGGCTTGAGCGGGTCGGCGGCCGCCGCGAGGGCGGGCAGGAGGAAGGGCAGAGAGCAAAGGAATCGGGTGGCGGTCATTTCTTCTCCGGGATCAGGATCAACTCGACCGCCCGCACGTCGGCGACGGTTTTGCCGGTCGGCCCGTCCGGGGCGGACAGGGTGAGGGTTCCGCGGCCGGCGGGCAGGCGGGCGTGGCCGAGGGATAGGGCGCGAAAGTCTTTGACGTAAGACTCGCCGGACCGCTTGACGCGGTCCTCGTCCGCCCCCCGCAGCGGCGGGTCGAAGGCGTCCGCAACGGTGCCGGTCCACGCCGCATCGCCGAACGTCAGCCGGACCCGCGACCCGACGTCCGCCTTTGGGCAGGTGTAGCGCAGGACCGCCTCGTACGTTCCCGCGGTCGCCGTCTCGACGGGCCAGGTGATGCGGTCGTCGGCCTTCGTCCAGTTCGTGAAGAAGGAGCAGTTCGGGGCGGACGCGCTCCGCTTGACGCCGCCGTGGGGGGTGCCGTCGCGGGCCGGGAGGACGCACCGCGGGAAGGCGGGGTGGCCGGCGGGGAAGAGTCGGTCGTCCGTCTTCGGGAGTTCGGCAAGCACGGTCTTCTTCCACTCGTCGACCGCCGCGGCGAGGCGGGCGGCCTCGGCCGGGTGGTCGGCCGCGACGTTCTTCTCTTGACCGGGGTCGGCCGGTAGGTCGAAGAGTTGGCCCGCCGCGTCGAGCCGGAACCGCTGCGTCCGGGCGCTCACCTTGCCGGCCCAGTGCTGGAACAAGACGCGGTCGGGCGGCGGGTCGGTGTTGCCGGTGAGCCACGGGGCGAGCGACAGTCCGTCGAACGGCTTGTCCCCGGCCCGCTTCACCCCGGCGAGGTCCGCGAGGGTCGGGTACAGGTCGACGGCGGCCGCCACCGGGGCGACGACCGTGCCGGGCTTGACGCGGGCCGGCCACCGGACGTGAAGCGGGGACCGGACGCCGCCCTCGTCGGTGCTCCCCTTGACCCCCTTCATCCCGCCGTTCCACCGGCGGCCGTTCGGCCCGTTGTCGCTGAAGTAGACGACGATCGTGTCCTTTTCCACGCCCGCTTTCGCGAGCGCGGCGAGCACCCGGCCGACGTTGGCGTCCAGGTTCTCGCACATGGCCAGGGCCGCGCGGGTGTGGGGCACGTTCAGGCCGGGGGCGGTGAACTTCAGCGCGCGATCCGCGAACCGATTCCAGTCGGCGTCCGGCACTTGCATCGGGGAGTGGGGCGTGTTGAACGCGAGGAAGCAGAGGAACGGTTTGCCGGCGGCGGCGTGCGCCGTCACGAACCGGCCGGCGCGGTCGGCGAGGTCGTCGGCCAGGTAGCCGGCCCCGGTCACGTCCTTCCCGTTGTGGTCCAGGGGCGGGTCGAAGTAGGTGCCCCAGTGGCCGGAGGTGAACCCGTAGAACTCGTCGAACCCGCGGCCGGTCGGGTGGTACGGGTACTGGCTGCCGTTGTGCCACTTACCGAAACACCCGGTGGCGTATCCGGCGGCGCGAAAGGCGTCGGCGACGGTCCGCTCGTCCAGGTCGAGCCGCTCCCCGCCGGTCGACACGTCGCGGACGCCGGTCCGGGGGTGCCACCGGCCGGTGAGGAACTCGGCGCGGGTGGGCGAGCAGACGGGTTGCACGAAGAAGCGGTCGAACTTCGCCCCGTCGACGGCCAGGGAATCGAGGTGCGGCGTCCGCAGGTCGCCGTTCCCGTTCCCGCTCAGGTCGCCCCAGCCCTGGTCGTCCGCCAGGATGACCACGACGTTCGGCGGCCCGGCCGCCGCGGTCCCCGCCAGGAACAGTGTGGCGAGCACGACAGCGAGGGTGTGCAGTGGCGACATCGGTAACTCGGAGGAGAGAACGGGAACCGCCAAGTTATTCCACCGCCGCGGACGTGCCGCCGGCGAGTTTCTCTGCCTTGGCCGCGAAGGCGGCCTTCAGTCGCTCGAAGTCTTTTGCGTCCGCCTTGGCCCAGCAGCGGTGGGCGACCTTCAGGTAGCGTTCCGCCTCGTCGGTGCGGCCCAGCTTGCCGCACAGGGCCCACAGCCCGAGGGCCCCGCGGACGCTGCCGGAGTCGTGGGCGAGGGCTTCCTGGAAGGCTTCCTCCGCTTCGGCCGCCAGGCCCGCGTCGAGGGCCCCGATGCCCCAGGATTCCATGTAGTAGCCGCCGCCGGCCCAGGCGTGGTGGTTGTAGTCCGCCTTCGTCTTGTCGACGGCGCGCTTGAGCAACTTCACCCCGGCCTCGCCCTGGCCGGTGGCGCACATCAGCCGGCCCTGGGCCTCCCACTCGCGGAGCTCGCCCTCCTTCGCGGACTTGCCGGCCCCCTTCTTCTTGTCCCCCTGGCGGATCACGTCGACGGCCGCGGCCGCCTTCTTCGTGTCCCCCTGTTCGAGGGCCAGCAACGCCGTCAGGTACGCGGCGCGGGGCTTGTCGGACTTCTGAAAGAACTCGATCAGCTTCTCCGCGGCGGCCCAGTCCTGCGCGGCCAGGGCCATCTGCCACCACGGCCCGCGGAAGTGCTGGCCGTGCGACTCCGCCGTCTTGCGGACCTCTTTCGCCTCGGCGAACCGGCCGTCGTGGACGAGCGACCGGGTCAGGATTTCGAGGTGGTGGTAGTACTGGTGGTCGTCCGCGGGCTTCACGTTGCAGTCCCGGTGGTACGCGTGCTGGAGGTCGATCGCCTTCGCGCTCCAGTCGGTCGTGTGCTCCCACTTGCCGATCCGCATGGCGAGGTGGGCCTGCATGTGGAAGGCGTGCGGCAGCCCCGGCGACGACTTCATGTACGCTTCCGCGTAGGGCCAGCCGAGGGCCGGCCGCTTGGCGTTCTCGAAGAAGTGAACCAGCTCGTGGTTCGCCCCCGGATTGAGGGGGTTGAGCCGGAGCAGGGCCTTGTAGAAGGGGACCGCCCCGTTCGGGCCGTCCGCGATCTGCGCCCGCCAGAACCACGCTTCTTCGTCGTCCTCGTGGAGCGTCAGCAGCAAGTCGAGCGTCTCCTGGGCCTTCTTCTTGCGGGCGTCCGCCGGGGTGTCGGGCCACATGCCCTTCTCTTCCAGCCGCGATTGAATGAGCAGCTTTTCGCGGTGGCTGGCCTTCGGCATCAGGTCTTTCGCCATCGCCAGGGCGGCGTCTTTCGTCGGCAGGGTGAACCGGTCGGGCAGCTTGCCGCGGGCGGCGACGCCGGTCACCGCGAACAGCGGCGACGCGTCCGGGGTGCCGGTCTTGCCCCACTTGTCGAGCGACCGGTGCAGCATCAGGCAGGCGAGGGCGCAGTCCGGGTCGTGCTTCAAGGCCGTCTCGAAGCTGCGGGCGGCTTCCATCCAGACGTAGGAGTAGAAGTACCCGAACCCCTGGTCGCAGTACGCCTGGCACTGCGGCGAGGCGGTGCTGACGGGGTACTTGTAGACGCACAGGTCCGGGACGAGCTTGGCCGGGGCGAGGCCGGTGAACGGCATCCCGTCCGGGACGCGGCTCGGCTTGGCGGGCACGGCCCGCGGCGGCGGGGCGAGTTCCTCGGCAGAAGCGTTCGCGGCGGAAAAGGCCAGAAAACCAGCGAGAAGTCGGGTCATGGCAGCGCCCGGTGGTCGGCGTTGGTGGGGAGTTGCAAGTTTACCCCGCGGGTGAGGATTCCGAAAGGGTTCTCACGCGATTTTCAGGGGTATCAGCAGCGAACGAGTGGCGAGCGGCGGGGCGTCAGCCCGCCGTGGTCGGTGTTGCGAC
>CAYUHJ010000354.1:0-4405 GCA_964444365.1 uncultured Alcaligenaceae bacterium | reverse complement strand
AGATGGTCGCCGCCGTCGAGAAGGCGAAGGTGCCGAACATGGTGTGGTACAACTATCGCCGCATCCCCGCGGTCACGCTGGCGAAGAAGCTCATCGAGGAAGGCAAGCTCGGGAAGATCTTCCACTACCGGGCCAAATTCCTGCAGGACTGGACGATCAACGCCGACCTGCCGCAAGGCGGGCAGGGCCTCTGGCGGCTCGACGTGGCGGCGGCGGGGTCCGGCGTGTCCGGCGACCTGCTCGCGCACTGCATCGACACCGCGGTCTGGCTGAACGGGTCGATGACGGACATCTGTGCCCTCACCGAGACGTTCGTGAAGGAACGCAAGCATAACCTCACGGGCAAGGTCGAGAAGGTCGGCATCGACGACGCCTGCATCTTCATGGGCAAGTTCGCGAACGGGTCGCTGGCGAACTTCGAGAGCACCCGGTACGCCCGCGGGCACAAGGCGCTCTACACGTTCGAGATCAACGGCGAGAAGGCGTCCCTGTTCTGGGACCTGCACGACCTGCACCGGCTGCAAATGTTCGACTACAAGGACGAGGGCAAAATCCGCGGGTGGAAGTCGATCCACGTGACCGACAACGGCGGCGAGCACCCGTACATGGACAAGTGGTGGGTGCCGGGGCTCGCGGTCGGGTACGACACCAGCTTCACGCACCAGGTCGCGGACTTCATCCAGGGCCTCGAAACCGGCAAGCCGCAAGGCCCGACCTTCCGCGACGCGCTGGAAACGCAACTGATCCTCGACGCGATCCTCGACTCGGCGAAGGCTCAGAAGTGGGTCGCCGTCGGGAAGGAGTGATCCGTCCCGATTCCTACGCCAACCCGTCCAGGAACCCCCGGACCGCGGCGGTGAACGCTTCGGGGACTTCCAGGTTCGCGAGGTGCCCGGCCGAGGGGAGCACTTCGAGCCAGGCCTTCGGGATCGCGGCGGCCATCTGCCGGGCGGTTGCCGGGGGCGTGAGCCCGTCGTCCGCCCCGACGATCACGAGCGTCGGGGCGAGGATTTCGCCCAACCCCGGCACCGCGTCCGGCCGGTCCCGCAGGGCGTGCAGCGCTGCCACGATGCCGTCCGGGGATTGCGCCGCCGCGAGTTCCCTGACCGCGGCTACCACCGCCGGTCTCTCAGATTTTGTCGAGTCGCTGACCATCTTGCCGATCATCGCGTCGATCACCGCGGCCGAGCCGTGCTCCGTCGCGAACGCCATCATCTTGGCGCGGTTCGCCCTGGCGTCCTCCGTGTCCGGGTCCGCCTTCGTGTCCGCGAGAATCAAGCCGCGCAACCGGTGCGGGTGTCGGCGGGCGAACGCGAGGGCGACGTACCCGCCCATCGAGAGGCCGCCGACCACCACGGGGCCGGGCACGCCGAGTTCGTCGCACAGTTCCGCGACCATGTCGGCGGCGGAATCGACGGTCCAGCCGGGTAGGACGGCACTCCCGCCGAAGCCGGGGAGGTCGGGTGCGATCACGCGGTAGCGGTCGGACAGGGCGTCGAGCTGGGCGGACCACATCGCCGAGGAGAGGGGGAACGCGTGGAGCAGGATGACCGTCGGCCCCCAGCCGCGTTCGGAATAACTCACGGTCGGCCGGTTATGCAACAGGTTCCGGGTTGCCACACGCCTCTCCGCAAGAATTTCCGTTATACCACGGCCACCCGGCAGGTAGAACTAACCGTAAGTCGCTTCGCCCCACCCCGGCGCGGTCTCTCCCCATGCCACTTGTTCGCTCGGTCATCCTATCTGCCTCGGTGCTGGCGTCACTCGGCACCCTCGGGTGTGCCCGGCCGCAACCCGCCCTCGCCCCCGCGAAGCCGACGGAGGTCGTCGTCACCTACCCGGTGACCGAGTCGATCACCGAGTACGAAGACTTCACCGGGCGGACCGAAGCCGTCGCCGCCGTCGACATCCGCTCCCGCGTGACGGGGCACCTGCTCGAAATTCGGTTCAAGGACGGGGACGACGTGAAGAAGGGGGACACCCTCTTCGTCATCGACCCCGAGCCGTACCGGCACGAACTCGACCGCGCGAAGGCGAGTCTCGTCTTCGCGGAAGCGCACCTCGCCCGGTTGAAGAAGGACTCGATCCGCGTGGCGGCGCTGTTCGAGCGGGGGGCCGCCAGCCGCGAGGAGTTCGACCGCGTCGAGGGCGAACGGGCCGAGGCGGAAGCGAGCCTGGGCATCGCGGAGGCGTCTCGCCGGATCGCGAAGCAGAACCTGGACTGGTGTACGATCGCCGCCCCGATGACCGGCCGGATCAGCCGGCGGGCCCTCGACGCGGGGAACCTCGTCAAGGCGGACGACACGATCCTGACGAACCTCGTTGCCCTCGACCCGATCGACGCCTACTTCGACATCGACGAGCGGACGCTGCTCCGCATCCGCCGGCTGGTGAACGACCGGAAGATGGTGTCCGCCCGGAAGGCCGAGACGAAGGTCAGGATCGGCCTCGCGGACGAGGACGGGTTCTCCCTCACGGGGACGATCAACTTCATCGACAACCGCCTGGAAGCGGGCACCGGCACGCTCCGCGTCGGGGCGGTGATCCAGAACCCGCGGATCGGCGAGTCGAACTCCCGGCTGCTGTCGAGCCACATGTTCGTGCGCATCCGCCTGCCCGTCGGCCTGCCGCACGCCGCGACCCTCATCCCGGAGGAAGCCATCGGCACGGACCAGGGGCAGAAGTTTTTGTACGTCGTCAACGAGAAGGACGAGGTCGTGTACAAGAAGGTGCAACTCGGCCAGGAGTTCGACGGGATGCGGGTCGTCGAGTCGGGCATCGGGCCGAAGGACCGCGTGATCGTCAGCGGGTTGCAGCGCGTCCGGCCGGGGTCGAAGGTGGCGGCGAAACTCGTGGAGAAGAAGCCGTCCGCGGTGGCCGACCTGAGCCTCGCCCCGCCGCCGCGGATCGTGCCGTGAAGAAGCCGTCTAGAATTTTTGACAGGATTCACAGGATCAACAGGATGGAACAGAACTGTCTTCTCTGAATCCTGTGAATCCTGTCAAAGATTCTTCTCTAACCTGGATTCCCCGCGGTGCTCCCCCGCTTCTTCATCGACCGACCCATCTTCGCCGCGGTGATCTCCGTCCTGATCACCCTGGCCGGGGCGCTCGCGGCCCGCACGTTGCCGGTTTCCCAGTACCCGCCCGTCACGCCGCCGACCATTCAGATCGACTGCAACTACCCCGGCGCGAGCTCGAAGGTCGTCTCCGACACCGTCGCCGCCCCGATCGAGCAGCGGGTCAACGGCGTCGAGCGGATGATGTACATGGCCTCCCAGTGTACGTCGGACGGGTCGTACACCTGCACCGTCACGTTCGAAGTCGGCACCAACCTGAACATGGCCCAGGTGCTGGTCCAGAACCGCGTGAACCTCGCCCTGGCCGAATTGCCGGATGTCGTCCGCGCCACCGGCGTCACCACCCGCAAGCGGTCCTCCGAAATCCTGCTGACCGTCGCGCTCCAGTCCCCGGACGGCCGGTACGACCAGCTGTACCTGTCCAACTACGCCGTGTTGCGGCTGAAGGACGAGTTGCAACGCCTGCGCGGCATCAGCGACGTGACCATCTTCGGGCAGCGCGACTACTCCATGCGGGTGTGGGTGGACCCGGAGAAGCTCGCGGTCCGCGGGCTGACCGCGCTCGACGTGGTGAACGCGGTTCGCGGCCAGAACCAGCGGGTGTCCGTCGGCGAGGTCGGGGCGCAGACCGGCCCCACGCAGATCCCCCTGACCGTGGTCGGCCGGCTGTCCGACCCCGAGGAGTTCGGCCGGATCGGGGTGAAGGCCACGGGCGACGGCGGGGTCGTCCGCGTCCGGGACGTGGCCCGCGTCGAACTCGCGGCGCGGTCCGAGGACGTGGCGAACCGGTTCGACGGCCGGCCGACCGTCGGCCTCGCCGTGTTCCTGCTGTCCGACGCGAACGCCCTCGAGACCGCCGACGCCGTGAAGGCGAAGATGGCGGAACTCGGCCGCGACTTCCCGGACGGCGTCACCTACGTGATCGGGTACGACACGACGCCGTTCATCGGCGAGTCGATCCGGGAGGTGTTCCAGTCGCTCGGCCACTCGGTGATCCTCGTCGCGTTCGTCGTGCTCGTGTTCCTGCAGTCGTGGCGGTCGGCGCTCATCCCGCTGGCCACGGTCCCGGTCGCGATCGTCGGCACGTTCGCCGCGATGTGGGCCGTCGGGTTCGGGGTGAACAACCTGACGCTGTTCGGGCTGGTGCTCGCCGTCGGCATCGTCGTCGACGACGCCATCGTCGTGGTGGAGGCCGTCCAGCAGCAGTTGGAGAAGAGGTACGAGCCGCGCGAGGCCACGCTCCGCGCGATGGAGGAGGTCGCCGGGCCGGTGGTCGCCGTCGGCGCGGTGCTGGTCGCGGTGTTCCTGCCGTGCGCGTTCCTGACG
>CAYUHJ010000353.1:1351-4417 GCA_964444365.1 uncultured Alcaligenaceae bacterium | reverse complement strand
ATGCCGACGTGGAGGATCTGCCCCATGATGGACGCCGGCGGAGTCATCTGCGGGCGAATGCCGGGCGGCATCGGGACGGTCGAAAGCCGCTCGGCGACGACCTGCCGCGCGTAGCGGACGTCCGTCTTCCAGCCGAACTCGACGTAGATGACGTTCATCCCCTGGCTCGACTGGCTGCGGACCGCTTCGACGCCGGACGCCCCGAGGATGGCCGTCTCGATCGGCTGCGTGACGAGCGTCTCGATCTCTTCCGGGGCGAGTCCCGGGCACTCAGTCAGGATCACCACCCGCGGCCGGTCGAGGTCCGGGAAGACGTCGATGGGGAGCGTCGTGGACAGATACCCCCCGTAGACGAGCACGACGAGGCACCCGGCGAGCACGAGCGGCCGGTGGGAGAGGGCGAGGCGGATGACGGCGTTGAGCATGGCCTTACTCCTTCCCCTCGTCTTCGTTCTTGTGGAGGCTCCCGTCGGCGTGGACGTGGAAGCCCTTCGGGACGCCACCCGACTGCGACTTCGTCGTCCGGCCGAGCTGCGTCGCGGCCGCCTGCACCACGAACGACCCGGGGACGATCGCGCCGTCGTTCGCGACGACTACCCGGTCCCGGTCTTCCGTGAGGACGCGGACCGGTTTCCGCTCGAAGGTGTTCACGTTCTGGGTGAAGACGAACGCCTCCGCGCCGTCACGGGCGACGGCGTCTTTCGGGAAGACGAAGACGTTGTCGAGCCTCTCGACCCGGACGAGGAGCTTCACCTTCTGCCCCGGGCGGAACCGCCAGAGCATCTGGGTGCGGCCGTCATCCTCGATCGCCCGGGACTGGTTCTCGAGCGGGATGCGGAAGGCGAAGGTGCGGTTGACCGGGTCGATGGTGTTCGCGAGGTGTCGGATGCGGAACGGCTGGTCGAGCTTCGGCCAGTCGGTCGCCGGCTCCTCCTGGAAGTCGATCGCGACGGGCCACCGCTCGCGTGCGCTCCGCTCGAGGAGCGGGGTCTCGTCGCGGAACGCGCGGCCTTCGACGGCGAGGAGTTGGTGGTTTGCGAGCAGGCAGAGCGTCTGCCCGGCCTGCACCTGCTGGCCGAGCTCGGCCTTGAGTTCCTGGACCTCGAACGTCGGAGCGTTCGGGTCCGAGCTCGGCCCCGCGAGGGACAGCGTCGGGTACGGGGCCGGAGCCCGCGCGGGGACGGGGATGCTGATCTCGGTCACGAATTTGCCGTCTGCTGCGGCGCTAACCTGCTCCGGGCGGAGTCCGCGGTTCTGTAGGTCCTCGCGATAGGCTTTCGCGGCCACCTCGAGCCGGCGGATCTGGTTGTCCACCTCAATGACCTTTGACTCGGGGACGGCACCGCCCGACGCCGCGAGCCGCTGCCGCTGGGCCTGCGCGAGCTTGATGTCCTGGGTCGCCTTGAACAGCTCGGTCTGCGCGAGGTGGAGCGACTCGCTCATCAGCCGGAGGGTGAAGAGCGAGTCACCGGGCTTCACCGTGTCGCCGGGGAAGAAGCCGACTTTCGTCACGACCCCGGTTACGGGGGCCACGATCCCGCGGTCGCTCTGACCGGGCCGGTCAACGACTATGCCGGGGACGCGAATCGTCTTCCAGAAGGTCTGCGGGGCGGCGGACTTCGCGGTGATGCCGAGGTTCTGCTGGGCCTGCTCGGAGACAATGATCTTCAGAGGCGGGGGACCGGTCTCTTCCCCTCCTGAAGCGGTCTCTGCGGGCGGCGTGCGGAGGACGTACGACAGCCACGAGCCGCGGGTGAAGTACGCGGCGAGCGCGAGCCCGGCGACGAGGGCGAGGGCGGAGAGCGGCTTGATGGTGCGGAGAAGTCTCATGGTGTTCACCGTGTCTTTGTCGGTTGCGGTGCGGGCGCGGCCGGCCAGTTGTCTTCGAGGGTGAGTCCCGCGATCTCGCTTGCCGCTCGCCACATCTCGCCGAGCGCGCGGAGGTATTCGAGCCTCGCCTCGCCGACCGCGCGCTGGGCTTGGAGAACGCGGAGGTACTCGAACTGCCCGCCCTGGTACGCCTTGAGCGAGAGCTGGTAGGTCTCTTCGGCCCGCGGGAGGATGGCGGCCTTGTACCGCCCGGCCCGCTCGCGGGCGGCGGCGTAGGTGCCGACCGAAGTGGAGAGCCGTCCCACCAAGTCGTTCCGGACGCGGCCGACCTCCCCCGCGGCCTCACCCACCTGGGCCTTCGCCGCGTAGATGTTCCCCTGGTTCCTGTTCCAGAGCGGGACAGGCACGCTCACGCCCACGCTCCAGTCGTTCGAGTCGTTTTGCCCCTGGCGGGTGTAGCCGCTGCTCACGGTCACGTTCGGGACCGGGTCTACCTCGGCCCGCCGGGCGAGTAGCTGCGCCCGCTCGACGCCGAGCTTTGCCGACTGGAGCTCGGGGTGGACGGAGAGCATGTAGGCCCGGGTGCGGTCGAGGTCGTAGTCGGGGAGGGAGGTTTCGAGCTCGCCGGCGACGGTCAAAAGCGGAAGCTCCGGTGCGCCGACGCTCGCCGCGAGCCGCTGGAAGGCCGGCGGGATTGACCGCTTGGTCGCGTTCAGGTCCGCCTGGTAGCGCTCGGCATCCACTTCGAGCTGGACAACATCGAGTCGCGCGACCTCCTTCGCCCCGAGGAGCTTGTTCGCGGTCGCGAGCGACTGACCGGCGAGCTTCGCGAGGTCGGAGAGCACCTCGGCCCGTTTCTGGAGGAGGAGCACCTCGGCGTAGTTCTGCCGCACCTCGGTCAGTACCCGGTAGCGCTCGGCGGCGAGGGCGAGGCTCGCCCGATCGACCTGCTTCATCGCGGCCGCCCGGGAGAGCCCGAGCTTGTCGGCGGTGACGATCTCTTGCGACGCCCCGGCCGACCAGATGCCGCTCGGTCCGGTCCGGTCGCCGAGTTCGTCGCCGGTGACGCTCACGACTGGGTTCGGGTAGAGCCCCGCCTGGAGTGCCTGCCCGCGGGCGGCTTCCACCGCCCACGACGCCTGTGCGAGTCGCGGGTTCCGCTCCATCACGAGGCGGGTGAGATCGGGAAGACCCAGGCTCGTCGGCAGGGACGCCTCGGGTGCCGCGACGGGCGGC
>CAYUHJ010000353.1:0-1251 GCA_964444365.1 uncultured Alcaligenaceae bacterium | reverse complement strand
CGTGACGACTCCGAGGAGCCGGGGGCTGCTTGTTCTGGCGGAATGGTCGGAGGCGGGATGACGCCGCCGCGCTCGCCCGCAGGGGGCAGCAAGCACGAGCGTGCGGAGTGCCGTCAGCCGACCGGCTAGAAATGGGGCGGGGCTAGATGAGGAGCGCGAGGTGGCGGATGTAGAGCGGGCGCGCAGGGGCGCGTTCGTCGGCCGAAGGTCTGGCTTGCAGAGGTGGATCGGCGGCGTAGAAGTCGCAGCCGATGACAAGGGCGATCGTCACGAGCCACGCCGAGAACTCGAAGTCGTTTTGCAGACGCTCCCGCGGCGCGACCGTGCTCTCGGCGGGCAGGTAGACCGCGTCGTGATCGTGGGGCAGAGGGTGCTCTAGAACGACCGCCGTTATGGGGTCAGCGTCGTGTCCGACGGCCTCGCCGCGGTGGTGATGACAGCCGTGACCGTGGTGGTGGCCGTGAGCGTCGTGCGTGGGAACGACGAAGGACGCATGGACGTGCGGGCGCAGGTCGTGGCCGGCGGGAATGCTGCCGCCGTGGGCGTGACCGATGGCCGCTGACTGGCTCAACAGCAGGCACGGCAGCAGTAGTAGGGTAACGACCCGGCGCAACATGTCTTCCTTATCGGAAAGATCACTCCAGCAGTTTAGACGTTCCGGCCGTTACCGCCAGTGTATTTCTCTTGGCTGTCCTAACCTGCCGAGTCTCCCGGCATTACCGGGCGTTCATGTGCTCTCTCGGATGCAGACGAACTCCGTGCCGGTCCGGATGAGGAGCATCCGCTCCGGGTCAGGCGTGCGGCCGTCTCACAGCCCGACTTTGGCGGCGGCGTTCTCGCGGAAAAGGGACCCATCTCGGATGTATCGCCGCATGACGGCCAAGCTCTTGTGCCCGCTCTGGTCCATGATCGCCCGCTCGCTCACCCCGGCCATCGCCGCTTGGGTGATGAGCCCGGCCCGGAGCGAGTGCCCGGCGTACCGGCGGGCGCTCTTCCCGGCGGCGAGTAGGCTCCGCTTCACCACCTCGGCTACTGCCCGGTCGCTGAGCCGCCGGTCGGAGACGTGACCGTGCCGGTTGACCGCCCGGAAGAGGGGGCCCTCGGCGACCCCGGAGTGGTCGAGCCACGCCTGGACCGCCCGCACCGGGCAGGTGTCGAGGTTCTTGCCGAACGGGATGCCGAGCTTGCGGCCGGAGCCCTCCTGGTCCGTCTTGCCCTTTCGGATTACGACCACGAGCCCCTCGTCGGCCG
>CAYUHJ010000352.1:0-4420 GCA_964444365.1 uncultured Alcaligenaceae bacterium | reverse complement strand
ACGGTGTAGCCTTCCTGCGTGGGTTCGATCTTGGCGTGCCGGCGGGAGACGGAGTTGTCTTGAATGCGGATGTCGCACCCCTCCCCGCGGCCGGCCACGAGGGGCAGGCTGCCGAGCGGGTAGCGGCGGCCCATGCTGGACCCGCTGGGGTAGATGTGAACGAGGCACGCGTCGAGCTGCCCGCCGGTGATGAGCGGGACGCGGCGCGCGATGAAGGTTTCCCCGACTTTGTCGCTCATGGTCGCAAACCCTTTCCGGGCGTCGAAAGGGGAGGTCGCTCAACTGTAGTGAACGGAACGCCCGGATGTCGCCGAACTCGGAAAAAATTCGGGGCCGACCGCGGTCCGCTCGGCGGGGGGCGAGTCTCCCCCGCCGGCGGCTACCGGGGGGCCCCCACGATCCCGTGGATGGTCGCCCGCGGCTTGGTCAGGTCCACCAGCACGGGTTCGGGGGTGACGGCTTCGCTCTTGTTGCCGGCCGCGTCCCACGCTGTGAACCTGAGATATACTTTCGGCGATGCGAGGCCCGCCGGCAAGCCCCAGGCGTAGGTTCCGGTGTTCGGGATGCGGTTCGGCGAGCTCCCGGTCCCGCCCGCGACCGGCACCACCGCGTCCCCGTTCGTCACCGACTTCCACGGCCCGCCCGGGTGCTCGCTCCACTCGATCGCGATCGGGTCCTTGCCGAAGTTCCGGTCCGTCGCCTTCCAGTGCAGCAGCATGGTGTTCCGCAGGTTCGGGTCGGCGGTCGGCTGGTACGCGGTGATCATCGGCGGGGTCGTGTCCACGTTCACCCGGACGTCCGGGGGGGTGCCGGCGACCGGCGGACCGTCCGACAGCCCGGCCCCGCTGACGGGGACCATCTTGAACCCGTAGTGCCCTTCCACCTGCTGGTTGCCCCGGCCGTCGACGCTGACCCGGAGCGGGGATTCCTTGCCGTCGTGCTGGCTCCACTTGACCCACGTCCGCCCGTCGTCGCGGGTCGCGAACAGGTCGATCCGGCTGACCCCGCTCGGGCCGGCGTCTAGCTGGTACTGGATGTCGAACTTCGTGTAGTTCACCGCAGGGACGGTGGCCAGTTCCGGGGCCGCGGTCGGTGACGCCGTGCCGCTCGCAATGGCCTTGGGGCCGCCGTCCACCGGTGCCCACTCGGGCTTCGGCGGCTGAACGGGCTGCACCGGCTGCACCGGCGTGAGCGGGGCCGGCTGAACCGGCGTCTCGGGCGGAATCACCGGCGGCGGAATCATCGGAGTCGTCGGCGGGATCACGCCCGGCGTCTCGATCACCGGGTTGGCTTTTGGCTCAGTCACTTCCGGCGTCATGTGAGCCACACTGGCGACCGGACCTGTTCCGCCAATTTCGCGGGAGAACGTGCCGGCGTTCCCGACGAGGTCCTGTGCCGCTACCTGGACGGTGATCGGGCCGGATGTCGCCGGGCGGAACTTCGCGCTCCGCTTCGACACGCTCCCGGCGGGCACCGGTTGAAAGATGTCCGTCGGGCCGGTGCCGCGGAAGCTGACCACCGTCGCCGCGTCGTTCGGGAACTTCTCTTCGACGGTCCACTCGACGACCACGTCCTCCCCGTCCCGGCGGGCCGTCGTGATCCGCACCACGGGCGGGGTGGCGTCGAGGAGTAACTTCTGGGCGGGCGGCACGCGGCTCACGTCGGGCGGGTCTTTCTGCCCGTTGCGGTATACGATGACCCGGTTGAGCCAGTACAGGCCGTCTTCCTTGGCCGTGAACTGGAAGGCGTCCTTGTCCGGGGTGACGGTGTCGACGACCTCCCAGACGCCGCTCTGGTTGCGGCAGACGCACAGTTGAATCTGGAGGATGTCCTTCTTCTGCTCCGGGACGTAGTCGATCGCGACGCGGACGGACCGCTGCTTGAACGGGTAGTAGTCCGGTTCGGCGGCCGGTTGACCGACTGCGAGAGCGGCGAGTGCGAGTGCGGCGGTCATCCCCGGTCCCCCTGGCGCAATCCATCCCCGGCCCGCTTGCGACGGACATACGGGATGTATCGGCCGGACAGGGGACTGAAATTGAGCGGGAGCGGATATTCGCTCAAGTTCCCACAGCGAAGAATTTTGACAAGATTAACAGGATGGACACGATGAATACCCGGCATCTGATCCCATCCTGGTGATCCTGTTAATCCTGTCCAAATGTTCTGATGGTTCCCTATGCCCCCCCACGACGCCATCGCCGACCTCGGGTTCGCCACGCTGGACCTGGACCGCGCCACCCGGTGCGGGTTTCCCGAAGTAATTCTCGCCGAAGGCAAGACCGCCGAGTGGACGGAAGCCGCCGTCCGCCGGCTCGCCGAGGCGGGTCAGGACGTGCTCGCCACGCGGGTGAGTGACGCCCAGGCCGCCCACCTCGCCGGTCACTTCCCGGCCGCCGAACAGGACCGCCTGGCCCGGACGTTCTGGCTCCCGACGCCCGGCTGGAAGGCCGCCAACCTCGGCTTCGTGCAGATCGTGACGGCCGGCACCGGGGACTTGCCCGTCGCCCAGGAGGCGCTCGTCACCGCCCGGGTGATGGGGGCACGGGCGGAACTCATCGCGGACGTGGGGGTGGCCGGCATCCACCGCATCCTGCGCCACCGCGAGGTGATCTGTTCCGCCGACGTGGTGATCGTCGTCGCCGGCATGGACGGCGCACTGCCCAGCGTCGTCGGCGGGCTGGTCGACTCCCCCGTCATCGCGGTCCCCACCAGCATCGGGTACGGCGCGGCGTTCGGCGGGGTCGCGGCCCTGCTGACGATGTTGAACTCGTGCTCCGCCGGCGTGACAGTGGTGAACATCGACGCGGGGTTCAAGGCGGGGTACGTCGCGGCGCGGATGATTCGGAAGATGCACCCCGGAAAATCGTGATGCCCCGCTTCCGCTACCTGCTGCTCATCGTCGCGGGCGCATACCTCCTCACCGGCGTCGCGCAAATTCGCCCCGAGGAACGCGGCGTCGTCCGGCGGTTCGGCGAGGTCGTCGCCCGCCCCGGACCCGGCCTGTGGGTCGGGCTCCCGTGGGGCATCGACCGACTCGACCGCGTTCGCGTGCGGACCGTGCGGCAACTCGACGTCGGCTACTCCCCTCAAGCGACCGACGATTCCACCGCCGGGCAACTGCTCACGGGCGACCAGAACCTCGTCAACGTCAAGCTCGTCGTCGAATACGCGGTCAGCGAGCGGGACGGGGAACTCGACGACTTCGTGCGGAACCGCGAGGTCGCCGACGCGATTCTGGCCCGCGAAACGGAAGCCCTCGCCGCCGAGTGGGTGGCCGGCCGCCCCGTGGATGACGTGCTGCTCGCGGGTCGGGCCGAACTTCCCCGGTGGCTCGGCTTGCACCTTCCCTCCCGGCTCACCCCCCACGCGCTGGGTATCGTCGTGCAGCGGGTCACGGTCGCGACGCTCTCGGCCCCTGACGAAGTCCGCGACGCCTTCGAAGCAGTGAACCAGGCCCAGACCGCGATCCGCACCCGCGAGAACCAGGCGAGCCAGGAGGCGAGTCAGCGGCTCCGCGAAGCCGAGGCGACGAAGTTCCGGTTCGAGCAGCAGGCCGAAGCGTACCGCCGCGAGAAGACGACCTTCGCCACCGCGGAAGCCGAGGCGTTCACGAAGCGGCTGGAGCAGTACCGCAAGCTGCGGCAAACGAACCCGGACGTCCACGCGGCGATCTGGTGGGACGAAACCGGTCGGCTGCTGCTCGGCCTGAAGGGCCGCGGCCGGGTCGAACTGCTGGACGCGCACCTCGGCCCGAACGGGCTCGACATCACGCAGTTACTCCCGCCGAAGAAACGGTGACCCGCCATGCGGATCGAGTTCGATCTCACGGAACACATCACCGCGGAAGGCACGACGCTGTTCATCCAGACCGAACCGGCCTTTGTCCAGGCCCAGCGGTCGACCCGCGGCGCACTGATCCTCTGTGCCGTCGCGGCGCTCGGCGGTCTGGGCGGCACCTGGTATTTCGAGGGCGTCTCCGACACGGCCGGGCTCATCGCGGCCGGCGGACTCGGGGTCCTCTTCTCCTCGCTGTGGCCGACAACGTCGAAGGCCCGGCAGTCGGCTGTGACGGCCCTTCGCTCCCGCATCGCGACCGACCCCGCTTACGCTCGAGCCCTCGGCCGGCGGGTGTTCGAGTTGCGGCCCGAAGGGTTCCGCGTCGAAGCCGACCACATCCACGCCGAGCTGCCGTGGAACGCCGTCGTCCGGACGCTCCGGACGCCGGACTGGTTCTTGATGGTGTTCGTCGGCCCGTCCCCGGTCCCCGTCGCGCGAGAATCGTTTCCGACGGACCGGGAATACGACGACTTCGCGGACGAAGCGGAGCGGCTCATCCGAGCGGGTGGCGGCACGGTCGGCCCGTCCGCGTAACACCTCTGTAACGTCCGGCGATCCTTTTGCGATTCCGGTCATCCGGGAG
>CAYUHJ010000351.1:2927-4497 GCA_964444365.1 uncultured Alcaligenaceae bacterium | reverse complement strand
GCGGGCTACCCTCCAAGCCATCGGACCCCGTAGTAGAAGCTCGAAAAGACGTGCAGCCCGAGCAGGGCGAGCAGGGCGAGGGAGAGCGCGATGTGAACGGCGAGCCACCGGGCGAAGAGCCGCCTCGCCCGCTCGTCGGTCGCGAGCGCGTACTCGACGTCGGCGATGGCTTCGCTGACGCCGGACACCCGGGCGAGCAGCCCGCCCCGGCCCGCGGAGCCCGCGACCTCGAGCGAGAGGTGGTGGTACTCCTGCTCGAGGGCCGCGAGCATCGCCTTCTTCTCTCGGACGTCCGCGGAGACGACGCCGAAGAGGTAGCGGCCGGCGAAGCCGCTAAAGACGACGCCGAGCATGACCGCCGTGAGCGCGATGCCGGTCGGGCTTTCGAACTTGTGCCCGCTGTGGACGAGCCCGAGGAGCGGCCCGAGGATCCCCGCGAAGACGTGGAGCTCAAGGAAGGTGCCGAGGGACATCGTCTTGGAGACGGCCCGCCTGAGACCGGCGACCCGCTTGACCGCGGGGTAGAGGTACGCGACGAGCATGACGAGGAGGCCGAGCACCCCGAAGAGCCCGCCGAGGGGGCTGCCGGCGAACCGCGGGTCCTCGTGCACCAGGAAGACGAACCAGGCGACGAGGAGGAGAAGGAGGAGGGCCGACGCGATGACCTTTTCGTGCTCTCTCATTCCGGCGGAACCTCCACGACGACGTTGCCCGCCGATTTCGCCTGACAGGCGAGGACGACGCCTTTCTGCTTGTCCTCTTCGGTGAGGGAGTCTTGGACATCCATCGAGACTTGGCCGGAGAGGAGGCGGACCTTGCACAGGCCGCACGTCCCCACCCGGCAGGAGTTCTGAATTTCGACCCCGACCGACTCGGCCGCCTCGAGCAGGGTGAGGTCCGGCGGCAGGAAGGCGGTCTTGTTCGACGGCTTGAAAAGCGCCGTGTTCGAGGTCGAGACGATCGTCCCCTGCTCCGACCGCCCGAGCGGCGCGGGAGATTCCTCCTTGCGCGGTATGCCGAAGCTCTCGATCTTTATCGCCTCGGGAGGAACGCCGAGGTCCAGCAGCATGGCCTTCGTGTCGTCCATCATCCGGTTCGGGCCGCAGATGTGGATTCTCGATTCTCGGACCACGGGAAGGTGTTCGGCGATCATCTCTTTCGTGAAGCGGCCGCGGAGCCCCGCCCACTCGCTTTCGCCGGCCTTCGTCATCGTCACGAGCAGGCGGAAATTGGGATTCGCCCGGGCCGTCTCCGCGAGCTCCTTCCGGAAGAGGTAGTCGGCCGGCGTGCGGCAGACGAACAGGAGGGCGACGTTCCCCGGCCACTTGGTCGCCGTGAGGTACCGGAGCACGCTCACGAGCGGGGTAACCCCGACCCCCGCGCCGATGAGCACGAGGGAGCTCGCCTCGCTCCCCGCGAAGGTGAAGACCCCTTGCGGCCCCGCGGCCTCGAGCGCCGCCCCGGGCCGGAGCTCGTCGTGGAGGAACCGCGAGAAGACCCCCTTTTCCTCCCGCTTGATGGTGAGGTCGAGGAACCGCTTCTCGGTCGGGGAGGAGGCGATCGTGTAGGC
>CAYUHJ010000351.1:0-2827 GCA_964444365.1 uncultured Alcaligenaceae bacterium | reverse complement strand
GGCCGGTCGGGTCGACCGCGGCGATGTTCATCTCGTTCCGGAACCACGCGAGGGCGACCTCCCTGGGCGGCCTCCCTTGTTCGAGGAGCTTCCGGGTGGAGAGGCCGCTTTCCATGAGGGAAAGGGCCCCCCGGAGTGTACGGAGGCTCTGCTCCTGACGGTCCGTGTCCGCCCGCTCGAGGGCGGCCGAGAGTTCTCGGGTTGCCGCGGCGAGGAGGAAAGCTCCCTCCCGAAACCGCCGGTTCCCCTGCGCTTCCACCTCCTGTTTCGCTTCCGGGGAGAACTCGGGGAGTGACATCAGGGCCGGGTAGAGCTCTTTCTTCGGGGGCCCGCCCATGCCGGCCATCATGCCGCCCGCGCCTCCCCCCATCATTCCGGCCATCATTGCGTCCATCCCCCCTGACTGCGGGGCGGCCTGACCCGGCGGCCCGCCGGGAGGGGGGTGGTGGCTCGCGTGCTCCTCGGGCGAGATCTGCGCCGCGGCGACAGAGGCCGTGAGCGTCAGGGAGAGGAAGAGGAGTCGAAAGCGCTGCGCGTTCGTCATCGGATCGCCTTGGCCATCCTCAACATCTCGCGCTGGTGCACGGTCAAGACCGCGGCCGCCTCCGCCACCCGCCCGATGAAGGAGACGCGGCGGTCGGCCTTGAGCCGCTCGACAGCCCGAACGGCGGCTTCGATCACGGGGAGGGACGGTGCCTCGCCGCCGGTGAGCCGCCACAGCTCGCGCTCGGCCCGGGTCACGGCGTCACGGTATCTCGCCTTCTCCTCCTGGTCGAACTCCCAGAGCCGGCGGAGCCTTGTCGCCTGCTCCTCGGTGAGGGCCAGCCCCTTCGCCTTGTCGAGGTAGAACTGCTTGGCGCCGAGGTGGTAGAGGTGGTTGACCCGACCTTGGGTCGGGGTCAAGGAGGGCTTCGGCAGGGCCGGAGGCTCGGTCTCGATCGCTCGCGTGAGGGCCGCTCCCGCACCGGCAAGCTCGGCGTAGTCGCTCTGCGGCGGCGGCTCGCCCGCGGCGTGAGTCGAAAGGAGGTGAGCCGACACGAGCAACCCGATCAAGGCCCACGTGCGAGAGGGCTTCGCCGTTCGAGTTTTCCTCCCGCAGCTGTCCGTTTCGCGCGACTTCGCTAGAACCATACGCGCGCTCCCACCACGAATGCCCACTGGAGCGTCCGCTCCCCGTCGTCTCGGGCGTACCTCGCGGTTTCGCCGTACTGCTGGCGAAAGTTGACGCCCACGTACGGGGCGAACTCCCGACGGAGCTCGTACCGGAGTCGGAGGCCGACGTCGATATCGTTGAGGCCCGGGCCCATCCCGAACTTTTCCTGGTCCTGAACGGCGGCCACCATCTCGAGCCGGGGCTGGAGGATGAGCCGCTGCGTGAGCAAGAGGTCGTATGCGCCGGTGAAGCGGCCCGAGACGTCCCCCTCGGGGCTCACGAACAGCGTGGGCTCGGCCTCGAAGAAGTAGCGGGCGAGCCCCTGAAACCCGACCGAGGCCTGGACCCTCGACGGGTCGGGGCCGTCGCCCCAGAGTTGCTCGTACCGGACCCCCGCCTGGAAATCGAAAAAGCGGGAGACGAGTCTCCCGTAGACGAGCTGAACGTCGCCCTGTCCTCGGCCCCCCGAGACGTCCCCCTCGCTCTTCACCCAAACCCGGTCGTAGTCGCCGCCCCGCCAGCCGTAGGTGTCCCACCGCCCCTCTCCGCCTTCCTCCGAGAGCCGGTACTCGAGGAGCTCGGCGAGAAAGAACGAGAAGGTCTCGTCGTCGGCGACCGGGCTCGCCCACCCCTTCTGCGGAGAGAGCGAGGAGTAGGTTCGGGGCTCGGGGGCCGTACCGCCCGGCTCACGCCCTTCGGCGCTCGAACCGGAGGTGGCGATGAGAACGGACGCCGCCACGCATAGGAAGCCTCTCGTTGATGTCGCGAACGTACCCATCAGCCGTGCGCCTCCGCGCGGGTGGCGTCGCCCGACACCTCGACGACCCGGAACATCCCCATGTCCATGTGCAGCAGCAGGTGGCAGTGGAGGGCCCACCTCCCCGGCGCGTCGGCCGTGATCGCCACCGACACCCGCTCGGCCGGCTTCACGTTCACGGTGTGCTTCCTCGGCTTGTACGGCCCGGCCCCGTTTTCGAGCTCCATCCACATCCCGTGGAGGTGGATGGGGTGCTCCATCATGGTGTCGTTCACGAGGGTGAGCCTCAGCCGCTCCCCGTAGCGAAAGGCGATCGGGGCCGGCGATTCCGAATACTTCTTGCCGTCGAACCCCCAGATGTACCGCTCCATGTTCCCCGTGATGTGGAGCTCGATCTCGCGCCCGGGCTCGCGCTCGTCCGCTCCTGGAACGACACTCTTGAGATCGGCGTAGACGAGCACCCGCCGCCCGTCTTCTCCGAGGCCGGTCCCCGGCTCGTCGAGGCGGCCCCGGGTGGCGGCCGGGACGGCGGAGTTCCCGATCCCGTGATCGTCGGGGCCGTGCGGGACGGAGTCGGTCTCAGTTCCCCCGCCGCTCGTCCCGTGCTCGGCTCCGCCGTGGCCGGCCGAGTGGCTGCCTCCCCCGTGCGCCGTGGCACGGGGGTCCATGTCCATGCCCTCCATGCCGGCGTGCTCCATCCCCATGCCGGCGTGCTCCATCCCCATGTCGGCCATCGTCCTCAAGGGCCGCTTTCTCTGCGGCGGGACGGGTGCGCGCATGCCTTCCCTCGAAGCGAGGGTTCCCGATGCGTAGCCGCTCCGATCGATTGCCTCGGCGAAGATGGCGTACGCCCCGTCCCCGGACGGCTCCACGATGACGTCGTACGTCTCGCCGGGGCCGATCCTGAACTCGTCGAT
>CAYUHJ010000350.1:0-4532 GCA_964444365.1 uncultured Alcaligenaceae bacterium | reverse complement strand
GGTCCACGACGAGGTGCGGACCCGGGTGCTGCACGCCGGCATCGGGGCGATCACGGAGTCCGACGTGAACCTCGCCCTGACGAGCCCGGACGACACCCTCGTGATCGGGTTCAACGTGACGGCCGACGACGCCGCCCTCCGGCTCGCCGACCAGCGGGACATCAAGATCCACGAGTACGACATCATCTACAAGCTGACCGACGAGGTGAAGCAGGCCCTGGAAGGCAAGCTGAAGCCCTCCGAAGAGGTGGTCCACCTCGGCCGGGCGGTCGTCCGCGAGACGTTCAAGGTCGGCAAGGTCGGCGTCATCGCCGGGTGCTACGTCACCAGCGGCACCCTGGAGCGGAACGCCCGCGTCCGCGTCATCCGCGAGGGCGTGGTCATCTTCCCGTCGTCGGACAAGTCGGTCGGCCTGGACAGCCTCCGCCGGTTCAAGGACGACGCCAAGGAAGTCCGCGAGGGGTACGAGTGCGGCCTCAAGATCACGGGGTTCGACGACGTGAAGATCGGCGACGTGATCGAGGCGTTCAAGATCGAGATCCGGCAGCGGACTCTCTAAACCGTGGTCATCGGAATGCTAACCGTCCGGCTCCTCGTTCGCGAGAGCCGGTCGTTGAAGGACAAGCGGCAAGTCGTCCGCAGCGTGCTCGACAAGCTGCGGTCGAACTTCAACGTGGCCGCCGCGGAAGTCGACACGCTCGACGACCACCGCGTGTTGACGGTGGGAGTGTCCGCCGTCGGCCCGGATGTGGCCGGCGTGAAGAGTTGCCTGGACGCGATCCAGAACGCGCTGCGGGTGCATCCGATCGCGGAATACCTCGGCGGCGAAGTGTCCGTCGGGCGGGAAGTGGTGTGACTGGCGAGCGTCACTCGTAAGTGTGACGAGTTTGAGGGCGAAAGGCCTGCGGTGAGTGCCGTTACAGATCGGGACTCGGCGATTGTGGAATTGAGGCGTCGGGGATTGCCCGATGTCTTCGACCGCCTGTGGGCGACTGGCGGATTGGGACCGCTTGGCTGCATTGGTCATGAGCCGGTTGAGTATTTCCGGTTGGCTTCGGACTTTGTTGCCCGTGTGCCTGGGATTGCCCACCTGTGCCCGCTTTGGGAGCAGAACGGGGAAGCGGTCGTTGGCCATTTGTCCGCCGGCGGATTCGTCCGCGTTTATTACGAAGATGCCCGTTCGGGTGACGGGGCAATCGAGCGGATCGCTGGCGATTACAATGAACTGGTGGCTTGGGTGCTGGAACAACTCGGGGAGGCGGGACTCGATGACTGGTTCGCTCGGACCCGTGATGCACTAGGTGCTCATGACGCTCCAGTGCCGCCGGTGGGGTGACTACTCTCGCCAAATCGGAATCGTATGCGAACCGAACTCCACTGGGTTCCGCTTTCGCTCTCCGGTCGGCTCGCGGTAATGCCCCGGCCACGCGGCGGGGACTGGCTCGAAGACGAAGTTCAGGCCTGGAAGCAAGCGGGCGTTGCGGTTGTGGTTTCGCTGCTCGAACCGGACGAAGCGACGGAACTCGAACTCGACGGCGAAGCGGCGGCGTGTGCGGCGAACGGCGTCGAGTTTGTGTCGTTCCCGATTGCCGACCGGGAGGTTCCGAAGTCACGAACCGATTTCGCCGAACGGGTCTCTCACTTGGTAGGGCTGTTGCAAGCCGGCCGAACGGTGGCGATTCACTGTCGGCAAGGGATCGGCCGGGCGGGGATGGTGGCCGTGGGAATCCTCCGGGCGACCGGGGTTCCGATCGAGGAAGCGATCGAGCGGGTCAGCGTCGCACGCGGTCGGCCCGTTCCGGAAACGGAAGCCCAACGGCAATGGTTGATCGAACTGTGAAAGCGAAGTTTTCACCACAAAGGCACGAAGCTCACACAAAGGGCCACAAAGAAGAATCGAACTGGTATTCTTCGTGTTCCTTCGTGGTTCTTTGTGCCTTTGTGGTGAAATCTGATTCTGAAAGAAGCTGATGAAGTCTCACCGTTTAGCCCGTGTCAACGAAGTCGTCCGGGAGGTCGCCGCGGAGGCGATCCTCTTCGAGATGAAGGACCCGCGCGTCAAGGGCGTCACCGTCACCCGGGCCGAGGTGTCCGCGGACCTGCAGCACGCCAAGGTTCACGTCTCCGTCATGGGGTCCGAGCGCGAGCAAAAACTCACCATGCACGGGCTGAACTCGGCGGCCGGGTTCGTGCAGGCGAAGCTCGCCAAGCGGCTCACCACGCGGTACGTCCCCCACGTTTCGTTCGTGCTCGACCTCGGTGTGAAAAAGTCGATCGAGATCGCGCGACTGATCCACGAAGAGATGGCCAAATTGCCGCCGGACGCGACAACAGAAGAGTCCGAACCGACCGCCCCGCAGCCGACCCCCGATTCCGTCCCTTGACCGGCCGCCGCCGACGGACCGGCGGTTACCTTCGCCCGGAGAGCACCCGACATGCCGGCCACCACGAACAAGCAGCAAGTCCTGACGACCGGGCTCGCCGCCCTCAAGAAGAAGTTCCCGCCGCCGGACGTGCCGGACCCCCGGCCGGTGCTGGAAGAGGTGCTGTACGCCATCGTCCGCGAGGGGTGTACCCCCGAGGAGGCGGACGCCGCGTTCGCCCGGATCAAGAACGCCTTCTTCGACTGGAACGAGATCCGCGTCAGCAGCGTGCCGGAAGTCGGCGACGTGCTCGGCGACCTGCCGGACGCCGGGGCGAAGGCCAAGCGGCTCGTCGAGTTCCTGCAAGAGCACTTCGAGCGGACCTACTCGTTCACGCTGGAAGACCTGGAAAAGAAGGGCCTGAAGCAGTCCGCGAAGCAACTGGCCCGGTACAAGGACAAGGGCGTGACGGACTTCGTCGTCGCGTTCGTGACGCAGCGCGCCCTCGGCGGCCACGCGGTCCCGCTCGACGAGCCGACGATTCGCGTGCTCAGCCGGCTCGGCGTGATCGAGGGGGAAATCGAGGACCTGGAGGCGGCCCGGGCCAGCCTGGAGCACTACATCCCGAAGGCGAAGGGGCCGGAGTTCACGGACGTGTTCGCGACGCACGCCGCCACCCTGTGTACGCCGGAAACCCCGGACTGCCCGCACTGCCCGCTGAAGGCGGACTGTCCGACCGGGCAAGAGATCCTGGCGAAGCCGAAGGCCAAGCCGAAGTCGCGCTGACCGCCATGCCCCACGCCACCCCCGCGGACGCCGTCAAGGGGCGGGTCCGCGAAATCGCTTTCGTGTCCGGGCACGCCTTCCGGCTCGACCGCCCGGCCGACACCGACCACCTGTTCGACCACCCCGCCGTCCGCGCCCGGTACGGGTCCGACGAGTACATCCCCTACTGGGCCGAACTCTGGCCCGCCGCCCGGATGCTGGCCAAGGCGGTGCTGGCGGAGCGGTGGGTTCTCGACGGGTCGGAACCGCTCGACGCCCTGGAAGTCGCCTGCGGACTCGGGCTGCCCGGCATCGCGGCCCTGTCCCGCGGGCTGCGGGTGACGTTCTCGGACCTGGACGAACTCGCCGTCCGGTTCGCCGCGGACAACGCCCGGCTCAACGGCTTCCGCGACTTCGCGACCGCCGCCCTCGACCTGCGGTGCCCCCCGCCGCGCCGGTTCCCCGTGGTCCTCGGCTCGGACCTGATGTACGAGCCGCACATGGCCGAGATGCTGGCGAACTTCCTCGCCGCCGCCCTCGCCCCCGGCGGGCTGGCCCTGATCGCCGACCCGAACCGCGACGGGGCGAAGCCGTTCGGCCACTGCGCCTGGAAGGCCGGCCTGACCGCCACCCCCACCTTCGCCCGCGCCGGCGTCCCCGGCGGCGAGCGGGTCAAGGGGACCGTCTACCGCGTCACGCGACGGGACGGTTCCCCGTTGCAGTGAGCGTCGGGCGACCCGATTGGCAGGAGCGTCCGGGTGCGGCGTCGGAGGAACTCGCGAAGAAGACTCTCGAGTTCGCACCGACCCGTGTCAGCCGATCATTTCAGTAACTTCCAGCAATACCACAGCATCCGCGGCAGGTGGTACGGCCCCTTCCACGTGTTCCCCTTGAGCCGCACCGACACCCGGCCGTCCTGGTGGAGGTAGCCGTACCACTCGCCGAACTCCGGGTCGGGGAAGTGGCGGAAGCTCCAGTCGTGAACCTGTCGGTGCCGGCGGGCGTACTTCGCGTCGCCGGTGAGCGTCCACGCCAAGAGTGTCGCGATGATCGCTTCGCAGTGCGGCCACCAGAACTTCATGTCGTGCCAGTAGTCCTGAACCGGCAGCCCCCGCAAGTCGCGGAAGTAAAACAGCCCGCCGTGCTCCTCGTCCCAGCCACGCTCCCACATCCAGTCGAGGATCGTCAGCCCGAGCCGAATGAGGCGCGGGTCGCCCCGCAGCTTCCCTTCGTGCATGACGAACCACGCGCACTCGATGGCGTGGCCGGGGTTGAGCTGTCGGCCGTCGAAGTGGTCGATCACCGAACCGTCCGGCGCGACGACCTCCATCAGGGCTCGGTGTTCGGGCTTGAGGAAGTCGCGTTCGATCTCGGCGATGCTCCGGTCGATCCACTCCGTACACG
>CAYUHJ010000349.1:0-4535 GCA_964444365.1 uncultured Alcaligenaceae bacterium | reverse complement strand
TGCTCGACGCGAAGATCGACTTCGACGACAACGCCCTGTTCCGCCACCCGGACGTGGCCGCGCTGCGGGACAAGGAAGAAGAGAACCCGACGGAGATCCGGGCGGCCGCGGCGAGCCTCAACTACATCCAGCTCGACGGCAACATCGGCTGCCTCGTGAACGGGGCCGGCCTCGCGATGGCGACGATGGACATCGTCAAGCACCACGGCGGCAACCCGGCGAACTTCCTCGACGTCGGCGGCGGCGTGACCGCGGAGAACGCCATCGAGGCGTTCCGCATCTTGCTCTCCGACAGCGGCGTAAAGGCGGTCTTCGTCAACGTCTTCGGCGGCATCGCGAGCTGTGCCCGCATCGCGGACGCCCTGGTGAAGGCCGGCCGCGAGGTGGGCTTCAAGGTTCCGGTGGTCGTGCGGCTGGAAGGCAACGAGGTCGAGAAGGCCCGCGAAATCCTGAACGGCGTGAAGGGCGAACTTCCGATGATCAAGGTCGCCCCCGGCCTGACCGAAGCAGCAAAGATGGTCGTGGAACTGGCGAAGTGAGCAGGCACGGAGCAGGTGATGTTGCCGACAGGGTACAGTGCCGACCAGTTCTGGGACTGGTGCTGTTTACCAGAGAACGAAGATCGTGCTTTTGAACTCGACCGCGGGACCGTTACAGAAAGGGCGTATCCAGGTTACGAGCGACACGGCACGATCTGCGCGTTGGTGGCTCATCGATTCTGGGTATACCTTCGTCCGCGTGGGCAGGGGTACGCACTCTCGAATAACGTCGGGTTCTGGATTGAACGAAACCCCGATACCGTCTTTTGCCCTGACTTAGCCATGTATCTTGGGAATCCGAAAACTCCGCTGTCTGATCGATTTGCGATCGAACCGCCAGATTTAGTGGTGGAGGTTCTCGATTCCCGAGATTCACGGTCTGAGATGTCGGACAAAGCAGAGCGATTCCTTCAGACCGGTTCGGGTCTCGTCTGGTTGGTTTGCTCAGAGACATTTGCAGTCACGATTCACCGCAGGGAATCCGCTCCTGTGACACTCTCGACTACCGACGAACTCACCGGCAACGGGGTACTCCCCGACTTCCGCTGCCGGGTCGCGGACCTGTTCTCGCTGCCCGGCCAACAACCTCTCACCCCCTGAACCGCCCCGCGCTTCCCGAGGTTCGAACCATGCCGTCCCGATGGCCCGCGGTCCCCGTCCTGGTTGCCGGTCTGGTTGCGCTCGCCGGGTGCAACAAGAAAGGCCCGGCCCCCACGCCGACCGTGAGCACGACCGCGCCCCCGAGCCCGAACGCTTCGCCGGAGGAACTGAAGGCGTCCGCCGAAGCCTTTGCGAAGGAGTTCCTGACCGCGGCGTCGGCCGGTCAGCCCGTGGCCGCCAAGGTCGCGCCGGACTTCAAGAAACTGGTCGCCGAGCCGATCCCCGCGATCGCGACGGACGCCGAGAAGAAGCAGGGCTATTCGGACGCGGTCGCCGACGACTGGGCGAAGAAACTCGCCGCCGGGAAGACGTTCACCCCGGACGCGGACCAGACCGCCGTCACCGCGAACGTCGCGGTCTTCCGCGGGGCCGCTGCTCCGGACCGGGTCTTCACCCTGCGGCTGTCCCGCGACACGGGCTTGTGGGCGGTCGACTGGTTCGCGCTGACGCCGAAGTTCGCGGCCGCGTTGCCGACCGGGGGCGACGAGGTTGCCGCCCAGCGGTTCGCCGCCGCCGCGTTCCTGGATGCGGTGCTGGACAAGGCCGACACCGCCGCGGAAGCCCTGGTTCAACCGAAAGCCCGCGGCGACCTCGCCGGCCCGCGCTTCGACGCGGACAAGGCCCGCGGCTACAGCCGCAGCGGGCTTCACGATCTGTTCACGAGCCTTCGCGGCACCGCCACGGGGTACAAGCTGACGAAAATCGAGGGCACGACCGTCCGCGGCGAACTGACCGACCCGAAGGGCACGCGGCCCGTGAGCGTGACGCTGGCCAAGGGTGCGAAGCCCGGCGAATGGGCCGTTGTCGCGTTCGAGGCGAAGTAAAGAGGCTACTATGTCGGATCCACTTGCCGAAGAATTGGATCGCGTCTGCACCGCCACCGGGTTCAGCCGCAACCCGTTTTGGAAAACGTGGGCAAAGGTTGAACTGTTTCTCGGCCTGTCCGCGTCGGCGGCTGGCTTCGTGTTCGTCGTCCACGGACCAGACTTTCTCACCATCGCCTCCGGGGCGGGGCTCTTGGTGCTGGGCGGGTATCTCACACTCGCCGGGCACCGGAGCCACCTGTATCACTCGAATAACCGACTGACCGCTTACCTGGCGACAACTGTCCGCCAGTCGCATTCTCCTGGGAACCATCCATGAGCATCCTCGTCGACAAGAACACCCGCGTCATCACCCAGGGGATCACCGGCTCGGCCGGGAGTTTCCACACGGACCAGTGCCTGCTCTACGGCAGCCAGTTCGTCGGCGGCGTCACCCCCAAGAAGGGCGGCACCACCTGGGAGGGGAAGGAATCGAAGAAGAAACTGCCCGTGTTCAACACCGTTTACGAAGCGGTGAAGGCGACCGGAGCGGATGCGTCGATGATCTTCGTCCCGGCCGGCGGGGCCGCGGATGCGATCATGGAAGCGGCCGACGCGGGCATCAAGGTCATCGTCGCGATCACGGAAGGGATTCCGGTTCTGGACATGGCCAAGGCGAAGCGGTTCGTCCAGTCCAAGCCGGGGTGCCGGCTCGTCGGGCCGAACTGTCCGGGCGTCATCACGCCGGGCGAGTGCAAGATCGGCATCATGCCGGGCTACATCCACACCCCGGCGACCCCAGGGAAGACCCGCGTCGGGATCATCAGCCGGTCCGGGACGCTGACCTACGAGGCCGTCTTCCAGCTGTCCGGCCTGGGGTACTCGCAGTCCACCTGCGTCGGCATCGGCGGCGACCCGATCATCGGCACGAACCAGATCGACTGCCTGGAGATGTTCGAGAAGGATCCCGGCACCGACGCGATCCTGCTCATCGGCGAGATCGGCGGGACGGCGGAGGAGAAGGCGGCCGAGTACGTGGCGAAGCACGTCAAGAAGCCGGTGGCCGCGTTCATCGCCGGGCAAACCGCCCCGCCGGGCCGACGCATGGGCCACGCCGGCGCGATCATCAGCGGCGGCAGCGGGTCGGCCGCGGACAAGATCGCCGCGCTGAAGGCCGCCGGCATCGAGGTCGCCCCGACCCCGGCGGACCTGGGTTCCGCCGTGCAGAAGGCCATCGCGGCGAAGAAGTGATGCGTTAGAATGGGGCGTCCCCCGAGGAGGCTTCCCGATGCCCGACGAACCGATCCGCGAACTGACCCCAGAAGAGAAGCGAGCCATCTACGACGCGATGAAGCAAAAATTCACCGCCGACGACTTGTTCGGTTACATCGAGAACAAGGGACCATATGTCCCTTTCCGCGAAGTTGTCGAAGAAATTGAGGAGATGGTTCGCCAGGCCGAGGCCCAGCGTCCGGAGGCAGGATCATGTCCGGAATGAATGGAACCGGACAACCGCGCTTTCACGTTTCGATATTGGAATCGGCCCGAGAGGATTTGCGAGCCATCACTCGGCTGGCCATCCAAGTCGGTCAGGGGAAACTCATTGCAGCCGCTGTGCGTCAAATCTTGACCCGGCTCGAAAACGACCCTCGGGAGTTCGGCGAGCCGTTATACCACCACCACTCGATGGAAGTGACAGTGTATCGCGGAGTGGTTTCGCCAATCTACGTGGACTTTGGTGTGCATGACGAAAAGCCGCTCGTCTTTTTCCGTCACGTTTTCTGGCTTAACCCACCTGGGTAACAGTCCGAAGTGATTGCATCCGCCTACTGCTCTCCAGGAATCCCCATGACCCGCCCCCTCTCCGTTGTCGCGCTTGCCCTCGGCGTCGCGGCCCTGCTTCCCGCCCAGCAGCCGCAATACGGCCCCGCCTACGAGGAGGAGCCGTTTGGCAAGGTGCCGGAAATCGCCGTCGAGAAGGAAGTCAAAGGCAAGACGGCGAAAGTCGTGTTGCGACCGAAAGCCGACGTGACCGCGTACACGCTCGTCAACAAGACCGGGATGCGGGTGAAGATCCTCACCCTCGGCGGGATCGTTGCCGAGATTCACGCCCCCGACAAGGACAGCAAACTCGCGGACGTGGCCCTCGGGTTCGACGGCATCGACGGCTACGTCGCCGGGCACCCGTACTTCGGCTGCATCACGGGCCGGGTGGCGAACCGCATCGGGAACGCGGCCTTCAAGCTCGACGGCAAGGAGTACAAGCTCGCCGCGAACAACGGCAAGCACAGCCTCCACGGCGGAACGAACGGGTTTGACAAGATGCTCTGGCGGCCCGAGGCGGGCGTCGGCACCACCGGGCCGTGGCTCAAGCTCTTCTACGTCTCGAAGGACGGCGAGGAGGGCTATCCCGGCAACCTGTCCACGACCGTGACGTACACCCTGACGAACGCGAACGAACTCTTTTTTAATGACACGGCGACCACCGAGAAGCCGACGCCGGTGAACCTGACGAACCACACCTACTTCAATC
>CAYUHJ010000348.1:0-4685 GCA_964444365.1 uncultured Alcaligenaceae bacterium | reverse complement strand
GTCTTCCCCTCACCCGGCCTTCGGCCACCCTCTCCCCCAAGGGGAGAGGGTCGGAGATAAAATGCCCCCGATGCCCGAATCGCCGCGATCCTCGTTCTGGAAGTGGTGGGTGTGCGGCGTGCTGCTGCTCGCCACGTTCCTGAACTACGCCGACCGCCAGACGCTCGCGGTGTCGCTGCCCGAACTGAAGCAGCGGTTCCACATCGGCGAGGCCCGCGTCGGGCTGCTCGAAGGGTGCTTCGGGTTCGCGTTCGCGGCGGGTTCCGTGCTGTTCGGCTTCCTCGCGGACCGCATCGGACCGCGCCGCCTGTACCCCGCGGTGCTCGTCGGGTGGTCGTGTGCCGGCATCGCGACGGCGTTCGCCGGGCACCCGGAGTTGACCGGCCGCCTCGAAGGGCCGGACGACGCCCCCGGGGCCGGGCCGTTCCGCTGGCTGCTGATCTGCCGCACGCTGCTCGGGTTCTGCGAAGCCGGGCACTGGCCGTGTGCCCTCCTCACCGCCCGGCAGGTGCTGGCGGCGAAGGACCGCCCGCTCGGGAACGCGATTCTGCAGAGCGGCGCGTCGCTCGGGGCGGTGCTCATCCCGCTGTACGCGGAAATCGTCGAGCGGAACGGGGCCGAGTGGCACTTCGCGTTCTGGACCGTCGGCGTGCTCGGGCTGCTCTGGGTGCCGCTGTGGTTCGCGCTCGTGCGGACGTCGGACTTCGCCGACCCGCCGCCGCCGGCCGCGGTGGAATCGGAAGGAATGGATGTTTCCACGTTCGCCCGGCGGCTGTTCGTCCTCGCGGTCGTGGTGTCGTGCCTGAACGTCAGCTGGCAGTTCCTGCGGGCGTGGCTGCCGCTGTTCTTGCAGGACTTCCACCAGATCCCCCGCGAACCGACGCGGGTCATCGTCGTCGCGTTCTTCCTCGCGTCCGACGCCGGGTGCGTCCTGGCGGGGGCACTGGTGAAGTCGCTCGCCGCCCGCGGCTGGGAAGTGGATGCCGCCCGCCGCGCCGGGTTCTTCGTCTTCACGCTCCTCGCGGCGTCGGCCGCGGCCGTGCCGTTCGCCGGCAGCGGGTGGCTGATGGTCGGGCTGCTGATCGTCGCCGGAATGGGCGTGCTCGGGCTCCACCCGTACTACTACGCCTTCGCACAGGACCTGCCGCACCGCCGGATGGGCCTCTACTCCGGCGGCCTCGCCGCCCTGGCGTGGGTCGTGGCGAGCGCGTTTCAGATCACGATCGGCGCGGAAATTCAGGAGTCGAAGAGCTACGACGTGGGACTCGTGATCGGCGGCCTCGCCCCGGCGGCGGGACTGGCAGCGCTTCTGTTCGTGTGGCCGAGGAAGCACCGCGGTTAGCCGCGAGGCAACGCCGAGTGTGGAGCAACATCACCCCGGCACACCGAGCGCGTTCAGTTCCGCGAGTAGCTTCTTCCCGAGCGCCGCGTCCGTCATGGAAATGTACGCGGCGTAGCCGATCAGGCGGGCGACGGTTTCGCCGTCCTTCAGTGGCTTGCCCGCTTTCAGGTTGTGAACCGCCGCGCGAATCTCGCGCTTCAACTTCCGCGACACCCGCGGCGGGCCGTCGCCGTTCACGACGAGCCCCGTCACCGCCTGCCGGCCGCCGCTGCGGTGGACGCGGGTCTTCTCCGCCTTCACGGTAAACCCTTCCGCCTCGACGACGCGCGTCACGCAGCCGAGCAGCGCCCCCAATTTCGGCGGGCCGGCGTGGGCCGTCGGCAGGCTGAACGTGAGGTCGTCGGCGTACCGCGTGTACCGCCAGCCGAGCTTCGCCGCGAGGCCGGTCAGCCGCCGGTCGAGCCGCAAACAGAGGGCGTTCGTCAACGCCGGGCTCGTCGGCGCGCCCTGCGGCAGGCACCGCGGCGCGAGCGAGACGAAGTACGTCGTGCCGTCGAGTTCGACGATCTCGCGCGGGGCTTCCGTGCAGAGCAGCGCGAGCAGCGTGGCGATGCGGTCGCGGTAGCCGGCCCGGCGGAAGACGCCCTTCACCCGCCGCCACGTGACCGTGGGGAAGAACTCCTTCACGTCCATTTTCAGGACGATTTTCGCGTTCGTGTGAACCGCCGCGTTCGTCGCGATAGACCGCCCGGCGAGGAACCCCTGGGCCGCCCCGTGGACCGGCAGCCGCTCGACGACGTTGTGCAGCACCCACCGCTGGGCTTCCTTCAACCGGGGGAGCGGGGCCCAGATCGGCCGTTCGGTGCCGTCGCGCTTGGGGATGGTGAACCGCCGGTAGTGGATGCCCTTCGCGGCGTCGCGGTGGAAGCACATCCCGCGGAGCTGGGCGACCGTGACGCCGAGCGCCTCCGCGAGTTGGGCCGGCGAGTCGAGCGCGGGCAGCTCGTTCTCGGCCGCGCGTTCCTCGGCGTTCGGCGTGTCCCACTTGTCGGGCTTGGCCTCGTCCGTCCAGAAGACGCCGTCCCCGAGGTGGACGATGTGAGCCGCTTTGTACGCCGCCCACGCCTCGCGCCTGAGCTTCTTCCGCTCGACGGCTTCTTGCTTCAGCGCCTTCTTGTACTGGTCCTTTTCCCGGTCGGACATCGCGTCCGCGTCGCGCCGTTCGACGAGGAACCCGCGGTCGCGCAGTTGACCGTCGACGTACGCACGGGTGCCCCCCGCCGCGGCGATCTGCCGCCAGAGCGTCATCGGGTCGGTTTGGGCAGTTACCATAAAGAAAGCCAGGAAGAGTGTTGACAGGATTACAGGATTATCTGTGTATTTACTATCGAGTTGATCATGTCATCCTGTCAAAAAGTTATTTGCTCACTCCGCAATTGCGTCGAGATAGCCCTTCGATCCCAGGTCCGCGAGGCGGGCGAAGTACGCCGACCGCGCGTCCGATTCGCTGTTGAACCGCAGCGATTGCACCCGCATCGTGTCGCCGGCGTGGCCCCACCGGACGCGGAGCTTCTGCCGTTCCAGCGACACCTGCACGACGCTCTCGCGGTCGCCGTCCCGCCGGGTGAACGCCCGCGTCTCGAACGTGACGGCGTTGTCGTCCCGCACCTTCTTCGACTCGCGGTCCGCGTACGCCAGCCGCAGCGCGACGAGGTGGACGCACGGCCCGCCCTTGATGCCGTGCTTGCGGAACGCGGTGCAGGTACACGTCACCTTCCGCACCTGCCCCTCGTCCGCGAGGACCATTTGCGGCCGGTAGTCGCGCTTGTCCTCGGCGACCGACACCTGCCCCGTGAGTTCGAGCCCGACCCCGGCGACGCGGTTCTCGCCGACGATTTTCACCGCCCCCCGGCGGGTCAGCAGGTCGAACGCGACCTTCTCCCGCGGGTTGCGGAACTGCAACTTCCCCAGGTCGAGCGCCGCCCCGGAGAGCGGCCGGTAGCGGTACACGTCGTGGGCCAGGTCGTACATCAGTTGCCCGTGCTGGCAGCCGACTTGAAGCGCCTCGATCAGCGCGGAGCCCTTCAACCCGGTCGCCTTGCCGATGTCCGCCTTCGACGCGGCCCAGGTTCCCGCCGCCAGAAACTTCGCGATTTTCTCGGCCGGTTCGGTCGTCTGCGTCTTGCGCGGCAGCATCAGGTCGAAGCCGACCGCCGCCGACCAGTTCGCGGCCGTGAACCCGGTGAGGCCGAGTGTCAGCGTGATGTCACCGGCGCGGAACACCCAGAAACTCGGGAGCCCGCTGCCGAGGAGGTAGACGTCCACCGTTTCGGCGAACGGCAGCAGCCGCTTGATCGTGGCGAGCCGGCGGCGGCCCCACACCCGCACGACGCGCGCCGCCTTCCCGCGGAACACGTCGCCGGTCGTGGGAATCACCGTCTCCCACGGCTCCAGCACGATGCGGGGAGTTTGCGCCGGCACCAGTTCGAACCGCAGCCCCCGACGTTTGTTCTTCACGTCCGCGTGCATCCGCAGGTGCCGGAGGGCGTTGTACACGTCGACCGGCGCGAGGCGGAAGTGGTCGAACGGCAGGCTCGCGGCGGACTGCACCTGAAGGAACCCGCGGAGCCAGGAATCCGGGATTTGAATCTGCTTCTCGATGACCTGCTGGTTCGGGTCGGTGCTCACCGTCACGGCGTCGGACCCGATGGCGAGGCGGGTGTCGCGGTAGCCGCGCATCTGCTGGATTCCTGCGAACAGCGTCTCGCTGAAATCGACGTTCGTCGTCCCGCACGCGACTTCGCCGGACTGTTCGAACGCACCGCGGTCGAAGGCCAGGCAGGCATAGGTGCTCTCGTCCTTGCCGAACACCTCGAACAAAACGCGGTCCGGGTGGACGGTGATGACCGGGTCGAGGATGCAGAACGCGAGCGGGTCGTTGCGGAGCAGCCAGCCGAAGTACGCCTGCTGGGCCTGCCAGATCGCCTGCCCCGCGGTCTCTCGCTTCAGGCGAAGGTACGCCAGGTACGCGGTGCGGTCCTTCGGCACGTAGCGGTAGTCGCTGCCGACGACGGCGTACAGCGCGGACAGAGCTTCGCGGAAGCGCAAGGGGTTCTTGATGCGTGCATCGAACCGCACCGCCGGCCGGTCGAGGTTGCCGAAGAGTTCGACACGGGCGCTCGCTCCGGCAGTGGCGACGCGGCTGGCCCCGCCGTAAGCAAGGTGCGCAGCGGTCGCGGCGACGGGTTCGGATGAATCAACTGTCTCCATGACCACCTCCGAATTCTGGTCCCCTCCCCCCTTGGGGGGGAGGGTTAGGGTGGGGGGTGGGCTCACCACTGAA
>CAYUHJ010000347.1:0-4813 GCA_964444365.1 uncultured Alcaligenaceae bacterium | reverse complement strand
GTGTTGCCCGTCTGGATCACCGGGGCCGCGTCGCCGACGCCGCGGATGAGGTTCTCGGCCTGCTGCTTCGCGGTCGTCTCGAACCGCCAGATGGCGGGGCCGTCGAACACGACCTTCGGGTCGGCCGCTTTCCGCAGTTCCCCGAAGAACTTGGGGATCTCCTGGGCCATCTTCTCGTCGAACGCCTGCTTCATCATCCGGGGCTTGGCCTCCTCCCAGTTCGCCTTCGGGTCGGGCGGGATGACTTCGTGGAGCTTCATCACCATCCAACCCTGGGTGGTCTTCAGCACCCCGCTGATGTCACCAACCTGCATGCTGAACGCGGTCGTTTCGATGTTCTTTTCCTGCGTGGGCAGGTGTCGACCGATCGGCTTGATGTGACCGGTGGCAGCAGCCAAACCCGCGTTGCCCTGCGCACGGGCGGCGCGGTCGAATTCTTCCTGGCTCTTCCGCAGCGTTTCATAGTGCTTGAGGACGGCCTTCTCGTCATCCTGCGGCGGCCACATGATCATCTGAACCCGCCGCTTCTCGCCGAACTCGCGCTCGAACTGGATCTTGAGGTCCGCCTCTTCCACCTTCACCCGGTCCTGGCAGAGCTTCGTAAGCAGGAGCCGCGGCTTGACCACGTCTTCCATCCACTCGTAGAGTGTCTTGCCGTACCGCGGCAGCACGACCTTGACGAACTCTTCCCGCTTGATGCTGAGCCCGGACAGGTCGTCCATCAGGGCGGCTTCGAGTTCCTTGTTCGTGACGGTCACGCCGCGCTTCTTGCACTCGTGCTCGATGATCATCTTGTTAACGAGCAACTCGACCTTCTCCGCCCCGCCGCGGGCGATGAGGAACTCGCCGAGGTCTTGCCGGGTGACGGGCACGCTGCCGTGGATGTACGCGACCGGCCGGCTGGCGTAGTCCGGTTCCGGGGTCGCGGCGGCGGGCGGCGGGGTCGGCTGGGCCGGCGGCGTTTGCGTGTGGGCGGAGCCGGCGAGAATCGTGAGTCCGAGGCCGGCGGCGGCCAGAGTGGAACGGGTGCGCATGGTCCCTCCGGGGAATTCCTCAAGTCGGGGTCGGCGTATACCAACGCCCCGGAGGGAGGGCAAGAGGGACTATCGCGGCGGGATCGGGGGAAGGGTGCGGGGGAATTCGAGAACGGATTCCACCCAGGCGGCGGTCGCGAACAGATCGGGTTCGCGATCCTCCCCGGCAGCGATTTGGACTGCGAACGGTAAGCCCGCTGGGGTCCGGCCGACCGGGACGGAGATGGTCGGCAGCCCCGCGAAACTCCAGGGGACGTTGAACACCGGGTCGCCGGTCGTCTCCGCAGACGGGGGCAAGTCCGTAGTCGCAGGGGCAAGGAAGAACCGCTCGAGAGTCAGCATTCGCGTCAGTGTCACCCGCAGATCGTCGCGTAGTCGGCTCGCTTCCGTGTAGTGGGTCGCGAGATGCGCCAGCCCTTCCGTCACGAGTCTGGCAATGTTTGACGGATAGTCGCCGGGAATGCGGTCGATTCGATCGTGGTGGAAGTCGGCCGCCTCGGTTCCCATGAGCAACCGGTGTGCGGCAAAGATGTCGGGGAACACGGCGGGCGGAAGTGACCGCTCACATGGCCCGTTGGCTTCCGCCAATCGCTGAAGTGCAGCCTCGAAGAGGTGTCTAGCCTCGTCTGTGAGGAGGCGATCGAATACGCCGCCCAGTCGGATGAACGATGGCGGGGAGTGGATCTCTGCGTCGGGGTCGAATTCGGCGACCGGACCGTGGTAAGCGTCACCCAAGTTGGGCCGACCGTCCGGCCCCGCGATCACCTCGTACACGACCGCCAAGTCTCGCACGCATCCCGCGATCACCCCGACGTGGTCCAAACTCGGGGCCAGCGGCAACACCCCGTCCACGCTCACCCGGCCGTAGGTGGGCTTCAAGCTGCACACGCCGCAGTAGCTCGCGGGGCGGGTGAGGGAACCGCCGGTTTGCGTGCCGAGTGCGGCCAGACACATCCCGCACGCGACGGCGGCGGCCGAGCCCGAACTGCTGCCGCCGGGGGTGCGGTCGAGGTTCCACGGGTTCCGCGTCACGGGCGGGTCGGTGAACGCATACGGCGTCGTCACCGTCTTGCCGAGGATGACCGCCCCCGCCTGCCGCAGACGCTCCACACAGGTCGCGTCCCGGCGAGCGTAGCTGTTCGCCCACAGCTTCGAGCCGCACCCCGTCGGCATGTCGAAGACGTCGATGATGTCCTTGATGCCGACCGGGATACCGTGCAGCGGCCCGCGGTGGTGGCCCTGCTTCAACTCGTCGGTCAGCCGGGCGGCGTCCCGGCGGGCCCGCTCGCGGTCGAGGTAGACCCACGCTTTCACCGCAGGTTCGTACACGTCGACGCGGGCGAGGCACTGTTCGAGCAAGTCGGACGGCGTGAGCGCCCCGCTGCGGATCAGCGGAGCGGCGTCGGTGATGGTGAGCGGCTCGGGGGGAGACATGCGGTCGGCCCTGCCGGTTACTTCGCGATCACGCCGAGGACCGTGTCCGCGACGAGCTTGTTGCCGGCTTCGTTCAGGTGGACGCGGTCGGAGGTGAGGACGCCCTTCTCCTTGTCGTCGGCGTTGGTCTTCGCGAGGTGGTCGCGGAACGCCTTGCGGAGGTCGCACAGCGGGGAGCCGGTCTCCTTCGCCACGCCGCGGCTGAGGTCCGCGTACTCGTCGAGCAACGGGTCGAGCTTGTTCTCCTTCTTCTCGCCGATGACGGTCGGGGTGCAGATGACGACCTTCGCCCCGGCGTCCTGAATCTTCTTGACGATCTCCTTGAGCCCGCCCTCGAACTTGTCCTTCGGCGTGCCGCGGGCCGGGTCCTTTTCGCCGTGCCAGACGTCGTTGATGCCGATGTAGACGACCACGAGCGTCGGCTTCCGGGCGAGCACGTCCTTGTCGAGCCGGCGTTGCAGGTCCAGCACCTTGTTCCCGCTGATGCCCGCGCCGATGACTTCGATTTCGAGGTCCTTGTGCTTCTCGGCGAGCTGGTTCTTGACGAGCGTGACGTACCCCTTCGGGCCGACCCCCGCCTGGGTGATGGAGTCGCCGAGGAAGACGATGCGGTCCCCCTTCTTGAGCGGCGGGAGTTCCGCGTCGGCGGCGAACAGGGGGGCCGCGGCGGCGGCGAGGAGCAACAAGGCGAGGGGGCGTCGCATGGGGTTTCCGGGGAAGGAGGGAGCCGGCGGGACAGGACCATCGTCCGCCTGCGGGCGCGAAAGTCAATGCTCGGGTGACGGGAGCGGGCGGTGCAGCGGCCCGGTATCGGTTCGTAACGGCCCCCGGCCGGTCGGCCTTTCCGCTTGCCGGTCCGTCGGCCGGACGGGTAGCATTGCGGTACGCGGGCGGGGATTTCGGAACATTTCTGACGAAACGGCAAACCCCGCGCCGCGCACCCTCGTCTGGACAGGTGGGAACGCATGGGCAACCGAACCGCCGCGACCCCCAGAGTGCCCGCAACCAGCCCCCAGACGCCCCCGACCGGGGGGACCGGCCACCCCAGCCACGTTGTGGTGGACACGTTCAACGGCCTGCGGGACGAGTTGGTCAGCACGCTGGTGTTCATCCTCGGCAACCGCGACGACGCCCTCGACGCGGCCCAGGACGCGTTCCTGAAATGTTGGCGGGCCAGGGAGTCGGCCGCCGGGGTGCAGAACCTCCGGGCCTGGATCTTCCGGGTCGCCATGAACACCGCCCGCGACGTCCAGCGGAGTGCCTGGACCCGCCGGGTCAAGCCGATGGCCGGGGAAGAAACCATGCTTGCGACCCGCGACTTGGCCCCGGGCCAGACGATGGAAGACCAGGAGATCGTCGACCAGCTCCGGCGGGCCATCGGCGACCTGCGGCAGGACGAAAAGGAAGTCTTCCTCCTCCGGCAGAACGGCGACCTGACCTACGAACAGATCGCCGAGATCCGCCAAGCCCCGGTCGGGACGGTCAAGACGCAAATGCGGTCCGCCCTGATCAAGCTCCGGAAAGTGCTGAACCCCTCCGAGTCGACCGTGCTCGGCTCGTAACCTTCTTCGGCCGCGGCGGTCGGGCTCGACCGCCGCCCGCGTACCCTCGCCCCGCTCACCGGGGTCCGGTGGAGTCATTGCCATGCCCGCCTGCGAAACCTGTCGAGACGCCCTGCTCGACCACATCTACGGCCTGCTGTCGCCGGCGGAGGCCTCCGACCTGGAAGCCCACCTGTCGGCGTGCCCGGCGTGTGCGGCCGCCCGCGTGAAGGCGGCCCAGGCGCAGGGGCTGATCGCCCGCGCCGCGCTGCCGGCCCAGGCGGGCATGACCTTCGCGCCGCCGGCCGCCCCGGCGGTCTCCGCGAACCCCGCCGCGACGGCCGCCCCGTCCCGCAACGGCTCGCCGGTCGCCCCCGTCGAGCCGGGCCGCGGGACGGTCCGCGGCACCTGGGTCCGGTGGGCGGTCGCGGCCGGGGTGCTGCTCGCCGTCGCCGGGCTCGGCGGCCCCGCCGCCCGCGACCTGGCCGGGTTCGCCTACTACAAGCCGCCCGTCGACCGCGACCTCGACGCCGTCGCCCGCGCCGAACGCCACCGGGACGACCTCCGCGAGAAGTTCGCCCGCGCCCGGGTGGACGCCGAACTCCGGCTCGCGACCGCCAAGAAGGACCACGACGACCTCGTCGCGTCGTGGGTGAAGGCGGAAGACTCGGCCGCGAACGCCGCCACGAACCAGCCGTTCTTCATCGACATCACCGGCCCGTCCAGTGCGGTCCCGGGCGCGCCGAACAAGTACGTCCTGAACGTGTCGGCGAACCCGCTCAAGGCCGGGGCGAACGCCTACCG
>CAYUHJ010000346.1:0-4827 GCA_964444365.1 uncultured Alcaligenaceae bacterium | reverse complement strand
GGTTAGGGGTGAGGGGAAACGGCTTCACCCCTGACGTGGCTTCCCGCCCTTTGATCAGCCTTCTCACCGCGTGGGGTTTTCCCTCACCCGGTCTTCGCCCAGCCTCTCCCCCACGGGGAGAGGGTCACTTCGCCTTGAGCGCCAGCACCGCGTCGAGCGGGGAGGCGGTTCGCTTCGCCGTCACGTCGGTGAACCCGGCGGCAGTCAGCAGGGACTCGTACTCGCCCAGGGTGCGTTCCTTCCCCTCCGTGCAGACGAGCATGTTCAGCGACTGGAGGACGGCCCACTCCGGGCCGGCCTTGTCGTCGTGCAGCAACTTCTCGGCGATCAGCACGCCGCCGCCGACGGGCAACGCCGCGTGGATCTTCGCCAGCAGCGTGCGGATTTTCGGCTCCGACCAGTCGTGCAGAATCCGGCCGAGGGCGTACAGGTCGCCGGGCGGGAGCGGGTCGGCGAAGAAGTCCCCGCCGGCGAACGTGATCTGGTCCGCGACTTCCGTCGCGCCGACGACTTCCCGCGCGAGCGGGACCGCTTCCGGCAGGTCGAACACGACTCCCCGCAGGTGCGGGTACCGCCGGCAGGCGGCGACCGTGAGGTGCCCGGTCGCGCCGCCGAGGTCGACGAACGTCGTAAACCGCGACAAATCCAGGGCGTTCACGACGTGCGGCGAGGACATCAGCCCGAACCCGTGCATCCCGAACAGGAACTCGCGCTTGGCGGCCTCGTCGCGGAAGAAGTTCTGGAAGATCGGCCCGTCCCAGCCGTAGGTCTGCTTCCAGCGGTGCGTCCCCTCGCGGACGGCGTCGTCCAGGTGCGCCCACAGCTTCCACAGGACCGCGTCCGAGTAGTTGGCGTACCCGAGCATTCGCAGCGGGCTGGAGGTGGTCAGGTACGCGGCGGCCGCCGGGGTGTTCGCGTACCCGCCGGGGGCGTGCGCCAGCAACCCGAGCGACACGCAGCCGTCGAGCAGGCGTTCCAGTGCGTCGGCGTCCGCGCTCAGGTCGGCGGACAGTTCCGCGCCGGTCTTCGCCCCGGCCGCGAGCGCGTCGAAGACGCCCAGGGACGACGCGGCGAACATGACCTTCGACTTGCGGAAGGCGTTGAGCAGGTCCAGAACCGGCGTCGGGTCGGGCGGGGTCAGGTCGCGGGCCACGGGAAACCTCGTCGGGTGGGGGAGTGGTGTTGTACGCCCGGCGACCGCGGGCCGCTACAATGGCCCGTGATTCCCCCTGGTTTCGGAGCGCGACCATGACCCGCACCGCGTTCGCCCTGGCCGTCCTGTTCAGCGCGACCTCGTTCGCCCCGGCCGGCAAGTTCAACAAGACGCTGTCCGTCGGCGACGCGGCCCCAGCCTGGGAGGGACTGGAAGGGACCGACGGCAAGAAGCACGCCCTCGCGGACTTGAAGGAGAAGGACGTGGTCGTCGTCGTGTTCACCTGCAACTCGTGCCCGGTTGCGGTCGGGTACGAGGCCCGGCTGCTGGACTTCGCCGCGAAGCACGCGGCCGCGGACTCGAAGGTTGCCGTCGTGGCGATCAACGTGAACACGATCAAGGACGATGCGCTGCCCGCAATGAAGGAGCGGGCGGCCAAGAAGAAGTACCCGTTCCCGTACCTGTACGACCCGAGCCAGCAGATCGCGAAGCAGTTCGGGGCGGACTACACGCCGGAATTCTTCGTGCTGGACAAGGACCGCAAGGTCGTCTACCTCGGGGCGATGGACGACAAGAGCCCGCCTGCGGAGGCTTCGACGAGCTACCTGGAAGCGGCGGTGAAGGCCGCGCTCGACGGGAAGAAGCCGGACACCGCCGAAACCCTCGCCCGCGGCTGCCGCATCCGCTGGGAGCGGAAGAAGGACGACTAACTCGCCTCCGACCGTGCGATCACCAGCTTGCTCACGGCCTTGAACTGCGGGTGGGCCGCGTCGCCGACCCACTCGAAGGCGACCGCTTCCGCGGTCGTCACGGTCGCCCCGGCCCGGTCGAGCCGGCGGAGCGCAACCTCATGGTCGAAGGCGGAACGGCTCGCGACGGCGTCCGCCGGCACGAACACCTCGAACCCCGCCTCCAGCAGATCGAACGCGGTCTGGGCCACGCAGACGTGGGCTTCCATCCCGACGAGCACGACCTGCCCCCGCCCCGGTGACCGCAACTCGGTCAGGAACCCGGAAGCCCCGCAGCAACTGAACGCGGTCTTCGCCGCGATCGGGGACGGCAACCGCTTCGCGACCTCCGGGGTCGTCGGGCCGAGCCCCTTCGGGTACTGCTCGGTGGCGACCGCCGGGACGCCGAGCAGCGCCGCCGCGTCGAGCAGGAACGCCACGTTGCGGACCAGGGCCGGGCCGGTCGGCATCTTGGCGAGCAGCCGGTCTTGCACGTCGACGACCAGGAGGACGCTTCGTTCGCAGCTCAGGCGCGGCACGGGCACGGGTCAACTCCTCGTGGACGGAAGGCGGCGAAGGGCGACGGCGAACTCGTCCACGGCCGCCGTCAGTGCGGCTTCCCGGCCGGCGTCCAGCGGGGTGCCGGCGTAGCGGACCGCGTAGAACGCTTCCGCCACGGTCCCCGGCAGGTCGGCCAGGGCCGCCGTGGCCGGGGTCGCCCGGAACCGGGCGGCGACGGCTTCGGCGTACTCCCGGGGGGTGTGTCCGGCCGGCACCGGGAAGCCGTGACCCGCCAGCCCGTCCAGGTAGCGGTCGTACCAGACGATGCCGGTGTGCCGCGGGCCGGCGAGCCGCTCCTGCCGGCGACGCCACCACCGCAGCCCCGGCTTCCCCAGGAGGTAGGCCACCAGCAACCCCCCGACCATCCCGAGTTCCTCGCGGTATTCCGCCGTGGTGGAACGGACCCTCTCCACGGCGTCCCGGTGCTTGTCCGCGTTGTACCCGATGATGAAGTCGTGGAAGAACTGCACCCAGTTCTCGCGGGCCGTGTCGAACCACCCGGCCAGGTTCGACGGGTTGGTCGTCTCGGTCGTTCCGTCCGGCGTCGGGTCGAGCGCGAGCCAGTGCCACAACTCCGCGGGCGGCGGGTCGACCTCGCCGGTCGGCCGCGGCGGCAGCCGGAACCCCTCCGGCGTCGGCCGCGGGACCAGGATCTCCACCCACGCGTGGGCGTGCTCCTGCCGGATCACGTACCGCCCGTTCCCGGCCGCGTCGCACCCCTTGAACCCCATCACGAACGCGGCCGGCACCCCGACCGACCGCAGCGTCAGCGCCAGCGCCGACGCGAACCGCTCGCAGTGCCCGGTCTTCGTGTTGAACAGGAAGTCTTCGATCGGATCCAGGGCCTTGTCCTGGCGGCGGAGGTTCAAGTCGTACTTGAACTCGCCCGACCCGGCGAGGTAGTCGCGGAACGCGCGGCCGACGGCCTCGTAGTCCGCCGGGTCTACTTGCATCGTGCCCCGGTCCCTGGCCCGGGTGAGCACGTCCGGGGACAGCCGGCCGGTGCGGGCGAAGTCGCGGAGCTTCTCGACGGACCACTCCCGCAACCGCCGCAGGCGCGTCGTCCGTAGCGTCGTCATCCCCTCTTCCGCCCGCGACCCGAACCCCGTCTGGGTGGCGAGGACGAACCCCGGCCCGAGGTCGGGGTCGGCGGCCGGGAGGCACGCCTGCCGGTACCGGGCGTCCCGCACGAACGCCGACCCGAGCGGCGCGAACGTCCCGTCCGGCTTCAAGCTCCAGCCGCGGGTGCCCCGCGAACTGACGGAAATCAGCGGGATCGGACCCCCGTTCGCCCACGCGATCGGCTCCGCGACGACCGGCCGGGTCAGCTTCGGGGTCGGGTAGTAGTCGAGGGTGTACTGCCGGCCCCCCAGGTCCGGCAGCCGGTCGCCGGTCACCGCGTTGCCGACGAGGAACAGGGTCACCGACCCGGTCGGGCTCCACCGGCCCGACTCGTACACGCCGAACGACTGCCCCCGCCACCGCTGCACGCCGCTGAGGTCTTCCATCGGCGTCCCGTCGGCGTACCGCGCGTCCACCTCCGCGACGACTTCCCGGTCGACCTGCAGTTCCCCCGTCCGGTTCAGGTCGACGTGCTGGTCGGCGGAGTAGCCGACTTCCATCTGCTTGCCCATCTGCCAGCGGGTGCCGTTGCGGGGCGTCAGGAAGAACACCGGCAGCGCCACCCCCGCCGCGACCGCCGCCCAGACGCCCGCCTTCAGGAAGTACCCGCCGGGGGCGGGGGGCGTCACCACGCCCGCGAGCCGCACCGGCGGCGACCCGGTGACCGGCGGCACCATCCCGGCCGACCGGCGGAAGAAGAACAGCCCGAGGCTCCACACCCCGCACACGGCGTACAGCGTCAGCAGCGTGCCGAACGCCCCGTCGTCCGCCATCGCCCCGGCCAGCGCGACCGACACCATCCCGACGGCCAGCAGCGCCCACCAGTCGCCGATGTGTTTCGGCCGCAGCAACTTCGCCGGCATCAGCACCATCAGCAGCGGCCCGATGTACGGCAGCAGCCCGGCCGGCCACGGCAGCGTGTGCATCAGCGAGTTCGGCCGCACGTAGTGCCAGCCCACCCACAGCGCCGCGATCAGCCCGATCGTCAGCCCGAGCCGGTTTGCTTGCGGAAGGGTCAGTTCGATGCTCGACCCTGTGCGGAACGAAATGACCAGCGTGACGATCACCAGCGCCGCGAAGACGCTGACTTCGGGAAGCAGTTCCCACTCCCCGTACCCGAGGCACACGCACGCCAGCCCGAGCGTGAGGTAAGTGCTGAGTCGGAACGCGAAGTCGGTCGGCATCGGGGTTCTCGGATAAACTAACGAGACTGACCCTCTCCCCTTGGGGGAGAGGGTGGCCGTCAGGCCGGGTGAGGGGAAG
>CAYUHJ010000345.1:0-4841 GCA_964444365.1 uncultured Alcaligenaceae bacterium | reverse complement strand
CTCTTTGGGTGAAGGCGTTCCCCTCACCCCTATCCCCTCTCCCCCAAGGGGAGAGGGGGACCAGAGCTTACTTCCCGCCGCCGCGGAGCTTCTTCGTCTCTTCCTTGTCCAGGTCGGCTTCCAGTTCGAAGTTGCGGACCAGCGTGTCGCCGACGCGCTGCTGCACGTCGAACAGCTTCTTTTCGACGTCCGCCTGGGCGGCCAGCTTGGCGGCGACTTCCGCCTTGATCTCGGCGAGGGCGGTCTTGCGGTCGTCGAGCTGCTTCTGCCGGACCTTCACGGCCTCTTCGTCCTTCGTCTTTTGCTCGTCCAGGTTGATGCGGAGCGCCTTCTGGGCGTCGAGGATCACGGAGCGGTCCAGGGCGAACTGCTTGAGTTGCTCGTACTCCTCGACGAACTTGGCCTGGTCGACTTCGATCAGCCGCTGGGCCGTCCGGGTCATCTGGTCGAGCCGGGTGGCCTGTTCGGCGATCGCGGCGACGTACTGCTTGAGCCCGACGACGAGGGCGACCCGCTTCTGCCATTCCGGGGTCGGGTCGAGGAGCGTCAGCAGGTGGGCGATCTGCCGCTTCTGGTCGGCGTCGTCCCGCGGCGCGGTGTTCGGGCGGTCGGTGAGGGTCTTGTAGAACTCCTCCTGGACCGCCTTGTCGTCCGGCTTCGCCTTGAACTTGTCGAGGGCGTCCTTGATCTTCGCGGGGAGCTTTTCGGCTTCTTCCGCGGAGAACTTCGTGTTCGGCTTGGCGGTCGCGGTGTCGAACTTCTGCTTGAACATGACCTCGGCGGTCTTGAGGGCGTCCGCGAGTTGGTCGGGGCCGGAGCGGGCCAGCCGGCGGATCGCCTCGCGTTCCTCGTAGGACTCGGCGAGGGTGTGCAGCCAGCCGGGGGTGAACTTCGGCCGGGCGGTGGCGGGGTCGCCGGTGTACGAGCCGCACAGTTGCGCCAGCCGCTTCGCCTCGTCGAGCCCGGTGAGGATGCCTGCCGCCTTGTCTTCGACCCGCTTCAGTTCGTCGAACTGGGACGTGACGGGCTTCGTCGCCCCGCCGAAGGTCGCGCCGCCGTCCGCCCCGGCGAAGTGGGCCTTGAGGAAGCTGGTGCGGACGTACTCGGTCTGGTAGCCGCCGGTGGTCGCGACCTGCAGCGGCAGCAAGACTTCTTCCGGCTTCTCGTTGGTGTCCGGCTCGACCTTCGGGGTTTCGAGCGGCAGCCCCTTCACCACGAGGTGGTACTGCAGGGCGGTCGCCGTCAGGCTCTGCCGCTTCGCCCAGTCCTGGGTGGCGAAGTACGCGAGTGCCCCCGCCGCCAGGACGTTGAAGAACAGCAGGATTTTGCCGAAGAGGGCCATGTCAGCAGTTCCCCTACGCGGGTACCGGCAGTCGGGCTAGTGGGGATACGTCGATGCGGCGGAAGTGGGTCGCACTTCCATACCATTCTGACCGAGGGCGGGAACCTTGACAAGCGATTTGGCAAGGCAAGCCGCGGGAGTTCGGGGGGATCGGTAGGCGCGGCCGGCACGGTCGGACTCGCGGGCACCCTCACCCCCCATTCCGCCGTCAGTTCCCCGCCGGGGCGGGGAGCAACTGGCTGGCTTTCGCCGCCGGCGGGTTCGGGTCCGGCCGCGTGAAGTCCACCACGAACGACTCGCCCGGCTTCGCGGACACCGTCCGGGATTCCGCCCGCGGCCGGCCGTTCTCCGTCCAGCTCGCGATCAGTTCGTACTTGTACTCGCCGGGTTTGAGCGGCGGGGAATCGAACACCCGTTCCACCCCCTTGGCCTTGGTCGCGGTCTGTTCGACCCACAGTTCCGCGGCGGGGTCGGGGAGGCGGACCGTCAGGCGGAAACTGCTCGGGTTCGCGGGCGGGGTCGCGCCCAGTTCTTGCGGCACGCCGAGCGGGGTGCTGCCGCCGTCGACCGGCGGCGTGGGGGAGACGTTCACGGTGGGGTTGTGCGGCCGCGGCGACGGCGACCGGGAGCCGACCCAGCCGGTGCCGAAGTACAGGCCCGCGGTCGGGGGCGGCTTGCGGAAGAACGTCTTGATCTCGTCCCCGCCGCCGAACGCCCCCGGGGTCGGCCCGTAGACCGGGACCGGCGGCCCGTAGAGGCTCAGGCCGTTCGTCCAGAAACTGCCAAACGCCCCCGGCGGGGCCCACCCGAACCCGAGCGGGTAGCCGACGAACGGCCCGCCGCGGAGGTTGTAGTACGACCAGTCCGCCCCCGGCGAGGGGTACCCGCGCCAGGGGCCGACGGCCGGCCCCGGCCCGAAGAACCCCGGCGGCGAGACGAGCCCGGCCCGCGGCCCGACCCCGATTCCGACGCCCACGCCCCCCACGGCGACCTGGGCGGACGCGGTGGACGAGCCAACGGCAAGGCCGGCGGCGGCCAGCCCCCAGCGGCAAGTGGTGCGGAACATCGGGCGTCTCGTCGGGGTGCGGAATCCGAAGAGATGATCGACCGCCGCCGGGGCGAAGAGAGACCGGTTTCGCAGAGGATTCGAGGGGGAAGGCACCGCCCTCCCGCGGAACCGCTGCCGCCGGCACGACCCGCTCAGGAGTGGCGGGCACGTCGCTGACAGAACTCCTCGCTTGCGCTTCGGGCTCGTCGTCTGGCCGGATTTACAACGCCTCGACCCCTCTCCGGAGTTCCCGCCGTGATCCCCCTCCTGGTCCTGGTCCTCGCCGCCGCGTCGCCACCGAGCGGGTCCGCCCGGTGATCGTCGTCGACCGGGAGTAGGCCGCCGGATTGTGGCCCCTCGGCGAGCCGCCCACGCCAGTGGGCGGGTGGACGACTTTCACCCGCCCACTGGCGTGGGCGGCTCGTCGAAATCCCGAGTGAGAGGCTCGGCCCCTCGATACCAGCCCGAAGCGCCAGCGAGGGAGTTCGTTGTTCCCGTGCCGGCGCTTCGGGCGGGTCTTTACACCAGCCCCCACACCCGCCGCAGCGCCCACTCGGTGCCGAGCAGCGCGACGAACACGACCAGCCAGCCCGGCAGGAACCCCTTCGAGTTGTTCCGCCGCCAGTCCGGATAGAACTTCGGCTTGGGCTTGAGCACGTCCATCGGCTGGCCCTTCAGTTCCTTCAGGAACGCGGGGAGTTCGTCGAGCCGGTGGAACTTGCCGCCGCCGTCGGCCGCGAGTTTCTGCAGGTAGTCGTGGTCGGCCGCGGTGCGGAGCATTTCGTCCGAGGTTTCCGGGTACGCGATGAACCGGGCCGTCGCGTCCCCCTTCACCTCCTTCATCGCGTCCCCCTCCTTGAACGAGCCGACGCCGGACACTTTGACGGTGTACTCGCCGGACAGCCGCGGGTCGTAGGGGACGACGAACCCGCCGTTCGGGTCCGGGATGACGTTCCGCGGCGGGCTGGACGCCTCGGTTTCGCCGGGGGCGATGACCTTCACGGTGAACTTCGGGTCGACCGAGTCCGCCCCGCCGGGGGCCCGCAGGCCGACCTTGATCCGCTGCTTCGTCGCGACCGGCAGCCGGCGAAACTCGGGCCGGGCGAACGCGGCCCCCTCGTCCTCGTCCTGGTGCGCCAGCCACCGCACGAGTTGCCGCCAGAACCGGGCGTGGAGTTCCCGGCCGTCGTTCGCCTTCGGCTGGCCGAGCTTCTGCCAGAGGTACGTGTCCTGCGCCGCGAGCGCCAGCACCCGGCCGCGGTTCCCCTCGCCGATCTGGTGCCCGACGAGCACCGGCGCGAGCGGCTCCTTCCCCCCGAGCGGGTTCACCGGAACGGGGATCTCGGTCCGCTGCGGGGACGCGACCGCGAACACGGTGGCCGTCGGGATCGGCGACCCGAGCCGACTCAGCCCGGTGAAGCGGCTCTTTTCCCCGAGTAGGTTCAGCGTGTCCCACAGCTTGTTCGACTCGGGCTCCGTGTCCTTCACCTTGTTCAGGTAGTGTCCGGCTTCCCGCGCGGCGGGCAGGTACTGGAACCGGTTCGCGTTCCCGGTGAAGAAGTCCCCCGGCACCTTCGGGTCGCCGTCGAGCCGGACCGGGAGGATGCCGTCGAGTTCCTTCACGCCGAGCCACCCGCCCGCGTTCGGCCGGCCGGGGGTGCCGCCGAACGTCGCGTGCCCGCCGGTGAACAGCAGCCCCATCCCCTTCGTCCGCACCCGCTCCGCGAGCTTCGCCGGCAGCGTCGGGTCGATGGACGTGACCTGTGCCGCCGAGACGTTGCCGATGACGACCACGTCGTACTGCCGCTGGTCGAAGTCAAAATCCTCCCGCTCGCTCGGCGTCGGCGGGTCTTCGGTCTGGCGAATGGCCTGGTACAGGTCGATGCGCTTGTCCCCGAGCAGCGCCCGCCGGATCAGCGCGTGCTCGAACCCGAGCCGGTTCACGATCAGGACGCGAATCCCTTCCTTCGTCACGGTCAGGTACGTTTCGACCTTGTTGTTCGCCTCGGACACGTCCCCCGGCACGTCCTTCACGGGAATCTCGACGCGGACCTTTACCTCCCCCGGCTGGTCCGGGGCCTTCACCTTGACCTCGACGACGTTCCCCTTCGTCTTCGCCAGGGTCGCGGTTTCCGTCGCAACCTTCTCGTACCCCTTGCCGGTGTCGAACTCGACGACCACCGGCACGCGGATGCCCTCGAACCCGTAGGCGTTCACGACGACGCGGATGACGAGGTCGTTCTTCACCGGCACCGGCGACGGGTCCGCCGAGACGGTCGCGATGGCCACGTCCTTCATCCCCTCCGGGATGTCCGTCCGCCCGACGGCGAACGTGTGGACCGGCTTCCCCTGCTGCCGCCACCGCTGGGCTTCCGCGTCCGCGGGGAACTGCTGGCCGTTGTCCGCCCCGTCCCCGATGACGAGGTGCGCGCGGACGTACTGCTCCGGCGA
>CAYUHJ010000344.1:0-4852 GCA_964444365.1 uncultured Alcaligenaceae bacterium | reverse complement strand
GAGTACACTCAGTGGCCCATCACGTTGTAGCCGCAATCGACGTACAGAATTTGCCCCGTCACCGCGGACGCCCACGGGCTGCACAGGAACAGCGTGGCGTTCGCGACTTCCTCCGCCTCGATCGCCCGGCGCAACGGGGAGTGGTCGGCCGCGTGCTGGATCAGCTTGTCGAAGTCCTTGTTGATGGCCCGGGCCGCCCGACTCGCATACGGCCCCGCCGAGATCAGGTTCACGCGGATGTTCTTGTCGCCGACGAACCACGCCAGTTGCTTGGCGTCCATTTGCAGGGCGGCTTTTGCCGTGCCCATGCCGCCGCCGTAGTGCGGGACGACCCGCTCCCCCGCGACGTACGTCAGCCCGACGACGCTGGCCCCGCCGGGGCGGTTCGCCATGTACGGGGCGGCGGCCCGCGTCAGCGACACCAGCGAGTACGCGCTGATGCCCATCGCCTCGTGGTACGCCTCGCGGCTCGTGTCGATCAGCGACTTCGTGATTTCCCGGCTGAACGCGACCGAGTGAATGAGAATGTCGATCCCGCCGAACTCCTTGCCGACCGCGTCGACCGTGCCCTGGATGCTGTACTCGGGGAACTTGGCGTACCGCTTGTCGTCCTTCAACGCGGGCGGCACCTTGTCCATCGAGTCGACGCTCACGTCGCACGGGAAGATCTTTTCGACCTTCAATTCCCCCTTGCCGTAGGGCAACAGTCGCGATTCGCGGTCGGCGTCGCGGGTGAGGATGCTGTCGACGATGTTCACCATCCGCGGGTGGACCGCCAGGACGATCTTGGCCCCGGCCGCGTTCAGGGTCTTCGCGATGAACCAGGCGAAGCTGAGGTTGTCGCCCACGCCGGTGACGAGGGCAACCTTGCCGGTCAAGTCGGTCGGAATCATCGGGGAATCCTCGGGTACAGGGCCAAACAGTGCGGCCACGCTCAGCCTCACCCGCGGGGCGAGCCGTGGGAGCGGTTGCGATCGTGACGGTGCGGGCTTCGCTCAGGACGTGCCGTTCTCGTACTTGCCGATCTTCTCCAGCCGCTTGGCGTGGCGGCCGCCCTCGAACTTGGTGTCGAGCCAGACGCGGACCATGCGGTCCATCAGGTCTTCGCCGACGAGGTCGGCGGAAAGGCACAGCACGTTCGCGTCGTTGTGCAGCCGGCTCATCTCGGCGTCGACGGTGTCGCGGCAGTTGGCGGCGCGGACGCCGCAGACCTTGTTCGCGGCGATGCACATGCCGTGGCCGGTGGCGCAGATGAGGATGCCGCGCTCGGCCGTCCCGGCGGCCACGGCCTCGGCCACGACGATCGCGTAGTCGGGGTAGTCGACGCTCGCCGGGGCGCACGGGCCGAGGTCGGTCACCTCGTGGCCGAGTTCGCACAGGACGGCCTTCACCCGCTGCTTGGCGTTGACCCCGCGGTGATCGTTCCCGACGGCGATTTTCATTTGCCCAACCACTCCGGAAGGAACCGCTCCAGCCCTTGCAGGATCTGCCGGGCACAATCCCGGTACAACTGGACGTCCCCGCCGATGGGGTCGCCGAGGTCCGCGTTCTCGCACAGCAGCCGGGGTTCCGGGCCGGTGGCGGGGAACCGCATCACGAGCGCCGCCGCGTGCCCGCGGGTCATGGCGATCAGGTCGGTCGCGTCGTCCAGCAGTTCGGCGTTCACCGACCGGCTGCGGTGCCCGGCGAGGTCCGCGCCGAACTCCCGCACGACTTCCACGGCGGGTCCGCTCGGGCCGTCGCCGAGGAACGCGGCCACGCCGGCGGACCGGACGACGTACCCGCGGGGCTCCAGCTCCGTCGGGTCACACCCGAGCCGGTCGGCCAGCAGTTTGCGGCAAAGGGCTTCCGCCATCGGACTGCGGCAGGTGTTCCCGGTGCAAACAAACAGGATCGACCGGACGGCCGGACGGGAGGGCGGGTCGGTGGGCGGCAGGGCGGGGGTCGGTTCCGACGGCGTGTCCGGCGTCATCTCAGCGAACCCTCGGCCCCGCGAACGGCGGTCCTGTGCTGCCAACTTATTGAGAATCGGCGCGGAAGCAAGCGGGGACGGCGGTTACGCCTCAAACCGCTCGGCGTCCAGGGAATACCGCCGGGGGTCGCACGCCTCGGCGGTGTCTTCGAGGATCTGACTCTGCTTGAAGAGGAACAGACCGATCGCGAGCAGGGTGAAGAGCGTCAACGCCCCGTGCGCCCCGAGACCGACCTTGGCCCAGAGGTCTTCGGGCGCGGCGTGGTCGAACATGAAGGCGAAGGAAACCCGGAACATCGCGGCGAGCAGCACGGCCCAGAACACCCGGCTCACGGTTTCCATCGAGGCGTGCCCGACTTCCCGCTCCCGGCCGGCGGCCGCGTAGTTCTGCGCGAGCAGGCACAGGATCACCAGCCGGGTGAACTCCAGCGCCGCCCCGAGAAGGCCGAACACCGACAGCGGGTACTGCTTCAGCACGCGGGCGGGTTGCTCGGAGAGCAGCGTGAAGTTCGTGACCGGGCCGAACAGGTCGAGGACCCGCCCCATTTCCACCCACGAATACTTGTCGCCCTCGACGCGCTCCTTCGCCAGATCGGCGAAGCCCTTCACGAACTGGACGCCGACGCACCCGGCGTGCAGCAGCACGACGACCAGCCCGATGACGGCGAGGTGCCGGCCGGCCACGGGGCCGGCGAGGGCGAACCCGAACCCGGCCAGCATCGCGAGCATCGTGACGCCGCCGGCCAGCAGCGCCACGAAGCAGTAGAGCGCCCCGGTTCCGGACGGGCCGAACGCGGCCGCCCCCACGCCGACGACGACCAGCAGCACCCCCAGCGCGTACCCCCGCAGGGCCCAGGACAGGATTGTGGCCGCGACTCTCCCGTTCCGGCACTGGTCGGTCAGTTCCTCGTATTCCTCCTCGGCCCGCTCCTCTTCGCGTTCGAGTTTGCGAAGTTCCTTGCGAATCTGCTCCTTCTTCGTCTCGTCCGCTTCGACGGCCTCGACGACGGGGACGGGCGGGGGGGCCGCCTTCGCACGGGGCGGCGGCGCGGCTTTCGCCACGGGGAGCGGCGCGGGCCGTGCGGACGGCAGCTTGCCGGACAGCGACGGAGCCGGGTTCGGGGCGGCGGGGGCGCGGCCGAACGGCAGCGGCGGCGGGGCCGGGGCGGTGGACGCGGTCGGGTTCGGCAGGACGGTCTTGCAGTTCGGACACCGCACCGCGGCCGCCCCCGCCGGGATGCGGAGCAGCGCCTGACAGCTCGGGCACGGGATCGGGTCCGCCACGCGAAGTCTCCGCACTCGGAGAGGGGTCGACGTGAGTGTACCTTACGGGGCCGGGATCGGAAAATGGAACGGTCCGGGCAAGAACGTCGCGAGTTCCGGACGACTTCACGTCGATAAGACTCCGGGGAGGCCCGCCGTCATGCACTCGCTCGATTCGGCGAACCTCATCCGCGTCTTCGACTTCTACCTCGCCGCCACGCTCCTCATCAGTTTCGTCCGCCGGTACCCGGTGTACCTCGACGGCGTCCGCGTCGCCCTGGCGCTTCGGGGCCGCTGGCCGAAGCTCGTCTCGCGGCTGAAGGACCACCACGGCGTCCTCGTCACCAGTCAGGTCCTCGTCCCGACCGGGGTGGCCCTCGCGCTCATGACCGCCCAGACGGTCTGCTCCCGGCTGCTCTGGCCGCACGCGGCGATCACCGTGGGTGACGTGGCCGCGTCCGGGTGGATGCGGCTCGCGGTGCTGGCCGTGCTCGTCCCGATGGTCCTCGTGGACGGGTACTTTCTGGTCCGCGTCGGCCAGTTCGACCGCCGCGAGACCGAACAATACCTCGACCAGGCCGAGCACTGGCTGTCGTCGTGGAAGACCCCGCTCATCCGCACCGTGACGCTGGGCTACCTCGACCCGGAACGGATCGTCGACGCGGAGGTCCGCAAGGGGTTGTCCCAGCTCGGCGAGACCGTCGCCTGGGTGATGCGGTGGGTCGCGATCCAGGCGGGCTGCCGCGTCGCCTTCGGGCTGACGATCTGGCTGCTCTGGGCCGCCGGGGGGTGAGTCCGGGTTCGGAAGAGTGTCCGGATCGGCATCCCGAATCGCGTGGATTCCCGATGCTCGCTCTCCTCTCCCGGTTGGGGAGAAGGGCCAGAGGCGAGGGGAATCGCTTCACCCGCTGGCCATCGCGGATCGGGGCTGTCAGTTCACCCCTCACCCCCGCCCCTCTCCCCGGCGGGGAGAGGGGGGCCAAGATCACGAAGCAAAACCATTCGGCATCCTTCCGCTCCGGACGCGGTGTGTGGTATCTTCACCCCATCCCGCCCCACCCTCAGCGTTCACCCCGATGCGCACCCTCACCCTCACCCTCGCGTTCGCTCTGGTCGTGGTCTTCGTCTCCCCGGCCCCGGCCCAACGGCCCAAGCCGCCGGCGTCCAAGGTGTACCCCCGGGGGCAGTACGTCGTCGACCATTCCTTCGCCGATCAGGTGAAGCAAGTGTCGGACGGCTGCCTGACGAACCTGACCACCCGCGGCGCGTGGGAGAAGGAGCGGCCGGAACGCCGGCGGCAGTTTTTCGAGATGATGGGCCTGTGGCCGATGCCCGCGAAGACCGACCTGAAGGCGACCGTCACCGGCACCGTCGAGGGGGACGGGTACACCGTCGAAAAGCTCCACTTCCAGAGCCGGCCCGGCCTGTACGTGACGGCAAACTTTTACCTGCCGAAGAGCCGCAAGCCGGGTGAAAAACTCCCGGCGGTTCTGTACGTCTGCGGTCACGGCAACGTCGTCGAGGGCGGCGTGTCTTACGGCAGCAAGGTGAAGTACCAGTACCACCCCGCGTGGTTCGCGAAGAACGGCTTCGCCTGCATCGTCCTCGACACGAACG
>CAYUHJ010000343.1:0-4917 GCA_964444365.1 uncultured Alcaligenaceae bacterium | reverse complement strand
GCCCGTGCCCGGCCGGGTGCGCGGGCTCCGGCGGCGCGGTCACGAGGGCGACCGGCTCCCGGCCGTGCTCGAACAACTCGCTGAGCGGCGCGTCGGACTCGTCCTTGAGCAATTTCCGGCCGTCAGCCAGCTTGCCGAAGATGTAGTACAGGCCGGGGATGATGAGCACCCCGAACACCGTGCCCACGACCATCCCGCCGGCCCCCGTCGTCCCGATGGTGCGGTTGCCGATCGCCCCGGCCCCGGTCGCGACCACCAGCGGCAGCAGCCCGGCGATAAACGCGAACGAGGTCATCTGAATCGGCCGGAACCGCAGCTTGCCCCCTTCGATCGCGGCTTCCTTCAACGACAGCCCCTCCCGCCGCCGCTGGACCGCGAACTCGACGATCAGGATGGCGTTCTTCCCGAGCAACCCGACGAGCATGACCAGCCCGATCTGGGCGTACACGTCGTTGGCCAGCCCCAGGAATTGCAGGAAGAAGAACGCCCCGAACAGCCCGACCGGCAGGGACAGGATCACGGCCAGCGGGAGCAGGAAGCTCTCGTACTGGGCGACCAGCACGAGGTACACGAACGCGACGACGATGACGAAGATGACCGTCGCCGTGCTGACCTCGAACGTCGTCACAGCGGGAATCTCGACCGTCACGCCCTTCTTCGACTCGTCGTAGGACAGCCCCTCCCACCCGACGCTGTACCCCGGCGGCAGGGTCTCCTTTGCGACCTCCTGGATGACCTGGATGGCCTGCCCGCTGCTGTACCCCTTGGCGGGCGCGCCCTGGATCGCGGCCGAGGGGTACTGGTTGTACCGGGTGATTTCGTTCAGCCCCTGCTTCTTCTTGACGGTCATGAACGCCGAGTACGGGACCATGTCCCCCTTGTCGTTCTTGACGAACAGGTTGTCCAGGTCGGTCGGGAGCCGGCGGAAGGACGGGTCGGCCTGCACGTAGACCTTGTAGAACTGGTTGAACCGAACGAACCCCTGTTCGTAGGTGCTCCCGATCAGAATGTTCAGGTTGTCCAGCGCGGTGCCGATCGACACGCCCTTCTGCATGGCCACGTCGTTGTTGACGATCAGTTCGTACTGCGGGTAGTCGGTCGTGTAGAACGTGAACAGGTTGGACAGCTCCTTCCGCTTGCGGAGGGCGGCCATGAACTTGTCCGTCACCTCGCCGAGCCGCTGGTAGTCGGACGTGTTCGTCGTGTCGAGCAGCCGCATGGAGAACCCGCCGGCCGCCCCGAACCCGGGGACCGCGGGCGGCTCGAAGAACTCCAACTTCACGTCGCTCATCCGCTGGCACTTTTCCTCCAGGTCGACGATGATCTGCCGGGCCGTCCGGTCCCGCTCGGCCCAGTTCTGGAGGTTGATGATGCACGTCCCGGCGTTCGAACCGCGGCCCTCCGTCAGCACCTCGTACCCGGCCAGCGACGTGACCGACTTGACCTCCTCGACCTCCTTGCAGATTTTTTCCAGTTCCTGGGCCTTCGCGTTCGTGTACTCCAGCGTCGACCCCGGCGGCGTCTGGATGACCGCGTAAATGATGCCCTGGTCTTCGCTGGGGATGAACCCCGTCGGCAGGGTGGTGTTGACCACCACGATCCCCGCGGCGAACCCGCCGACGACCAGCACCGTGACCAGCCGGAGGGTCACGATCCCGCGGAGGACGCCCGCGTACCCGGCCGTCACCCACTCCACGGCCCGGTCGAACGGCTTCCGGACGAACGGCAACGCCAGCAGCCCGAGGCCGGCATAGCCCCACAATTCGAAGGCGAGGTAGGTGATCGGGGCGAGAACGAACACGATCCCCAGGACCGCGGCCGCGATGATCCGCACCCAGTTCCGCTTCTTCGGCGGGTGGGCGTGACCGGCTTTGCCGTTCGCCGTGTGGTCCGCCGCGTGCTCGTGGGGCTTCAGGATCATCGCACACAGCACGGGCGTCAGCGTCAGGGCCACCAGCCCGGACAGGATGATGGACGTGGCCATCGTGAGGCCGAACTCGCGGTAGAACGTGCCGACCGGGCCGGGGATGAACGTCACGGGAACGAACACCGAGGTCATCACCAGCGTGATGGCGATGATCGCCCCGCTGATCTCGTGGAGCACCTCCATCGTCGCCCGGTACGGGGACAGGTGTTTTTCCGCCATCTTCGCGTGGACCGCCTCGACCACGACGATCGCGTCGTCCACCACCACCCCGATCGCGAGCACCATCGCGAACAGCGTGACGAGGTTGATCGACAGCCCCAGCAACCGCAGGACAAAGAACGTGCCGATCAGCGACACCGGCACCGCGATGATCGGAATGAGGGTCGACCGCACGTCCCCGAGGAACAGGAACACGACGAGCGACACGAGGATGAACGCCTCGATGAGCGTGTGTTCCACCTTTTTCATGGACGCTTCCAGGAACTTGGACACGTCGTAGGCGAGTTCGACCTTCATCCCCGGCGGGAACTCTTTCTCCACGTCCTTGAGTTCGGCCTTGATCTCCTCGATCACCTTCGAGGCGTTGGAACCGGGGCTCTGCTTGAGCACGATGGACGTGGCGGGGAGGCCGTTGATGTCCGAGTAGATGTCGAAGAACTCGGACCCGAGTTCGATGCCGGGCGGCGGCGGCGGCGGGACGGCGGCGACGCCGGCCACGGCCCGCAACGGGTCGCGCAGCTCGGCCGGCTTGATCGGGTCCAACAGCCCGCACACGTCCTTGAGCCGGAGGATTTCTCCGTTCGGGTTCGCCCGCAGGATGATGTTCGCGTACTGGTCCTCCTTGTTGTACCGGCCCACGTAGGTCAACACGTATTCCTGAGATTGGGAGGTCCGACCGGTGGCTTGCCCCAACCGACCGGGCGACCCGATCACGCTCTGCTCGGCCACCGCCTTCATCACGTCTTGCGAGGAGATGTTGTACGCCCGCATCCGCTCCGGGTTCAGCCACAGCCGCATCGCGTACGCCCGGTTCCCGAGGTTCCGTGGCACCCCCATCCCCTTGATCCGCTTCAACCGGTTGAGCACGTTCACGTTCGCGTAGTTGAACAGGTCCTTCTGGTCGGCGTTCGGGTCTTCGCTGTAAATGTTGACGTACATCAACATGCTCGGCACGACCTGGCTGACCAGGATGCCCTCGCGGACGACCAGCGGCGGCAGCCGGTTGAGCACGATGTTCACCCGGTTCTGCACGTTCACCGCGTTGATGTTCGGGTCCGAGCCGGGCTCGAAGTAGATGCGGATCGTCGCCTCGCCCGCGCTCGTCGCGTCGGACGTCATGTACCGCATGTTCTGCACGCCGTTGATCGACTGTTCCATCGGGATCAGCACCGAGTCCACCAGCACGTTCGCGCTGGCACCGGGGTACGCGATCGCGACTTCGACCGTCGGCGGCGTCACGTTCGGAAACTGCTCGACCGGCAGGGTTTTGTAACCCAGCACCCCGAGGAACAGGAGCAGGATCGAGATGACGATGGCCAGGGCCGGGCGGTACAGGATCTGCGTGAACATGGTTCGGGAGCGACCTCGGGGGGTACGGGGAAACGGGCCGGTCGAGGCAACCCAGGTGCGGGGAGAGGGGAACGAAAACCCCACGCCTGCGCGTGGGGTCGCGAGCGAACGTCATTCGGGCGGGCCGGCGGCCGGCTTACTCGGCGTGGAACTTCTGGCTGCCGAGAACGTCGTCCGGCTTGCGGTACTCCGCCTCGACCTTCTCGTTCTCGTGGACCTGCCGCACGCCTTCGAGCAGGATCTTGTCCTTCGGCCCGACCCCGGACTTGATGACGAACGTGTCTTCCAGTTCGTTGGCAATCGTGATCGGCCGCTGGTGGACGACGTGGTCCTCGCCGATCACGTAGACGTACCGCTTGTCGAGGATCTCGAACGTGGCCCGCTGGGGGATGACGACGGCGTCGCGGATCGTGCGGTGGATCAGGATGGTCCCCGTCTGCCCGTGCCGCAGGAGCCGGTCCGGGTTCGGGAAGTCGGCCCGGAACGCGATGTTCCCCGTCTCGTTGTTGAACTTCGCCTCCACGGTGACGGCGTTCCCGGCGTCGTGGTCGAACTTCTTGCCGTCCGCCAGGATCAGTTCGACCCGCGAGTCCAGGAGTTCGAGGCGGGACACCGTGCTGTTGGCCCCCTGCCGGGCCTTGTACTCGAAGTACCGGGCTTCCGGCACGTTGAAGTACACCCACATCGTGCTGTTGTCGGACAGGTTCGTCAGCACCTCGCCTTCCTTGACCTCGCTCCCCTGTTGCTTCATCAGCCGGTCCACGATGCCGTCGAACGGGGCGCGGGTGACGGTGAAGTCCAGCTCCGCCCGGGCCAGCTTGGCCTTCGCGTTGGCCTTGTCCAGCCGGGCCTGGGCCAGGGCGACCTCCTGGTACGACACGACGTTCGTGTCGTGCAGCCGCTTGGTGTTGTTGTACTCCAGCTGGGCCAGTTGCGCCTCCGCGACCTCGGCGTCGAGCCGGGCCTGGTACAGCGTGGGGATGACCCGGAACAGCACGTCCCCCTGCTTGACCGCCTGGCCTTCCTTGACGGGGATCGGCTCCAGGTACCCGCTCTGGAGGGCGCACACCTCGATGTTCCGCTGCGACCGGATCTGGCAGACGTACTGCTGGGTGATGACGACGTCCTGCACCTTCGGGCTGGTCGCGACGAGCTTGTTGTGCTCGTGGTGCTCGTGCTCCTCGTGCTTCGCGTGAAGCTGGCACGCGGGCAGGGCGAGGGCCGCGGCCGCGACGAGGGCCGAGAGCTTCTTCGGGGCGTTCATGAGTCTTGCCTGGGTCGCATTGGGATCGGCACCGGGCCGGGCCGGGCCCGACAACCGCGGGACCGGCCAATGCAACACGCGCGCCAAGCTCGGGGACGCAGACAGGACGGCGTTTTCCGCTGAGAAATGACGGGGAACCGACCGCACGGGCGGAGGG
>CAYUHJ010000342.1:2828-4936 GCA_964444365.1 uncultured Alcaligenaceae bacterium | reverse complement strand
GGGGGGGGGGGGGGGGGGGGGGGGGGGGGGGGGGGGGGGGGGGGGGGGGGCGAGGAGCCGGTCCTTCCACTGGTCGGACGTCAGCGCCGCGTCAAGAACGTCGTTGCCGACCGACCCGGCTAGGTTGTCCAGCAACACGAGCCTCTCCCCCTCAACGGCAACGGTGGTGATCTTCTTGCGGAGTTCCTCCCGGTCGTTCGTGTAGCTCATGGTGGGGAACCGCCGGCCGGTCACGATCAGCGCGATCACGTCGGCGAGCAGCCCCTTCCCGATGCCCCGGACGTTGCCGTCGATGAGGAACAGCGGGGCGGGGCCGGCGAACGCGAACCACGCCAGCGGCGTCAGCAGCCCGGCGACCCAGGCGGCCCGGTGGGCGGGCGTCTCGAACGGGAAGTCGACGACCGGGTCGAGCAGGGTGTCGACGGCGGCCCTCACCTCGTCCCGCGTCGGGCGGTCGGGGACGCTCACCGCCAAGTTCGCGGGAAGGCAGGCGAGGATGCCGGCGCGGGGGTGGTAGCCGTCGGCCGCCAGGACCGACCCGTCGGGCATCAGGACCGGGTGGGTGACGACCGCTTCGAGCCGGCGGACGGTCGGCCAGCACCCGCGGGCCTGGACCGCCGACACGCACCAGTCGGGCGGGTGGACCGGGACGAGCTCGGCTTCCTCGCCCCGGTGCCGCCAGTGCTTCCACCGGGCGACCCGCGTGAGCCGCTCCCGGAGCAACGGCTTCGCCAGTTCCCGCAGGATGGGGGCACCCACCGGCCGACGCACGACCGCTTCCGGGTCGAACACCTCTTGTTCCACGACGTGGACCAAGATCCCGCCGCGGCTGTACACGTCGGGGTCGGCCCCGATCGCCGCGACGGCCTCGTCGTTGACGCGGTACTCGTCCTCGCCGACCACGATCTCGACCGCGTCGCGACGGTCCTCCGCCTCGGCGTCGTCCGGGTGCGGTACACCGACGGCAGACGCTTCGAGGTGCCGGCGAAGCTCGCCGCCGCGTTCGAGCCAGGGAACTTCGTCTCGTTCCGCGGCCGTCAGCCAGTCGCGCACGTCCTTGAACCCGTCCGGCGGGAACGCCACCCGAACGGAACGCCGCAAGTCCGCGGCCAGCTTCCGGGCCACCGACTCCGCCCCGTCGCGACCGGGCCAGGGTCCGGTCTCTTCCTTGCGGTTGTTCTCCCCGACGACGATCACCTCGCGGTCGGGCAGCCCCGTGAAGAGCTTGGCAAGAAGGCCGGCACCTCCCGAGTTGCTGGGGCGACCGACGGCGGCGAGCCCGGCGGCGGTCATCGCGAGCGTGTCGGTCGGCCCCTCGACGACGAAGACCGGGCCGGGGAAGTCCTGCCACCCCTTCGGCAAGGTGAGCCCCCGCTTCCCGCCGGGCAGCGTCTTCTTCGACCTGTCCGGGAACCGCCGGACGATGCCGACGACGGCCCCGGAAGCGTCCGCCTCGGGGAAGGTGAACGTCGTGCCCTCGGTCGCGACGGACTCGACGCCGACGCCGGGGATCGCGTCGAACACGCCCTCCGGCAGCTTCAGGTGTTCCGCGAGTTCCTGTCGGCGGGCGGGCGTGAACGTTGCAGCGTACCGGGCGGCCCGGGCCGCCCAGTCGTGCGTCGACTTCTTGGAAGCCACGCGGGGCAGCGCGTCGCGGTCGGCGAGCCGGTGCAGCCACCCGCCCTCGCCGCACCGCTTCCCGGACTCGACCCGCTGGCACAGGATTGCGGTGCCGTCGGCCGAGCGGGAGCACCAGTCGGGCTTGTCGCAGACCGGGCACGGGGCGGCGGCGGAAACGTGGATCCACTTGTCGTCTGAACGGTCGGAGTGTACATTGGACATAGATTTCTCATTTCAACGGGCCGGGGCGTCTTGGCGGGCCCCCGGCCCGTTCGCGTTTGGAAAGTCGGAATCAATCAGGTTCAGCAGGAAGGGGTCATCACCCACGGCTCACGGACTTGCGGTAGGGCGGGCAGCCGTCGGCCACCCAGCCCTCGATCTCGGACACCCGCCATCTCTTCGCTCCGCCAACCCGCACAGGCGGCGGCAGGCGGCCCGCGGCCTAGTCCCGTTCCAGGGCGTTCACCGAGCGAGAAAGCAGTTTCGAC
>CAYUHJ010000342.1:0-2818 GCA_964444365.1 uncultured Alcaligenaceae bacterium | reverse complement strand
GCGTAGATGTCGATCTAAATCTTATTTGACTTTTTGGACTCGTACATCGGCATGCCTCGGAAAAGGGTCGGATTCAGTTCAACGTGTTCGCGGCGCGATCCGCGAGTTCCCGGAGCTCGGTCAGGGCGGACAGCAGGAGCCCGAGTCGGGCGAGCGAGGGGCCCGGCGGGTCCCGGATCATCGCGAGCAGGGCGGTGGGGTCCTTCACCAGCCGAGACACGCGGCTGTCGTGGGCCTGGCTCGACCGGTACACGAGCCGGTGGCAGGTCCGGCACCCGAAGTAGGTCGCCCCAGGCGGCAGGTACAGCGTCTTGCAACGCCGGCCACACGGTTTCCCGTCGACCGCGAGCGGGCACGCGAACCAGTACTTCGTGCCGCCGTTCGGCACCTTGCCGGCGACCAGCGGGACCGCGTAGTCGAGGAGTTGCGAGTCGTCCGTCGCCGTCGCGGCCGTGTAGACCAACCGGACGCGCGGGCCGGGGGTGATCACGAACCCAATCGACGCCCCGCCCTCCCACGTTAGCGTTCCGTACCGGCCGGGAGTCGGCGACTCCCCCGCGAGCAGGCACTTCACCGTGAAGTGCCGGCAACCCTCGACTGTGCGTTTCTTGCGGTGTCTGCCCCACCGCGTGCTGCCAAGCCCGCCCATGCCTGGGACCTCTAGCCAAGAAGACCTTGATTCTGTTCGTTTGCCTTGGAAGACGTTGGAGACCCCGGGCCTGTCCGCCGCGAACTTTTTCCGAAATGCTCGTGAGCCCGGGTCGGACGCCGGGGGCCGAAACGGTTGGCTTACGGGGCCGAGGGGCGACCGATGGCGTTCCGTCAGGATGCCCCGACTGTAAACGCGGAAACTGATAATCCAAGAAAACAAAGCCGATTCCGAAGAGGCCGATTGCGCTTCAAACGCGCTTCAATTTGCCCGGACTGAGCCCTTGACTTGAGGCGCAACTGTTTGCCAAATAATTCGTTATGTTCAGTGACTTCGAATAGCAGGGTTTACGGGCTACAAACGACTCAGGCAACAATTTCCAAAAATCCTCCGGGACGGGTTCCGGGCTGGCGGGGAGTTGGATCTCGGCGGGGAGTTGGATCTCGGCGGGGACGGGGCGTCGGGGGGTCGTTGGCTTCCCTGACCGTTTATCAGTGGCCAAGCCCCGAAGAACAACACCATCGGCGGTTTGACCGGCGTCGCAAGGCACGAGTTGATGCCAGCGAATTCTGAACCCGGTTGGAGGGAATCGTGAAACAGTCCAGGGACCGACTCCCTGCGCTTCGGCTCGGGGTTGCCGCCGACCCGGAGCGGGTCGTCCTGTTCCGTCAGTCGCGTGCAACCAACTACGTCTGGAAGAAACCGACCTCGGACACCGGTCACTCCGAGAGGGTCCTCGTCCCCGATGCGAGAGGCAACGGCCACGCAGAGGTTTGGCTTCCCTCAAAGAGCAAGAGGGCACCCGACTATCAGCGGCTTGCCTCGATCAAACTCGATCGCCGGGAGGAGATCGTCGCGTTCGCCAAGGACTTCGGACTACTCCACGGATGTGACGCCCTCCGTTGGCCTCAGGGCGTTGCGGGTCCGCTGCCCGCTGCCCGACCGGCGGACCGCCTCTCCGACTGGCGGAAGGCAATATCGGATATTAGTCAAGCCGTCGAGATCGTATCGTCCATCAAGGGCACGCCGCCGCGAAAGCGTGCCTGGTCCGTCCGACAACTGCCCGGGCCGCCCGAGGGGGCCGAACGGGTACTCCTCGAAGACGGCACCGAGGTGCAGACGGGCAGAGGCTGGAAGCTTCCAAGCGGCTGGTACTTCGACGCGGACGGGGAGAGGGACAGGAAGAAGAAGGAGTCGTTGTTCCCGGATCACCCAGACCCGGACCCTCCCGACCCCTCTCGCACGGTCCTTTTCCTCGGGCCGGCCGACGGAAGCAACGCCATCACGGACGCTGCCGCAGCCGTGCGAAAGGCCCTCGCGTGCCTGTTCGCGAGGCACTGTCGCTTCCGCGTGGATGTCACCGGCGACGAGGACGGGGCGACGAGAGTGAGGTGGGTACCGGTCGACCTCTTGGCCGCCCTGTGGGTCCAGTTCGCGGCGTCGATGGACAACCCGATGACCCCCGCGTTCCGCGAATGCAAGTTCTGCGGCGAACCCTTCTTCATTAACCCGTCCGACGGGCGCAAGAATGTGGCCGAATACTGCGGAAGGGCGTGCTGGCAGAGGGGGTCACGGAAAAGAATCAAGGGCAAGCAAGACAAGTAAATGTCGGAAATCGCCGGACTCGGGTTGCGGTCGGCGGCGGCGGCCGCGTCTCCGCCAACCGGTCGGCGATGACGGCGATGAGGGGTGATGGACTGACCGCGGAGGGAAAGAAACGCCCGCGACACGCGGGCATCTGAGGGGGCGTGACGGTCCTTTCCTGCGGCCAGCGTGCGGTCGAGGCGCGGTTGAGGGAAATGCGCTCGGGAGTTCGGCTCGTGACCTGCCGGAGTCATCGCCCGCGTCGTCCTCATCACCCCTTGGGTTCATCGCCCGCGGCCAAGCACTCTCGTGCAATGTCCCGGAGCAATGCCAGAACCCGTTCGGCTTGATCAGTTGACAGACACCCCTGTAAGGTAATTCGAGGATTGTCCCGGAAATGACCAGCGGTAACGAACGTACCGTTCACGTCGATGGTCACCAACGGCCGCCCGGATGCCCGAGCGAGATCGCGATCGGCTTGGTCGTATGTGACGTTCTTGGCACTCACGGCATTTTCTCACGTGTGGCGAACCACTCGATCGTTCGCTTCAACCCCTCGCGGAACGGGGTCGTCGCCCGCCAGCC
>CAYUHJ010000341.1:0-4944 GCA_964444365.1 uncultured Alcaligenaceae bacterium | reverse complement strand
CTCGACCCGACCTACAAGACTTCCGCTCTCCCCAAGGGGAGAGGGGAGAAGTTTCAACTCACCATCGACACCGGCTTCACCGAATGGAAATCCCCGCCGCGGACCTCGCCCGAATCCGCGAACTGTACTCGCAGGGGCGGTACCTGCAAGCGCTCGCCGCGTCCGGACCCTTCGGCCCGATCCGCCGGTGGGCGAACCCCGCCGCGCGCCTGCTCGGCGGCCGGCTCGCGATCCAGCTCGGGGCCCCGAAGCTCGGCCGGGGGTTGCACGCCGTCGCGTTCCGGGAAAACCCCGTCAACCTCGAAGCGATCTACTACCACGCCCGCTACCGGCTGGAGCAGTTCGGCCCGCTGGCGTGCTGGCGGTTCCTGCAACAGCACCCGGACTGGACCGACGCCTCCCCGGACCTGCGGGCCGACTGGCTCGCGCTGCACGGGTTCGTGTGCGGACGGCTGCGGGACTTCGACCGCGCGGAGAAGTGGTTCGCCCAGGCGGAGGCGACGGCCGCGAGCCGGGCGTGGGTGCTGGTCGAACGCGCGTCCGTGTACGAGGCGGCCGACCGGCTCGACGAGGCGCTGGCCACGGCCCGGCGGTCGCTGGAACTGCAAGCGTGGTTCCGGCCGGCGGTCCAGGCCGTCGCGCACATGCTGCACCGGTCCGGGCGGTCGACCGAGGCGATCGACTTCCTGACCGAAGCGACCGCGCACCTGGAGAGCGGCATGGTCGTCGCCCAGCTGGCGGCGCTGCAACTCGACCTGACCCGCCCGGCCGACGCCCGCAAGAGCCTGGAGCGGTACGCCGAACTCACCCCGCTGATCGAGCCGGAAGTGGCGAAGTGGCTGGCCGCCCGGCGGGCGGACGTGGCGTACCTGCTGGGGGAACTCCCCGAGGCGGAGCGGCACGCACGGGAGGTGAAGGAAGACTTTTACACCGCGTTCGCGGACCGGTTGGGTGCGAAGAACCCCTCCCCCCAACCCCCTCCCCGAAGCGGAGAGGGGGAGCAAAGCCAAGATTCTGCCTCCCCTCTCCGCTTAGGGGAGGGGTCGGGGGACGGGTTGCCTTCGCGTCGCCTGCTGCCCGTCGATCTCGCCTACGCCGGCACCCCGCCGTCGCCGGCGGACCTGCTGGCGAAGTTTTGGTCCCGCCCCGCGCCGGCCGCCGACGCGACGGGTCCGCTCGACGGGCTGCCCGACGCGGCCGAGCGCCGGCGGTTCGACGCGGCCGGGTGGGTGACGCGCGAGTTCACGCTGACCCAATCCGCCGCCGACGCGCTGATCGCACGGGGCGTCCCGTTCTTCGTCACGCTCGTCGAAGCCGGGTTCGGCCAGCCGCGGCTCGTGACCGGGTCCGACACCCTTCGCGGCAGCGTGTTCCTGGCCGACGGGTTCGAGCGCCGCCCGGCGGAGGCCCCGGTCAAGGTGCTGGGCGAGCGCTACGCCCCGTTCGGCCCGCGGTGCCTCGCCGCGGTTCCGGCCGAGCACGCCGCGAAGTTCGACGGGCTGACGCTGCCGGACGCCGCCGAGTACGACCGGCTCTTTTCGATCCAGAGCCACCTCGCGGACCGCCGGTTCCCCGAGGCGAAGCAGGCGATCGCCGACTTCCGGACCGCGCACCCGGCCCACCGACTGGCCAAGTTCGCCGCCGTCGCCTGGGCCCGGGCGACCGGCCACCCGGTGTTGCTGCTCGACGCGCTGACGGACTTGCTCACGGACTTCCCGCACGATTCCACCCTGGTGCTGTCGAAGGCGGCGGTGCTGCGGGAACTCGGCCGGGTCGCGGAACGGCTCGGGTTCCTGGAAGCGGAGGCGGCCAAGCTCGACGCCGAGCCGCTGCTCGTGCAGTCGCTGGCGCAGATGCTGCTCGTCGACCCGGCCCGGCAGGAGGAGGCGAACCGGTTGCTCCGCCGGTCGGTCCGGAACCGCCCGCCGGCCGCCGCCGGGTACTACCTCCTCGCGTCGCAGTGGTGGGAGCACCAGCGGTTCGCCGAGGCCGTCGAGGTGTACCGCTTCGCCGCCTGCCTGGACGACCGGGAGGACCAGTTCTCCGAAGCCTACGCGCGGGTCGCGCGGGCGGTCGGCCAGGGGCCGGACGCGGTCCGGCTGTTCCAGCAGAAGGCCACCCGCGCGGCGGTGCCGTCCCCGCCCGCGGTGAAGGCCCTGTTCAACGCGCTGCTCGACCGCGACGAGCCGGAGCAGGCGTTCTCGGCGCTCGACCGGTCGATCGAGAAGCTGGCGGCGGGTGTCGGAGAAACGGAGACGGGGAGTGAAGGAGTGAAGGAGACGGGGAGCGAGGAGTCTCTCTCCGCCCCTCCGTCCCTCCCCCCTCCGTCCCTCCCCACCTCCGCGCCCGCCCTCGGGGAACTCCTGCTGTTCCGGGCGGAGATGCACGCGAACTTCGGCAAGCCTGCGGAGGCGGACGCCGACCTCGCCGCCGCGAAGCCGCACGTCCCCGCGCCGACGTGGTGCCGGGCCGCGGCCCGGGTCGCCCGCACGAAGCCGGACTACCCGGGGGCGCTGGCGCACGTCCTCGAACTGCTCGAACTCGACCCGCTGAACCCGGAGGCGCACCGGATCGCGGCCGGGCTGACCGCCGAGACCGACGGCCGGGCCGCCGCCGTCCGCCACCTGACGGCCGTCGCCGCCCGCTACCCGGACTCCTACCCGCTGACCCGCCTGCGGGCCGAGTACCTGTACCGCGACCCGACCGACGCCGCCGCCGTGTCCGCGACCCAGCACCTCCTCGCCCTGTGCCCGCACGACGCGTGGTCGCACCGGCAACTCGCGCTCGTGTTCGCCGACCGCCGCCGGCACGACGAGGCCCTCGCCGCCATCACGAAGGCCGCCGAGTACGAACCCGACCACCCGTCGCACTACGCCGTGCTCGGCCACGTCCACCGCAAGGCCGACCGCGTGGACGAGGCGATCGCCACGTTCCGCGAGGCGGTGAAGAAGTTCCCGGACCAGGAACTGCTCATCGGCGAACTCGTCCAGGTGTGCCGGGGCAACAAGGAGAAACGCGGCTCCCTGCGGTACGTCGCGGAGCAACTCCACCACTCCCCGCACACGGGTGACGGCCTGGTCGCGTACTTCGAGCAGGCGGTTCGGCTCGTCGACAAGCCCGCCGCGCAAGAACGGCTGTTCGCGGAACTGGAAAAGTTCCTCGACGAGCGCCCGGACCTCTGGCAGTGCTGGTCGCTGGTGTCGCAGATGCTCGTCCGGATGCACCGGGAGCAGGAGGCGATCGCCACGTCCCGCGACGCGACGGAGCGGTTCCCGCTGATCGCCCGGCTGTGGGTCGACCTCGCGGAAGCCTACGAGGCGCTGGACAACCAGGACGAACGGCTCGAAGCCCTGCGGCAAGCGGTGGCCGTCGCGCCGGGGTGGAGCCCGGTGAGCAAGGAACTCGCGGACGCCCTCGCCGACGCCGGGGAGGAGGACGAGGCGATCGAGGTCCTCCGCCGGGTGGTCCAGCGGAACCCGCTCGACCACTGGGCCCACTGGTCCCTCGCCGACCGGCTCTGGCACGCCGACCGCGGCCGGGAGGCGCTCGACCACGCGAAGGCGGCCGTCCGCCACGAGCCCGGCTACGACCCCGACCGCCCCCCCGGCCCGGACATCGCCTGGGGCGGGGTCGTGGTGTGGTCGGACAAGCTCGACTGCGAGCACGAAGCGACCGACCTCGCCCGCGAACTGACCCGCGACCGCGCCGGCGACCCCCGCCAGTGGCTGCGGCTGGCCCGGCACCTGTACGAACCCGCCCACGCCGCCGAGGCCCTGGCCGCGCTGGACAAGGCGACGACCCTGGACCCGCGCAACGTGGAAGCGCACGACCTCCGGGCGGAACGGCTCGCCCAGATGGGCCGGTTCGACGAGGCCCTGGAGGCGGCCCGACCGACGGCCCTCGTGACGGACCTTCCGCTGGTACTGCAGGGCCGGGCCGCGTGGGTGGAGGCCCGCCGCGGGAACTACACCGCCGCCATCCCGCCGATGCAGGCGCTCGTCGCCGTCGACCCCGAGTACGTCTGGGGCTGGCAGCAACTCGCCGAGTGGTACAACGACACGAACCGCCCGGAGAACTACCTCGAAGCCGCGGGCGAACTCTGCCGGCTCCGCCCCGAGCACCCCATGTCGCTGACCATGCGGGGCGAGGCGAAGCTGCAAACCGGGGACCGCGACGGCGGCAAGGAAGACCTCCGCGAAGTCCTCCGGCTGTACGCGAACTACTCCCCCGCCGCCGCGATTCTGTTCGACGCCTACCTCGCGGACGGCGAGTTCCGCGAGGCCCGCTCGGCCCTGGCGGTCCTGCAAGAGCACATGTCCGGCCCGGAAGTGCTGGTGAAACAGGTGCAGTTCGCGGCCCGGCAGAAGGACGAAGACGCCGCCGCCCGCGCCTTCGCGGACATCTGCACCGCCGAGGGGGACGGCCCGCCGCTGTTCCTGCAGATGGGCCTCGCCGAGATGCGCGTCGCCGGGTGGGAGGCGCGGTCGCACGCGGTGATGAAGGACGCCTGGCAGTCGGGCGACCCGTTCAACCCGTGGGCGGCGATCTACTGGCTCGACACCCCGGACGCGGAGACCGCCGACACCGACGAGCGACTGGCCGCGTGCGACGCCGCCATCAAGCACTACCCGCGGTTCGTCCCGGCCTACGACCGCCGGGCGGAACAACTGGCCGGGGCGGGTCGGTTCGACGACGCCGCGGCCGCGTGTGCCCCGCCCGCGGTCCCGCCGCCGTACCCGATCGCGCTGCGGGGCCGGGCCGCCTGGGTCGAAGCCCGCCGCGGCGACCGCGCCCGGGCGATCGACCTGATGAAGCAAATCGTCGCCGACGAGCCCGACTACGCCTGGGGCTGGCGGCAACTCGCGGGGTGGTACGACGCCGAGGGCCGGCACCGCGACTTCCTCGACGCGGCCGACCAGCTCGTCCGCCTGAACCCGGACGACC
>CAYUHJ010000340.1:0-4977 GCA_964444365.1 uncultured Alcaligenaceae bacterium | reverse complement strand
GGGTGCGGATCGCGTCGCAGACGGGCCGACCGAGGAACCCGGCCCCGCCGGTGACGAGGACGCGGGCGTTCGCAAGGGCGTCAGTCACGGCGGACCTCCGGGCGGGAAGCGGTCTTCATCTCGTACACCTTGGCCCGAACGGCGGCGATGTAGTCCGACCGGAGCCGGGCGGCAATCCACCCCCGCCGGCCCTCCAGGAACCCGAGCCGCAGGACGTAGTGATACGCGAACCACGCGAACGATTCGCCCGGCAACCGGACGGCAAGGTACTTCAGGAACCGCCGCCGCTCCTGGGCGTTCCCGAACAGCCGCGGCCTGATGCGGGACTCGCCATACTCGCCGCTCGTGAGGAACCGCAACCGCAACCGGGCTTCCCAGGTGGAGTACCGGTTGTGCCGGTCGAGGTAGGCTTCCAGGCCCTTGAAGTCGTCGTGAACGAGCGGGGTCCGCAGTCGCCCGACCGGGCCGTTGACGACGACCCGCTCGTGGACCTCCATGTCGAGCCCGCTGGCCGGGTCGTCGACCAACTTCTCGAACCGGGCCTTCCCCCGTCTGACGAGCAGCACCGCGGCAAACGAGAACCCCCCGAACCGGAACCGCCGGCCGAGGAAGTGGAACCCCTTGGTGACGAGGAACCCGTTCGGGGACTTTGCGTCCGCGACCGCGGCCGCGATCTCGTCCCACAGGCCCGCCGGCACCTCCTCGTCGGCGTCGAGGAACAAGACCCACTCGGTCGTGATGTCCAGCGTATCGAGCGCCCACTGCCGCTTCTTGGGATACCCGCCCGCATGGGTGAACTGCACGACCTCCGCCCCCGCCTCCGCCGCGAGTTGGGCGGTCGCGTCTGTGCTGTGCGAGTCGAGTACGACGACCCGCTCCGCGCGACCGACGACCGAGGCGAGGCACTTGCGAATGTTCGCGGCCTCATTCCGGGCGGCGATGAGGAGAGTTAGCGACACTAAACTTGTCATCTCGGCCGCCGTGCGACGACAATCATGCTCTTGGCCAAGATCGATACGCGCCCCACACGGTGGAACCGAAGTACCTCGAATCCGACTTCCGTAAGGAGTTGGTTGAGGGTCGCGATCGACCAGAACTTGATGTGCCCGTGGTCCCAGAGGGCGGTGAAGTGAGCGTCCATCCGACCAGTCAGGGCGAGAGCGAGATTCTTCCAATACCCGTGATACGGGGTCGAGATTAAAGCCACTCCGCCTGGCTCCAATAGACTGTAGACTGTTCTTGTATACTTGCGCGGGTCGTACACGTGCTCGACGACTTCCAGGCTGACTACTGTCGGAAACGTGCCGAACCGGCTGGCCAAGTCATCGTATGCGGACGCGACATGGAACTCGCCGTGGCCGCCCTTACGTGCCTCATTGATCCCAGATTGGGAAGGGTCGATCCCCGTGACGGTCCAATCGCGTCGTGAAAGTTCGTGCGAAAACGCGCCATTCCCACATCCTAATTCAAACACGCGACGGCGGTCACGAGGCAGGTTCAACCGATCGAGTTCGGCGATAACCGTCGGCCAGAGGTAGCCAGCCGTGTGCGGGAAGTGGCCGGGTTGGTAGACGTACTCGTCCCGGCAGTCATCCGAAGGAGGCGGACCCATCTTGCCCCATCCTCTCGATCAAAAACGGGCCCAGCGCCAGTGCGTCGAGCGCACTGCCCTTCAGCGTCTCGATCGCCACCTCGGGGGTGCCGACGATCGGGGAGCCGTGGAGGTTGAAGCTGGTGTTCAGCACCCCGCCGACGCCGGTCCGCGCCTTGAACGCGCGGATCACGTCCCGGTACTCGGGGTTCAGGTCGTTCACCAGTTGCGGGCGGATCGTCCGGTCGAACGGGTGCGTGCCGGCCACCAACTTGTCCGCACCCTCGGGCGTCGTGTCGAACGCCTCGATCATGTAGTACGCCCACGCGGTCGGGTTCACGATGTACCGGGCCGCGTCCTCCTCCAGGACCGACGCGGCGAAGGGCATCCAGAAATCCCGCTGCTTGATGGCGAAGTTCAGCTTCCGGATCGACCGCAGGTCGCGGGGGTCGGCCAGGATGCTGCGGTTCCCCAGCGACCGCGGGCCGAGTTCCTCCCGCCCGGCGAACCGGGCCACGATCTTGCCCTCCGCGAGCATCGCGCCGATCTCGTCGGCCGGGTCGGGCATCCGGCGGCACGGCAGCCCGCTGGCCTTCGCCGCGGCTTCCATCTCGGCTTCGGTGAACTCGACTCCCTGGTACATGCTCTTCGGCAGGTTCCACTTCGGCTCGACGTGCCGCTCCTGGCATACCGCGAGGTAGCCGAGGATGGCCGCGCCGACCGGGGTGCCGCCGTCGTCGCTGGCGGGGTAGACGTACAGCGCCTCGACCTCCGGCATCTCGCGGATCAGCTTGTTCGCCTTCACGTTCAGGAAGGCCCCGCCGGCGGCCGTCACCTTTGGGATGCCGGTGGTGCGGACGGCGTTCCGAACCCACTCGACCATCAACTCTTCGAATGCCAGTTGCGTCGCGGCGCAGATGTTGTCGAAGCGGTGCTGGTAGAGCCGGGCGTGGAAGTAACTGGCGATGCCGGCCGCGAACCGGCCGGTGTTGTTCCGGAACTTCAGCCCGTCGACGGTGAACGCCCCGCGGATCGCGTCGATGCTGTACCGGGCCTGACCGTAGGGGGCCATGCCCATCACCTTGTACTCGTGCTCGTAGGGCGTGAGCCCGAGGTGGGCGGTAATCGCAGAATAGAGCCCCGCCGCGGGGCTGTGGTACTTCGGCGTCTGGGCGACAACCTGAATGTCGGTTCCGCGTGCGACGTTGACGCTGGCGCAGATGCCGTCCCCGGCTCCGTCGAGGGTCAACACGGTAGAGGGTTCACTCCACGGGCGATGGAAGTGAGCCGTCGCCGCGTGACACAGGTGGTGGTCTAAAGGGCGGATCGGCTTGTCCGCGAGGCCGTTCTCCGCCAGACACTTGAGCAGGTCCGCCCGCTTGCGAAGTTTCGGCAACAGCCATCGGCCGAGGTTGGTCGCGGCTTCCGATCTCGCCAGGGACGTGAGGCCGTGCAACACCTTGTAGATCGGCTTCTTGCCGCGGGTCGGGAACGTGGTGCGAATCAGGCTGGACAGCGTGACAAGGTCCACGTCTTTCGGCTCGACCCCCGTGCGGCGGAACACCTCGGCGATCGAGCGGTCCGGGATGCCGGCGTGGTTCTTGACGTTCCGCCGCCGTTCCTCGTTGGAAACCAGCAATACTTCCCCGTCGCGTAGGAGGCAAACACCCGCGTCGTGGCCGTCGTTGATGCCGAGAACGATCATGCGCGGACAACTCCGGGGGACGCGCGACCGGCCAAGGCGACGCGGTACATCTCGACGATCCGGCCGGCGGCGAGATCCCAGTTCAGGTGCGAGGAAGCGTAAGCCCGTCCGGCCTCCCCCTTGGCGACGGCTCGCGCGGGTTCGGCCAGCATCCGCTCCATCGCCGCCGCGACCGCACCTGGATCCACCGGGACGACCGACCCGCCGCCGGAGGCGGTGACGTGCTCGTGGGACTGGACCTGATCGGTGACGATGACCGGGCAGGCGCGGGCCATCGCCTCCGTCACGACCAGCCCGAAGTTCTCCGAGTGGCTGGGCAGCACGAACGCGGCCGCGCCGTCGAACGCGGCCCACCGGTCGGCGACGGGGACGGGGCCGAGGACCGCGACACGGTCGGTCAGGCCGTGCCGGGCGATCGCGCGGCGGACCGTCTCGCCGTAGCCCGGCGTCGAATCGTCCACGCCCCCGACGATCGCCAGGAAGGCGTCGGACTTCACGGAGGCGAAGGCCGGAATCAGGACGTCCGCGACGCCCTTCTTGGGGTGAAGGCGGGACAGGTACAGCACGATCGGCCGGTCGCCGGCGGCGGGTCCGCACCGTTGCCGCAGCCAGTCGGGGTCACGCGGGGTCGTGAAGGCGGCGTCCTCCAGGCCGAGGGGGATGTCGAACACGGGGGCGGTCACGCCGGCGGCGCGGATGTCGTGACGCTCGCCGGGGCTGGTGGCGTGGAACGCCGCCGCCCCCCGCACGTTCCGCCGTTCGACCGCCCACCAGTACGCCCGTTTCTTCGCCCAGTGCCGGTGCCAGGAGTAGGCGGAGAGCATCCCGCACGGCCGGATCGTGTACGGCCGACCGGCCCGGCGGGCGGCATGAGCCGCGACCGCGGTCGGCAGGTTCCAGAGCGTGTGGATGTCGATCAGATCGAACTCCCGGACGTGCGACCGGAGCCAGGCCGCGAACGGGCGGAGGCCGGACATCAGGTGAACGGCGACCCTGTCGCGGGGCAAGTCGCTCACTGTCAGTCGGTCACGAGGGCCGTCGGCAGCCGTGGTCAGAACCTCGTTCGCGATGCCGGGCAGCCGGGCGATGGCGGAGGTCATCGGCCACAGGGACGTACTCGGCCCGCCGTAGCGCGGGGCGACCGCCGGGATCACGTGGAGAACCCTCATCGGGTGAGGAACCGATCCAGGATCGGCCCGAACCGCGAGCGGAACGCGGAGTACCGGAACTCCGCTTGCCACCGGCGGAACCCGTTCGCCCCCAGTCGCGACGCCTCGTCGCGGTTCCGGAGCAGGTGAATCAGGCGCTCGGTCAGGTCCGCGGGGCGGGTCAAGTCGACGTTGTACCCGGTGACGCCGTCCTGGTTCACTTCCGGGGCCGCGTCGTGGACGGACCCGATGACGGGCAGGGAATGCCGCATCGCCTCGATGTACACCAACCCGAACCCCTCGCCGCGGGACGGCATGGCGAACACGGTGGTCTCCGCCCACACCTTCGGCATGTCCGCTTCCGGCACGAACCCGCGGAACTCGACCTGATTCTCGGGAAGGCCGAGTTCCGCGGCGAGTTTCCGAAACTGCGGCAACGCCGGCCCGGTCCCGACGACGGTCAGGACGGCGTCCGGAACCGCAGCCAGGACCGCCGGCCACGCCCGGAAGAGTTCGTCGTGCCCCTTGTACCG
>CAYUHJ010000339.1:0-5048 GCA_964444365.1 uncultured Alcaligenaceae bacterium | reverse complement strand
TCCAACGATTCCAGGTGCGATGGTTTGCGCTGAACACACGATGGCGACATGCGCCGGCATTCGTGCTTGACTGATTCCGCAGATTCGCCTACCATGTTCATGTCCCCGTTGGTTACTCAGGTTCACGCGCGTCCCGGCCTGGCAGCCGGGCGTGCCTGTTTCCAGGCACGACTCAATTCGCCTACGACGCCCTGCTCATCTCCCCGCCGACTAATCCCCGTCGCAGCAAATCACGCAGCGACCGACGCATGATGAGCCTGCGACGACCGACCTTCGTGTAGGCCAGCTCGCCGCGATCCATCACCTCGTACAGCGTTGATCGTGGCACGCCGCTGAACACAGTTGCCTCCCGGACCGTGATCGCACCTTCATCGGTCAGATCTGCGACTTCGCCGTGTGATGCCGTAAGAATTGCGGCTGACATGATCCGCCCTCTGAGAACTGGACACGCCCGGACGACACCGGTACACTAGCATTGTCCATTTGATGCAGTCAACGGTCATCAACAGCAGCAAATGGAAAATGACAGTTCGTTTACCCAACGAGGCGTGAAATGCAGTTTCAGAAATCGGAATGGTCCACACCGGTCGCTGGATTCTCGCCGTCGCACACACGCGATCTCGATCTCTTGCCGGATCCGCAGTTCGGCGTTGCTATGCCTCAATGGGTCATCGTTGAGCGGGAGCCGTGGGGACGTCGCCGGCGCTACGATCCGATGACGGAGTTTCCGGTCCTCTACCGGGCATTTGCCGATCTCCCGCGAGACGACCCAGACGCAATAGCTCAGTTTGCGTCGCGGTTTGGATCGCTGGATTACATCCGACCGTCCAAGGCGGTCGACGGCACCACGCATTCTCTTGAGTTCGGAAACGCGTGGGCGTCCGCGATCACTGACATGAAGCTTGCCGTCACGCTTTGGGACGCCATCGCAGCGGCGGACGTGGGAGGGGTATCGCAGTTCGTGCGTCGCGTTCCCGTCGAAGGCGAAGCCTCGCCTCGCTGGAGTGTCGCGAGCGATCAATCATCGTCGGCCGGGAAGTCGCCGGTACTCGGTCATGTTCAAGGCGTGCTTCCGCCTGACCCGACCTTGACGGACGAATTCGCCGCCGCCTCGGCCTGGATCCGCTCGCGGGTGAATCGCGGAATGAACGAGCGGGTGCGGTTGGAACTGGCGGTGGATCACACATCCGGGAAGGACGTCGTGCGAACCATGCCTTCTTCCCTCCACGGCGCGCTCTGGTTGCAGTTCGCCCAGGTGATTGTCGGACAGGGCGAGCCGCGGACCTGCCGAGGGTGCGGCGAATGGTTTTTTGTCGACGCCAAAGGTCGAGGACGCACTTCACGCGCCCTGTTTTGTTCGAAATCCTGCAAGTCGCGGGACTTCGTGAAGCGACGCGATCTCGCGGCGAAACTGTTCGAGAGTGGCCTTTCGGTCAAGATGGTGGCAGAACAACTAAAGAAGGAAGGACACGAAACTGACATGGACACTGTTCGCAAGTGGCAAGGGAGGAGGTAGCCAATGGGCAGGGCACGGAGGGGCCGCGGCGAAGGTGGAGTTTTCCAGAGGAAGAGCGACGGGCTCTGGGTCGGAACCGTCAGCCAGGGGTATGACGCGAACGGCAAGCGGGTCCGGATTACCGTGTACGGGGCGACGAAGTCCGAGGCAATGAAGAACCTTGCGGCTGCCAGGGCAGGCGGGGTTCAGAAGGATCGGGTCACGGTCGCGGAGTTTGGGAAGTCGTGGTTAGAGAAAATCGAAGGGTCCGTTGAACTGGGCACTTGGCGGATGTATGAGCAACACCTCCGCGTACACGTTGAACCGCGGATCGGCCACGTCAAGCTTACGGCCCTCGATGCCGCGATGGCGGCCGGGTTCGTCTCGAAAATGCGAAAGGACGCCGTCAGCGCAGCAATGATCCGGAAAGTGGTTCGCACACTCCGGGCCGTGCTCGCCACCGCCATCGCTGCGAAAATCATTCCCACAGACCCCGTGGCCGGCATCCCACTCCCGAAGCACGTCAAGCCGGAAGTCCGCGTCCTCACCCCGGCGGAAGCCGCCGCGTTCCTGTCCGCAGTGGCAGGCCACCGGCTCGAAGCCTTGTTCCTCGTGGCCATCGACTCCGGGCTCCGGCAGGGCGAGTTGTTCGCCCTCCGATGGAGCGATTACGACGCCACGACGGGTGGGCTGACCGTGACGCGGTCGATGGCCGAGCGGAAGGGCGAGTTCAAGGAGAAGCCAGTGAAGACGGCGAACGGCCGCCGACGGGTCGTGTTGGACTTCAGCCGGGCCGCAGTCGATGCCCACCGGGTAAAGATGGCCGCCGAGGGTCAGGACACGAAGACGGGGTTCATGTTCTGTGACGAGAAAGGTGGGGCATTGAAGAAGTCGGGGTTCGCCCGCGGGGTGTTCGAGCCGGCCCGCGACAAAGCGGGCATCGACGATGCGTTCACCTTCCACGGCCTTCGCCACAGCTCCGCGACGCTACTTCTTCTGGCCGGCATCGACACGAAGACGGTGAGTTCCCGCCTCGGCCACGGTTCGGCCGGGTTCACGGCGAACGTCTACCAGCACGTTCTCAGCGGGATGCAGGAAAGGGCGGCTGGGGCACTGGCCGGCGTGCTCAATTCCGCGATTGGCTACAGTCAGGCTACAGTGACGGGCAAACTCGAACCGACTTTAGAAACAAAGAACCCGCCGGAAACACCAGCGGGTTAGGGGTTTGCTTCGAGTGCGAGGGGGGGGACTTGAACCCCCACAGCCTTACGGCCGACAGATCCTAAGTCTGTTGCGTCTGCCAATTCCGCCACCCTCGCGGGGGTTCCCGTATCTTACGGGACGGCGGGGGCGGCCACAATCGGAGTGCGGCGGGACGTGTAGGCGGTCAGGTAGTTCAGGAGGTTCCCGGCGAACGTCGCGCGGGGCCCGCCGGAATGCTTCATCTCGGCGATGGCTTCGGCCGGCGACCAGCCGTCGTACTCGACCCGGTACACGGCACAGTGCGCCCCGGTCCGGTGGATGCCGGCGAAGCAGTGGACCAGCACCGGCCGGCGGGTCGTCGGCGCGTCGAGGATGGCCAGGAAGGCGCGGACGTTCCGGTCGCCGGGGACGACGCCGGCGACCGGCTCCCAGTCCGCCGGGGCGAGGCGGTGGAACCCGATCCCGTTCGCCCGGCAGTAGTCCTCCTCGAACTGGTCGGCGAGCACCCCGGACGGGTCGACGGTTTCCCGCAACGAAATGACGGTGCCGATCTGGTACTCGCCGACGACCCGGCGGAAGGCCCGCGGGGTCATCTGCCCGCTGCGGTACAACTCGCCCGGCTTGACGGCGCGGAAGTTTCGGTACTCGACCGACCGGTCGGACCGGTAGCCGACGGGAACCAGGGCCACCCCGACGGCGACGACCACCCCCAGAATCACGGCGCGACGCATTCCGGACCCACCCCGAGGACGACGACCGGGCGGGACTCTACCGCGGAGGGCCGGAACGGGGAACCCCAAGGTTCACGCCACCCAGGGCGACGCAGTGCGTGAAAGTAGGCAACTCGCTCCGCGAGTTGCGGGCTCATGTCCCGAGAAGTTTTCACTCATTTTCGTGGAATGAAGCGCAGTCACTCGCGGAGCGAGTGACCGACTGAATCGGCCAAGCTTGAAACACTGCGTCGCCCTGTCACGCCACCCGCGCGAACACCGCCTTCAGGTACCGCCCCTCCTGAACGTGCGCCAGGAACGGGTGGTCGCCGGCGGCCCCGCTCACCTGGAAGATTTGCAGGTTCCGCCCGGCTTGCCATGCGGCCCGTCGGAGCATTTCCAGGAAGTCCGGCTCGGACACGAGCCCCGTGCACGAGCACGACAGGAACACGCCGCCGGGGGCCACCACCTGGAGGGCGAGGCGGTTCATGTCCGTGTACTTCCGCAGCGCCCCCTCCACGTCGTCGCGGTCGCGGGTGAGCTTGGCGGGGTCGAGGACGACCACGTCGTACCGCTGGTCCGCCTTCGGGATGACGTCCCGCAGCCACGGGAACAGGTCCGCCTGCACGAAGCGCGCGTCGACCTTGTTCAGCTTGGCGTTCTGCTTCGCCAGGTCGACCGCCTGCTCGTCGAGGTCGACGCCGGTGACCTCCGCCGCGCCGCCGGCCCTGGCATAGACGGAGAACCCGCCGGAATTGCAGCACAGGTCGAGGACGCGCTTGCCGGCGCAGAAGCCGCCGAGCGTCTTGCGGTTGTCGCGCTGGTCGAGGAAGAAGCCGGTCTTGTGCTTGCTCCCCGGCGCGACGCGGAACCGCAACCCGTGCTCGGTGATGGCGTCCGGCGGCGGCGGTTCCGGCGGGCGGCAGTCGAACGACTCCTGCTTCGCGACGTGCTCTTCCGCGAACCAGTAGAACCGGCAGCCGGGGAACCGCTCGGCCAGCACCGCCTTCAGCGTGTCGCGGACGCGGAACATCCCGGCCGAGAAGAACTCGATGACGACGGTCGGCCCGAACTTGTCGACGACGAGCCCGCTGAGCCCGTCCGCCTCGGAGTGGACGAGCCGGTAGGCGTCCGTCACCGCGTCCAACTTCAGCACGTCCGTCCGCAGCGCGACGGCGGCGGCGAGTTTCCGGGCGAAGAACGCCGCGTCGACCGCCTCGTTTTGGTCTGCGGTCAGAATCCGGAGGGCGATACGCGAGTGCCCGTTGTAGAACCCCCGGCCGACCCACGCCCCGGCCCGGTCGAGGACGTCGACGACCGCCCCCGGGGGGATGCGGGCCGGCGGCTTGTCGACCATCTTCTGAAAGACCCACGGGTGCGACGACCGCCGTTCGATCTTGAGCCGGACTTGCGGGAGCGGGTCTGCGGACATGGTCGGGTTCGCGCCAGGGGTCGGGGCAAAAGGGAATTGTACGACCCGCGTCGCCGCGACGCGGACGGAAACGTGTGGCAACACACCCAGGAGTGACGCAGTCGGGGTTCTGGGAATTGCGTTTCTCCCCTCTCCCCGTTGGGGAGAGGGGCGGGGGGTGAGGGGTCAACCTCCATCCCGTTTCAGCGATTGCGAGTGGGTGAAGGTT
>CAYUHJ010000338.1:0-5088 GCA_964444365.1 uncultured Alcaligenaceae bacterium | reverse complement strand
TGCGAGTGTCAGTGGGTCGGCGCGGTGTCCGTTTTGATTGGGGCGTCTCGGCGAGGCGCTCAGTCCGGCGGCGGGTCGTCGAACCGGAACTCGGGACAATTCACGCGAACGCCTTCCGCAGCATCGCCAGGCTCTTCGGCACCGCAGTCTTGGGGTCTTCCTTCCCCTCGAACTCCAGCGACACGTAGCCCGTGTACTTGTGCTTCCGCAGCAGCTTCGCGATCCGGTCGTAGTCGAGGTCGAGCGTGTACCACGTGCCGCCGCCGAGGTACGTCTTGGCCTGCACCAGCGCGGCCTTCGGGGCGAGTTGCTCCAGCCGGTCGTAGGGGTCTTCCAGGAAGTTGCCGGTGTCGAGCGTGACGCGGAGCCACGGCGAGTCGATCTTGTCGACGATCCGGAGCACCCCCTCCGGCGTCCGGCCGAGGCCCCAGTGGTTCTCCAGCCCCATCACGACGCCGCACTTCTCGGCCGTCTTCAGGCACGCGGTCAGCCCGTCGATCGCCCAGCCGAACCCGTCCTCGTCCGTGAACCCCGGCTTCGGCGGCTCGACGCCGCGGTTCTTCATCAGCTCGTCGAAGTCCTTGCTCGTCTTCCACGTCCCGGTGTTGACGCGCATGGTCGGGATGCCCATCGCGTAGCACATTTCCAGGCACTTGACGGTGTGGTCGACGTTCTTCTGCCGCTCCGCCTTGTCCGGGAACAGGAACCCCTGGTGGGTGGAAAACCCGCACAGGCTGATGCCGTTGCGGAACGCCCGCTGCTTGAGGGCGTGCAGCGCCGCCGGCGACTCGTCCGTCATCTGGCGGTGCAGCGGCTCGACGGCGTCGAACCCCATGTCGGCGGCGAGGTCGATGCAGGTGCCCACGTCGCGGAGGGCGTCGTTCTTGAACTGCCAGAACGAGTAGGTCGCCACGGCGATGCGGTTGGGCCGCGGCTTCGGGGGCTCGGCGGCCCGGGCGGCGGGTCCGGCTGCAAGGGTCAACCCGGCGGCGAGGAACCCGCGGCGATCAATGGTCATCTTCAACCCCGTATGGCGGGATCCGCGGAACCGAGTGCCCCCGAGAGGATTCGAACCTCTGACCACCGATTTAGGAAATCGATGCTCTATCCCCTGAGCTACGAGGGCGGGCCGGACACTTCAGTTTAACGGAACGGCGGGCGTCGTCAAACGCCCCGCCGCGTGCGGTCAGTCCTTCAACACCACGTCCCGGACGAAGGCGTTGAACCGCGGGGAGTACATCGCCTGCCGCAGTTCCCAGTGGGTCCGGACGTACCGCAGCCGGAACGCCGCCCGCATCGACCCGAGCATGGACTGCCAGTAGTCGTCGGTCATGGTGTCGATCAGGGACGGCACCCGCGACTCGTACAGCAGGTACGCCTCCTCGTACATGTTCACCATCGTGTTCGCGACGAACCGGTACGGCTGCGTCGGCCGGGTCAGGTCGGCCGGGTCTTCGTCCGCGGCGATGAAGCTGTCCCGCTTCAGCCCGTCGAACCAGTCCGGCCGCTCCGCCAGCCGCAGCAGCAGCGTCTGGAACCGGCCGTACATCTGGCTGTAGATGGACGACCGGAGCGACGTGAGCACCGCGAACGTGCCGACGAGCCCGACCAGGAAGACGCCGAGCGTCGCGACCCGCAGCACGAGGTCGGCCACGTCCAGCCAGTCGCGCGGCCGCATGCTCGAACTGACGGCCGCGCCGCCGACCGCGCCGACCCCGAGCCCCAGCACGAACGCGCCGCCGACCACCGCTTTGCGAATCATCCTGCCCTCCCGCTCGGGACCGCCCCTGTCATCGTCGGTAACGGCCGGCCGCCGCCAACCCTTGCCGGACGCGAAGTTCGGGCCTATCCGTTTGAATGCGACGGGAACCACCGCCAGGACCGGCACACATGATTACGGTCGAACACCTCACCAAGTATTACGGCGAGTACCCGGCCGTCCGCGGCGTCTCGTTCGAGGTGCCGAAGGGGCGGGTCGTCGGGTTCCTCGGCCCGAACGGGGCCGGCAAGTCGACGACGATGCGCATCCTCGCCGGGTTCCTGACCGCCACCAGCGGCCGGGCGAGCATCGCGGGTTTCGACGTGTTCAACGACCCGATCGCCGTCCGTTCGCGGATCGGATACATGCCCGAGAACTGCCCGCTGTACCCCGAACTGCGGGTCGAAGAGTACCTCCGCTTCCGCGGCGGGTTGAAGGGGCTCGGCAGCCGCGAACGCCGGGCGCGGATCGACTACGTCACCGAAAAGTGCTGGCTGACGGACGTTCGCCGGCAACTCATCGGCACGCTCTCGAAGGGTTATCGCCAGCGGGTCGGCCTCGCTGATGCTCTGCTGGCCGACCCGCCGGTGCTGATCCTCGACGAGCCGACCGCCGGCCTCGACCCGACGCAAATTCGCGAGACGCGGAAGCTCATCCGCGAACTGGGCCGGGAGCACACGATGCTGCTGAGCACGCACATCCTGAGCGAAGTCGAAATGGCCTGCGACTCGGCGATCATCATCTATCAGGGGCAAGTCGCGGAGAACGGCTCCCTCGCGGAGATTCGACAAAAGCACAAGAACCAGAGCCTCGAAGAGATTTTCGTGCGGCTGACGGGGCAAGAAGGAATCTGATGGTTAGCCGCGAGGCGAAGCCGAGCGTGGAACGCGGGAGACCAGCCATGTCCGCCAAGCCGGTGCCGCGATTGACCGCCGCCGAGTACCTCGACATCGAGCGGGCGGCCACTTATAAGAGCGAGTTTCACGACGGCGAAATGTTCGCGATGGCCGGGGCGAGCCGGGAGCACAACGGGATCAAAGACAACCTCATTGTTGAAATCGGGAGCCGACTTCGCGGGGGGAAGTGCCGGACGTTTTCGAGCGACCAGCGGGTCAAGGTCGATGCCACGGGACTGTATACCTACCCGGACATCGTGTTGCTGTGCGGCCCCGGCGAATACGACCCGCTCGACCGGGACACCCTGGTCAACCCGACCGCGATTGTCGAAGTGCTGTCGCCCAGCACGGAAGCGTACGACCGCGGGGCGAAGTTTCGCCAGTTTCGGGAAGTCGCGGCGTTGCAAGAATACGTCCTGGTTTCCCAGCACGAACCGGTCATCGAGCGGTTCACCCGACAGCCCGACGGCACCTGGAGCTTGACGACGTTTGCGGGCATGAACGCGGTCTTCGACCTGACCTGTGCCGCCGTCTCGATTCCGTTCACCGAAATCTACCGCGACATTGAAGGTTTCGACGAGTCATCGTCCGCCAGTTGAGTCGACCACCAAGACCAAGGACGATCCCCCATGCGACCGTTGTTCAGCCTGATTCGCCGCGAGTTCACCGCGTACTTCCTGTCGCCGATCGCGTACGTGACGCTCGCCGCGTTCTTGCTCGTCACCAGCTACCTCTTCTGGCTGCCGCTCACGGCCCTCACCGAGTCCGGGCCGCGTGGCGTCGAGTACCCGATTCAACTGATGCTCGGCGACGAGAAGTTTTGGCTCGTGTTCCTGTTCATCCCGCCGCTCTTGACGATGCGGCTGCTCGCCGAGGAGCGCGGGACGGGCACGCTCGAAATGCTCCTCACCGCCCCGATCCGCGACTGGCAGGTCGTGGCGGGAAAGTACGTCGCGTGTTTGATGTTCTACGTCGTCCTCTGGCTGCCGACCTTGGTGTTCGTGCCGGTGCTGGTTAACCTCGACTGGGGCACCGGCCACGCCCGGATCGACCCGATGCCGGTGGTCACGTCGTACCTCGGGGTGTTCCTCGCCGGGGCCATGTTCCTCGCGATCGGGCTGTGGGTCAGTTCGCTGGTGAAGAGCCAGCTCGTCGCGGCGTTGATCGCCCTCGTCATCAGCCTCGTGTTCGTCGTCGCCGCGTTCTGGCGGCCGGACCTCACGGCGGGGTCGATCTGGTCGAAGTTGGTGTACCTCGTGAGCGTGCCCGAGCACTTCCGGCGAGACTTCACGCGGGGCATCGTCGACACCCGGCCGCTGGTGATGTACGTGACGGTGACGGTGTTCTGCCTGTTTCTGACGGTGCGGTCGCTGGAGACGCGGCGGCTGCGGGCGTGAGTTGGATTTTCTCCCCTCGCCCCGCTGGGGAGAGGGGCGGGGTGGGGGGGGTAAGCCTCAAACCCACATCAGCGATTGCGAATGGGTGAGGTCGAACCCCTCACCCCTAACCCCTCTCCCCAGCGGGGAGAGGGGGACCAGAATCGGAGGATTCGATCATGGCCGAGCCGACCACCCGCAAGACCGACACCCGCCACCGGAAGACGCTGGGGAACCGGTTCCGGTTCGCGGTTCGCGCGCTGGGCGTGTTCGCCGTCCTGGCCATCGCGGCCGGGGCCGTGGCGACGGCCGCCACCGAACTGCCGTCGCCGGAGGCGTGGACCGCGGACGTGCTCCACCACGCGGCAACCGGCGGGCAGGACGTGTTCACGCAGGTCGCGGTCTGCCTGCTCGCCGGCGGGGCGGCCGTCGTCGCGCTGTGGGCCGTCGTCGAGATCGTGTCCGGGCTGGTGCTCGTCACCGGGAAGCGGTCCGCCATCGGCACCAACGCCGCCGTGCAACTCGCGCTCGCGGTCGCGCTGCTCGTCATGGTGAACGTCATCTCCTTCGGGAACTACTGGCGGATCGACACGACCCGCGACCGCGAGTTCACGCTGGCGACCGAGCAAGTTGCCGAGCTTCGGAAGCTTCGCCCGGACGCCGCGACGACGATCGTCGTACTCCAGAAGCACAAGACCGCCGGCACCCTCTCGGACACGCCGGACGCCTACGACTACGCCGCGGAACGCAAGGTCGTGGAGAAGGTCCGCGACCTCGTCGATCAGGTCCGCGAGTTCGGCCCGCGGTTCAACGTCGTCGTCTTGGACGCCGCCGACGACCGGTACGAGCGGACGGTGAAGGCCCTCACCCGCACCCGGCCGGGGCTGCAGGACGCCATCGACAAGGCCCCGGAAAACAGCATCTTCTTCTACGCGGACGGCAAGGTGCAGAAGCGCCCCAAGGCGGACGCCGAGAAGCTGCTGCAAGGGTCCGCGAAGCCGGCCGTCGCCCCGGACCCGGACGACGCCGGGGGCACCCTCGTCTACCAGAGCCCGAT
>CAYUHJ010000337.1:0-5136 GCA_964444365.1 uncultured Alcaligenaceae bacterium | reverse complement strand
TGGGAGGGGGGAGGGTTAGGGTGGGGGTCGCTGCGGGCTGAAGATTCAACCCCTCCCCCCAACCCCCTCCCCGAAGCGGAGAGGGGGAGCAAAACCATTGTCTCTTCCACCCCTCTCCGCTTCGGGGAGGGGCCGGGGGAGGGGTTGTCTTTCCGCTAGGCCTTCGCGATCGTCGTGTGCTCGTCCAGCGCGATGCTCGCGAGTTCGCCGTTGTCCTTCGTGAAGTGGACGGTCGGGACGACGATGTCGTCCTCCTTCACCCGCTCCGTGGTGACGCCGGTGGCGAGGTAGTTCACGCCGCGGAACACGCCGGTGGCGGTCGCGGGCCACGTCTTCGCCCCGACGCGGACGGTTTGCGTCACGGTGATGCGGTCGCCGACGGCGAGGGACTTGAGCAGGTCCACGACCGCCGGGGCGAGCCGGCGGGTCGGGAGGGCGATCTTCTCGGGAACGGCGCTCACGTGCCTTCCTCCGCCTCGTAAGGTTTGGCGTCCCCGCGGACCAGGGCGATCCGCCCGGTGCGGGCCAGTTCCAGGATGCCGTAGGGCCGCATCAGTTCGATGAACGCCTCGACCTTGCCTTCGGTGCCGCTGATCTCGATGAGCACGTTCGCGTGCTGGATGTCGACCACCCGGCCGCGGAACGACTCGGTCAGCTGGAAGATTTCCGGCCGCTTCTCCGGCGGGCACGTCACCTTGATGAGCATCAGGTCGCGTTCGACGAAGTTCTCCGAGGAAATGTCGTCGACGCGGACCACGGTGACGATCTTGTCCAGTTGCTTGCGGACCTGGTCGAGCTGGGCGTCGTCGCCGTGGACGACGAACGTCATGCGGGAGAGGTCGTGGCGCTCGGTCTCGCCGACGGCGAGGCTGTCGATGTTGAACCCGCGGGTGTGGAACATCCCCGCCACGTGGGCGAGGACGCCGGGCTGATTCTGCACCAGGGCCGAAAGGACGTGTCGCATGGAACCGGGATTCCTCGGAGATTGGCGTAGGCCGTCCGAGGAATCGTAGCGGAACCGCCGGGGGGTTCCAAGTACCGAAAGAACGAGGGAGCCGCGGCCGCCGTCGCGCCCCGTCGGGGCTCACCCGCGGCCCTACTCCGCCGCGAGGTTCTCGCTCAGCTTCGCCAGGGCCTCGCTCTCGATCTGCCGGACGCGCTCGCGGGTCAGGCCCAGGCACTCGCCGATTTCCTTCAGGGTCTTCGGCTCCTCGTCGTCGAGGCCGAACCGCATCCGGAGGACGGTCGCCTCGCGCTTGTCCATCTTTTCCAGCAGCACCATGACGTGCTTGAGGTCGTCCGTCTCGACCATCTCCGTGTCGGGCGTCTTCGACCGGCCGTCGGAGAGCATCTCGTCGATGCTCCAGCCGGCGTCGCCGCTCTGGTCGGACTGCGGAGCGGAGTTGTAGACCCGGATCGCCTTCTTGATGATGCTGAGCTTCTTCTTCGGCAGGCCGAGGAGCTTGGCGATCTCCTCCGGGGTGGGCGGCCGGCCGAGCTCGTCCGTCAGCTTGTTCGTCGCCCGCCGCCACTTGGCCAGGAGCTCCACCATGTACGCCGGGATGCGGATCGTTTTCGCGGTGTTGACGAGCGCCCGCTTGATGCTCTGCTTGATCCAGTAGCTGGCGTAGGTGCTGAACCGGGTGTTCATGTTGGGGTCGAACCCCTCGACCGCCCGCAGCAGGCCGAGGTTGCCCTCTTCGATGAGGTCCTGGAGGGCGAGCCCCTTGCCGGTGTACCCGCGGGCGATGTTGACGACGAGCCGGAGGTTCGCCCGGACCATCTGGTCGCGGGCCTCGGTGTCGCCGGTCTCGATCCGCCGGGCGAGGGTTTTTTCCTCGTCGGCCGTCAGGAGCGCGGTCTCGTTGATCTCCCGGAGGTAGGTCTCCAGGGGGGACTGGACCGCGTCCGAGCGGAATCGGCGGAGTCGGGACATAGCGGGCCATCCTGTCAGCGGGACTTCGCGGCGGTCGGCCAGCCCGGCGAGAGGGGGCGGGCGTCCGGAGTCTTCATCGACCGCCGAAACGAAACCCTGGGCATTTGCCGGGGGAATCGGCCCGCGGGTCCAACACGGTCGGCGGCAGCACGGGCACAGCCGCGACAATCGGCACGAGCGTCCCGCGGCAGGGCCGAAACCGGGTGGGTGCGGTCATTCGTCTATGCGAATCCCGGCCGTCGGGCGGACACCGGGGCGGAAAAGAATCGTGCGAGTCCGACGGCCGAGCCGGCCCGCCCACCGGACGCCCTCCCACACATCTTACCAGCCGCCCGCCCGACCGCCAGCACGGAAGGGCGCGCGGCCGTCCCCATGCTCCGGGCGAGCCGCGGGCGGACGACGGCGGGTGAAAAGGGGAACGACGACGTGCGACTTCGACGACCGTCGAACTCACGCCACCTTCAAGTTGATGCGGGCGTCCCCGCGGTAGATGCGGTTGATCCGCTCCCGGGTCAGGCCGAGGATCTTGTCGAACCGGCTGAGCTTCAGCCCTTCGATGCCGACGGTCTTCTCCGCCATGTGCTCCAGCATCGCGTTGTCCTGCCGGACCTCGCGGTCGATCTCCCGGCGGAACAGCCACTTCGCGAACCGCAACCCGCCGGCCGGCCCCGGATACCGGGACTTCGCGTAGACGAACGACGTGACCGCCGTCCGGTCCGCGTCGATCGGCCAGAAGAACATGTACAGCCGCCAGCGGACCATTGCCTCCCGTTTGCCGTCGGGGGAGGTCCACCAGTGGTCGTACACGCTGTGGACCGGGGAAAACCGCGTCGTCCACTCGTCGTGAAAGAGGTCGCCCTTGCGGATGCCGAGCAGCCAGCTGAAGACCGGGTTCAGCGTCTTCGTCGGCCCGACGTTCACGACGCGAACGCTATCTTCGGTCGGCTCGAACCGGACGCGGACCTCGTGCATCCGGTCCAGGTCGTAGCCGAAGGTGTCGTGGACGGTGCCGCTGTGCTCGATCTCGTTGAAGTTGTCGACGGTCAGTTCCAGCGGGGCGGGGACGACGTGGCGAAAATTCCCGAGGTGGAAGAACCCCTCCGGGTTGACGTCCGGGAAGACCGGGTCGGACGCCTTCGACTTGATCCAGACGGTGCCGTGCTCCTCGCGGGCGGAGAAGCTCTCGGTGCAGGTGTGCAGTTTCGGGGCGGACGGGCTCTCGCCGTTGCCGCACCCGTCGAACGTCCACCCGTGGTACTTGCACTCAACCCTGTCGCCGACCACCCGGCCGATGCTCAGCTTCAGGTGGCGGTGCGGGCAGACGTCGTCGATGGCGTGGGCGGTGCCCTTCGAGTCGCGGAACAGGCAGACGAGCCGGCCGGCGAGTTGGATTCCGACGGGCTTTTTCTTCAAGTCGCGGGATGCCAGAACCGGGTGCCAGTGATCGAGCATCGACATCGGCGGAATCCCCCAGACGGACGGCGTCTGGGGGAACTATCGACCGCCCGGCCCGGCACCGATGACAGAATCCGGACGACCGGCACGGCCAGCCTCCGACTCCGGAACTGGCCCGCTCCAACGCCAGCTTTTGACTGGTGGCACCGGCCTCTGGCCGGTGCAGGCTCCACCGGCCAGAGGCCGGTGCCACCAGTCAAAAAGTTCCGACGGAAAACACCGTGTTGATCCCGGACGGCTCCTACGCCCGGACGATGTTCGCTCGCTCGATCACCGCCTTCGTCGCGTTGCGGGTGTCGACCACGAGGCGGGCGTTCGCCGTCACCCACGGGATGTCGTAAGCCGTGTGATCTGTCGCGATCAGGACGCAATCCTGGTGGGCCAGCACCTCCGCGGTGAGCGGCGTGCTCGCCATGCTGAGGTGCGGCCAGTGGCGCATCTTCGGCAACACGGGGATGTGCGGGTCGTTGTAGCTGACGTCCGCGCCCTTCTTCAGCAGCAGGTCCATCAGCTCGAAGCCGGGGGACTCCCGCGGGTCGTCCACGTCCTTCTTGTACGCCATGCCGAGGATCAGCACCCGGCTCCCCTTCACCGGCCGGCCGCGGTCGTTGAGGGCGTCGGCGACGCGGTTCACGACGTAGGCCGGCATCGCGGTGTTGACCTCGCCGGCGAGTTCGATGAAGCGGGTCGTCGTGCCGTAGCGGCGGGCGACCCACGTCAGGTAGAACGGGTCGACCGGGATGCAGTGCCCCCCCAGACCCGGTCCGGGATAAAACGCCTGGAAGCCGAACGGCTTGGTCTTGGCGGCGTCGATGACTTCCCACACGTCGATGCCCATGCGGTCGTAGAGCACCTTCATCTCGTTGACGAGCGCGATGTTCACGGCGCGGTACGTGTTCTCCAGGATTTTTGCGGCTTCCGCCACTTCCGGGGACGACACCCGCACCACGTTCGGGACGATCTTCGCGTAGAGGGCCGCCGCCACGTCGCCGCTGCGGTCGTCGATGCCGCCGACGACTTTCGGAATCGTGCTGACGGAGTGCGTGGCGTTGCCGGGGTCTTCCCGCTCGGGGCTGAACGCGAGGTAAAAGTCGGTGCCGGCCTTCAAGCCCGTGCGTTCGAGTACCGGCAGCACGTCGACCCGCGTCGTGGTCGGGTACGTCGTACTTTCCAGCACGACGAGCTGACCCTTCCGCAGCCGGCCGGCGATCGCGTGGGCCGAGTTCACGACGAACCGCAGGTCCGGCTCGCGGGACTCGGTCAGCGGCGTCGGCACGCAGATGAGCACCGCGTCCACTTCGCCGAGGCGGTCGAACCGGTCGGTGGCGTCGAACCCGCCGGCCCGCATTTCCTGGATGGTGGCGTCCGGGATCTGCTTGATGTACGACCGGCCGGCGGTCAACTTCTCGACCTTGTGCGTGTCGATGTCGAACCCGAGGACGCTCAACCCGGCCCGGGTGAACGCCCGGGCGAGGGGGAGCCCGACGTACCCGAGGCCGACGATCCCGACCCGGGCCGTCTGGGTTTCGATTCGGGAGAGCAAACCGTCAAACGTGTCCGCCATGCCGGCCTCGTCCGTGAGACTCAGGGCGAAAAGGTACCGCGCGGCGGGACTTTCGCACGGGAACCGCGGACGTGTCAACGCGAAGTGTCGAGCGGTTTTCGGCCCTTCCCGCTGGATCGGGCATCTTCTTGCTCCCTCCCCCTGGGAGGGGGGAGGGTGGGGGTGGGGGTCGCTTGGGTGG
>CAYUHJ010000336.1:0-5219 GCA_964444365.1 uncultured Alcaligenaceae bacterium | reverse complement strand
GCCCCGCGAGCTCTTGGTGCCGCTGCCGCGCGAGCCGCCGGACCTCGCCCCAGGTGCTCATTTGGTTCCCTTCCTCTCGGATTCGACCGTGCGGATCCACTCGGCCTTCGCGTCGGGCGAGAGGCCGGACCCCTGAACGGCGTCGAGGAACTCCTCGGTCTTCAACTCCGGTTGCTTCTTCGCCTTGTAACTGTGTAGCGGGATCGGCTCGGCGGCGAACAGCCGTTGGACGACGGCGTCTCTGAGCCGAAGGACTTCCGAGACTAGCCGCACGAGCAGCGCCGGGATGCTCCCGGGGCGGATCAGTCGGCGGTCGAGCTTCGCCACGAGGCGGGCGTCCAAGTTGCAGTGGCTGGCGAACTCGGCCTCGCTGATGCCGCGTTGTGCGATCGCTTTGCTCAGCCGCGTCACCTCAGTGTCCACGACGGCCGCCGGCTCGGCGGCGGTCTGATGGTACGCGAGGTTGAGCGCGTGGCTCACGAGCCGGCTGCTGATCTTCTCCTCGTCGATCGCGGTCTCGTCGGGAACGGTCGCCTGCTCGGCCCACGTCGCGAAGAACTCGACGAGGTCAGCCTTGTGCTGCGGGTAGAGCGCGACCCACCGCTCCAGCGCCTCGTGGGTCGGCTTCGCCTCCTTATACATGATGGTGTCCAGGATCTCCTCGAGGTTCATGGGTCCGTCACTGTTCATGGCTCACTCCTAGTGCATTTCGCATCTCCGAGAACGCGGTGCGCATCCAGTTGCGGATCGTGCGGTCGCAGACGCCGAAGTAGGTGCTGACCGTCTGCCGATTCGCGTCCTGGTCGGTGATCGGCCAACCTTGTAGGTGGTGCAAACTGACCGCCACTCGGTGGTCGGGGTTACTGACGGCGGCGAGGGCGCGACTGATTTGAGCCGGGGCCAGGGCTCGGAACTCCCTCTCGGCGACGAGGTCTTCGGGGGAGGGGCCGTCGTCCGGGACCGTTTGGGCTCCGTCCGTCACCGCGCCGTCGTCTTCGCTCACGTGCGTTGGGAACTGCCGCGTGCGCCGGAGGTGCTTTCGTTTCGCGGCCTGTTTGAACGCCCGCCGCTGCACGGCCAAGTCGAACGAGCACTCCAGGAACTCGCTCTGGCCGCTCGTCTGTTCGGCCAGCACCAACTCGATCACTTCCAAGCCGACCGCCCCGACGATCTCCTCGGTGATCGCCTGGCTGAACCCGCGGGCGGAGGCCGTGGCGATTCGGGTTGTCCGCTTCGCGAGGGCGTCGAGCAGGCGGCCCAGCACGGTCTTCTCTCCCGTCGGCCAGAGCCGCCGGATCAGGTGCACCACGGTCTCGCTCTTCAACCCGGCGGCCGTCCACTGGGACGGGTCGAGCGCGAGCATGCGCTCGATCTCGGCCTCGACGTCGGGGCGACGGGTGTAGACGTCACCGCCCGCCGAACGGTGGGTCAGCGGGGGCACCGCCCTCCTCGAGGGCGGTGGCGGATCAGGGGGTGGATCGGGCTCGCTCATAACCTGGCTCAACCGGGTGGCGGGGACGACCGGAAAGAAATATCGCACTTTTTTCCGCTCCGAGGTCGAAAGAGCGTACCGGCAGAACCGACGGGAAATAAAGGGCGGACCCGCCGCCGGGACTTATCCGTCCCCTCTGGCCCTCCGGCCGAATGGGCCTTGAGTTTGTAAGGAAAACAGGGTAAGATTCCTTACATGACCGGCACCAGAAAAGTGACACAAAGCATTGATGCACGGATACTTGCCCGCGTCCACGGACGGGGCCGTGGTTCCGTGCTCGTGCCGGGGGACTTCCTGGACCTCGGGAGCCGCGAGGCGGTGGACTTAGCCCTCCACCGGCTTGCCCGGAAGGGGACGATCCGGCGGCTCGCCCGCGGGGTGTACGACTTCCCGAAGGAACACCCCGTACTAGGCCTGCTCTCGCCGTCCGCCGACACGGTGGCGAAGGCCCTGGCCGGCCGCGACCGCACCCGGCTCCAACCGGCCGGGGCGTACGCGGCCAACGCCCTCGGCTTGTCCGAGCAGGTGCCGGCGAAGGTGGTGTTCCTCACCGACGGCCCGAGCCGGACGGTGAAGATCGGCCCGACGACGATCCAGCTCCGGCGGACCACGCCGAAGAACATGGCGGCGGCCGGCCGCCTGAGCGGCCTCTTGATTCAGGCGCTCCGCGAGCTCGGGCAGGAGCACGTGACCCCGGCGCGGAGGGAGCACCTGAAGCGGACGCTCCCGGCCGACAAGCGGAAAGAGCTCGTGAAGGACCTGCCGCTCGCCCCGGCGTGGATGCACCCGATCTTTCGGGAGCTCGCGGAGGAGGAGGCATGAGGCTCGGTTTCCTCGAACTCCCGCCGGACGAGCGCCGCCTCTACGTCGAGCAGGCGGCGCTCCGGCGGAACGCGTCCGCCGTGGTCCTGGAGAAAGACTTCTGGGTCTGCTGGTTGCTCGGCGTCCTGTTCGGGTCGGAATTCGCCGGGAGCCTGGTGTTCAAGGGCGGCACCTCCCTGTCGAAGGTGTTCGGCGTCATCGAGCGGTTCTCGGAAGACATCGACCTGTCGCTCGCGCCGGAGTTCCTCAAGCTCCCGGAAGCCGGGACGAGCCGCACCCAGGCGAACAAGTGGATGACGAAGGCCGAGGCCGCGTGCGGGGAGGCGGTGAGGACGCAGATCGCCCCCGCGCTCGAAGCAGCGACGGAGGCGGTTCTCGGGAAGCGAGACGGCGGGTGGTTCGAGTACCTGACGGACCCCAACACGAAGTCGCCGGTCCTCCTGTTCCACTACCCGTCGGCGCAACCGCCGGGGTTCGAGTACCTGAAGCGTTCGGTGAAGCTCGAGTTCGGTTCGCTCACCGACCAGCAGCCGGTGGGCCGCCACCCGGTTCGGCCGTGGTTGGCCGATGCCCTGCCCGCCGCATTTCCCGACTGGCGGTGCGAGGTCGTCGCGCTGGAGGTGGAGCGGAGCTTCTGGGAGAAGGCGACGATCCTCCACACGGAGTACCACCGTCCGGCCGAGAGGCCGACGCCCGACCGCTTCTCCCGCCACTACGCCGACACGGCGGCGCTCGCCCGGCACCCCGCGGCGGCCGGTGCGATCGACCGGCACGACCTCCGCGACCGCGTCGTCGTGTGGAAGGGGCAGTTCTTCGGCAGCTCGTGGGCGAGCTACGACCTCGCGAAACCCGGGACGTTCCGGCTCGTACCGCCGGCCGCCCGCAGGGCCCCACTCCGGCGCGACTACGAGGCGATGCGGGACATGTACCTGGCGGAGCCCGCCACGTTCGCCGAGGTGTTGGCGGTCCTGGCCGAGGTCGAGCAACGCATCAACGGGTGAGATGGGACCGCCCGGGTGGCACGCGGCATAGAAGCCCCGCTGACCTTACTCGAAGAGGCGTGGCCGTCCGCCCCGCCGCTGGCACCGGTTCCTCCACCCCGACAGAACCCGTGAGCGGGGTGGAGCGTAGTTGCAGCGGCGGATCGGTTGCCGGGACGGCGCAAGATCGCGCCGAACGGTCCGACTCGGCGGCTCCGAATGGCCGCGGCGAGCCGGTAGCCCCCGACGGCCGGCTGTGAACCACATGCCCGCACAGGTCATTGCCTTGCGCGGGGCGCCGGATATATTAACGAGCGGTAATCTCGGCGAAGAGGGCGGGCGTTTCCGTGCGAGCGGCTCTTTCCCTATACCTGGTGTTCGCCACGGCCGCCGGCCCCGTGCTGTGCTGCTGCACCACCTCGCACGCGTTCGACGTCCTGTCCGCCGCGTATTCCCCTCGCCCCGAACGCTCGACCGCGAAACCTGGCCACCGGTGCTGCCACCCGCCCGCCGGAAAGGTGGCCGGGCACCGGCACCACGCCGACCGGGCATCGGCGGCGTCGCAGGAGCCGTCGCCCGGCCCGAAAGCCCCGACCGAGCCCGCCCGCCACTGTCCGTGCCAAGAACACGGGCGATCGGCGACCGTCGCCGTCGCGGCCGAGCAGTCGCGGGCACATCCGACCGCCCGCGACCTCACGACGCCGACCGAACCCGCGACGGCCTGCGGCTGGGACCCCCCGGCCTGTTCGGGCCGTCTCATCCGCGGCCCGTCCTCGTTCGGCTCCAATCTGCCCTTCCTCACGTCTGCCGAGCGGCTTTACGCTCACCATGCGCTTCGCTGCTAGCCGGTCCCACCCCGATGCTGGCCGGGTGCGTCGGTCCGGCGGGACGAAGTCCCGCTCCCCGGCCCGCCCCGTTCGCTAGCGTCCGCCTCTCGCGGCGTAGGGGCCGTACCCCGATCTCCTCCGGCGCGCACGGGCCGGGCGCCCCCTCAGTCCCGTCCGGCTGATTATCGCCGCAAGGCCCCGCCTCCGGCTCGATCGCTGTCATCCCGGTTTGACGTGAATGGCCCTGCGGGCGCTCCCCGCGCGGCGCACCGCCCCTGCTGGTTTTGGAGGCACACGGCATGAGCAAGAAGTCGCGGGGGAGCGGGGGCAGACCACTCCGCCCCGAGCCGTCCCCCGGGCGGCGGTGGGCGGCCCGCGCCGCGTTGATCGCGGTCGCGGCCGGCCTCGCCCTCGCGGTGTGCGTCCTGGTGTGCATGAGCATCGTCCGGAACGCCGCACGCCCCCCGGACGCGCCGGGCGGAGACCAGCACGACCACCCGCCCGGGCCGCACGGCGGGACCATCGTCGCCGTCGGCCGGGAGAACCGGTTCCACGCCGAGGCCGTGTTCGAGCGGTCCGGGTCGGTCCGCCTCTACACCTACGGCGAGGACGAGTCCCGGGTGTTCGCGGCCGAAGCGCAGCCGGTCACGGCCACCGTCCGGAGGCACGGCGATAAGGCGGAATTCACCGTCCACCTGGCACCCGAGCCCCAGCCGGGTGACCCGCCGGGGAAGGCGTCCCGGTTCGTCGGCCGGCTGCCGAAGGAGGCGACCGGCGGGCGGCTCGAACTCGTCGTGCCGTCGATGGGGATCGCCGGCGACCGGTACTGGTTCACCGTCCCGAGCGGCGGGGAGTGGCACCCCGACCCGATGCCGGCGAAGGTCACCGAGGAGGCGGAGCGGGCGCTCTACCTGACGCCTGGCGGGAAGTACACGGCGGACGACATCCGGGCGAACGGCGGGGCGACCGCGTCGGAGAAGTTCAAGGGGATCCAGGCCGAGCACGACGCGAAGCCGAAGCCGGGCGACCGGATCTGCCCGGTGTCGCTGACGAAGGCGAACCCGAAGTTCGCCTGGGTGATCGGGGGGAAGGAGTACC
>CAYUHJ010000335.1:0-5254 GCA_964444365.1 uncultured Alcaligenaceae bacterium | reverse complement strand
CCTCACGGGCAAGGGGAGCGTCCGGCGGGTGGGCACCGTCGAGGGCGTGACGATGTTCCAGCACCGCGGGCCGGTCGGGCCGATCGCGGACCCGAACACCGGCCAGCCGCTCCCGCCGGACGACGACGCGAACCCGCTCAAGGGGCACAAGCCCGTCGCGGGGAGCGGCGAGCCGACGTATGCGTACACGCCGGGGTTGTTCGTGGTCGGGACGAGCCCGGACGCCGTCGGCGGGGTGCTGCGGCGGTTCGCCGGGAAGGAGAAGGCCCCGTCGCTCGCGGAGTCGGACTCGTTCAAGAAGTCGTCCGCCGAACGGGACAAGGGCGTGTTCCTGTACGCCGTCCCGCCGGACCTCGTGGCGAAACTGGACGCGGAGAAGAAGGCGGGCGGGACGTCCGTGCCGGCGGACCTCGCCGCGGTGCTGCGGTTCGTGGTGAACGCGAAGGCGGTGCCGGTCGTCACGGGGAACGTGATCGTCGCGCCGGATTCGGTCGGGCTCGTCGTCTCCGCGGCGGTCGATCCGTCCGCCGAGAGCCCGCTGCTGAGCCTGCTCGCCGGGGGCACCGCGACCGCGGACGGGTTCCGGTTCGCCGGCAAGGAGTCGTCGGCCGCGTTCACCCTGGCCCTGCCGCCGGCCGCGGAGCGAGGCAAGGCGGCGGTGCGGTTCCTGGACGCCGTCGCCAGGGCGAACGGCTCGCTCGGGAAGCCGCCGGGCGAGGCGCTGACGCCGGCGGACCGCGACCTGTTCGCGGGGCTGGCGGCCGTCACGGTGTTCGCGCCGCCGAAGCAGGAACTCCCCGCGGGCGGGCGGCCGTTCCCGATGCTGGTGCTGCACTGCGACACCGAGGCCGCCGCCGCGAAGTGGGTGGCGGCGGCCGCGAACCTCGCCCAACTGGCGACCGGCGCGCCCTCCCCGCCGACGCCGTCGTCCGAGACGGTCGGCACGGCGAAGGTCGTGTCGGTGGCCTGCGACGGGTTCCCGTGGCACGCCCCGGTCCACCTCGCCCACGCCGGCCCGGCGGTGGTCGTCGGGCTCGACCGCAAGCTGGTGGCCGCCGCCGCGACGGCCCCGGCCGGGGCGAAGCCGCCGGCGGTCGACGGCCCGTCGGTCGGGCTGGGGGTGTTCCGCCCGGCGGCGTACCCGAGCGCGTTCGCACCCGTCGGTCGGGCGATCGTCCGGTCCCTGGTCCCGGCCCCGAACCCGAACGGCGGGGGAATCATCATCGACGACCTGCTCCCGCCCCCGCCGCCGGGCGGCCCGTTCGCCCCGCCGCCGGTCCCGCTGAACGAGGGGGACGAGAAGCACCCCGCCGCGGAGAAGTTGAAGAAGGCCGCCGACGGCCTCCCGCCCGTGGTGCTGCGGCTGACCCGGACCGACCGGGGCGTCCGGTTCGAGGCGTGGCAGCGGGGGCTGGACGCGCACCTCGGCCCGCTCGCGGACGGCTTCGTGGAGTGGCTGGAAAAGGCGGTCGGCGGCGCGGTCAACGGCGGGCAGCCGGGGATCGACGTGCCGCGCGAGAGAGGGTGAATTCGGGCGAGCATTTTGCTCGTCCTCGTGCCGGTGCCCGGTTCCGTTCCGGGCCGCGCCGCGACCGCGAACCCGAGGGACTCATGGCCAAGGGCAAACCCGCGAAGTATTTCCCGCCGGCCCCGCCCGGGGACCGGCTCGCGTCCGTGTTCGACGACCCGCCGCGGCAGAACGTGTTCCTGCTCACGTGCATGGACCAGCGGCTGCTCGACGAAACGGTCCGGTTCATGAACGCGCTCAACCTCCAGAACCGGTACGACCAGGTCTCGCTGGCGGGCGGGGCGATGGGGGCCCACCGGCTCGCGTCGGGGCCGCACGAGTGGGGGGAGGTGTTCTTCCACCACCTCCGGGCCGCGGTCGACACCCTCCGCCGGCCGGTCAAGGACGTGTTCCTGTTCGAGCACCTGGACTGCGGCGCGTACAAGCACCTCCACCCGGTCGAAGCGATCCGATCCGGCTACGGCAGCGGAGAGCTAGAAACGATGCGAGAGATTCACCGGAGCGAGCTGCGGCAGTTCGCGACCGCGGTGGATCGGTTCCTCGCCGCCCAGGCCGCCGACCCCGCGAAGGCGACGGCGGACGACTGGAAGGACATCCGCGTGTCCTACTTCGTGATGGACCTGCTCGGCAACGTGACCCAGCTCGACGTGCCCGACGACGAGCGCGACACCCTCCTCTGTCGGTCGGCCATCGCGTCCCACCCTTGACCCGGCCACTTCCCGCCCCCGGTTCGTAGGCTGGGCGTATCCGGTTCCTGTTCCTTCCGGGGTCGCCTCATGATCGGGTGGCAGTCCGTCAGCGTGCGGGGGCGGCTGTTCGCGCTCGTGGCGCTCAGCTTCGCCGGACTCGTGACGGTCCTCGGGGTCGCGGCGTACGTCCTGTACACGTACCGCGTCACCGGGCCGGTGGCGGAGCGGCTGAACGCCACCCGCGACTTCAAGGCGAACGTCTCGCCGGCGACGCTGTACGCCCGCGGCGGCTACCTCTTCTGCCAGGAAATGGAGACGGAAACCAACCCCGACGAGATCCGCCGGTTGACCGGCAAGTTCCGGGACTTCGAGTCGACGTTCCACCAGGACTCGGCCGCCCGCCTCGCGGCGCTGCCGGACGGCGAGACGAAGCGGCTGTTCGTCAGCGAGATGGTCCCGGTCACGAACGAGTTCTTCCGCGTCGTCCGCGAGGAGTACCTGCCGCTGGTCGGGAAGGGGGACCAGCCGGCCACCAGCCGGGTGCTGAGCCAGCGGGTGAAGCCGGCGTTCAACCGGCACGCCGAGGTCGGGGACCGAGTCGTGGCGGCGGCCGAGCGCGCGTTCCTGGCCGAGGAAGCCGCCGCCGAGCAGGCGACCCGGTTCTGGACGCAGGTGATGCTGGCCGTCGGCGCGGGCGTCGTCGTCGTCGTCACCGGGGCCGGGGTCCTCGTCGTCAACGGCATGGTGGCGAAGACCCGCGGGGTCGTGGACAAGGTCCGCGAGTCCTGCCTGAGCGTGCTGTCCGCCGCGTCGCAAATCGCGGCCACCGCCCGGCAACAGGAGGCGACCGTATCCGGGCTGAGCGCCGCCACGACCCAGGTGGCCGCCGCGGTGCGGGAGATCACCGCCGCGGGGAAGGAACTGTCCGGCACGATGGGCGAGGTCAACGACCGCGCGAACCAGGCCGCGTCCCTCGCCGTGTCCGGCCGCGACCGGCTCGCCGCGATGGAACGGACGATGCACCACCTCGTCGACGCGACCGCGTCCATTTCCGGGAAATTGACCACGATCCGCGAGAAGGCCGACAGCATCAACATGGTCGTGACGACGATCACCAAGGTCGCGGACCAGACGAACCTGCTCTCGATCAACGCCGCGATCGAGGCCGAGAAAGCCGGCGAGTTCGGCCGCGGGTTTCTGGTCGTCGCCCGCGAAATCCGCCGGCTCGCGGACCAGACCGCGGTCGCCACGCTGGACATCGAGAACATCGTCCGGCTCATGCAGGAGGCGGTGGCGGCGGGCGTCATGCAAATGGACAAGTTCTCCGACGAGGTGCGGACGAGCGTCACCCGCGTCGGCGAGATCAACGGCCAGACGGGGCAGATCATCACGGAAGTGTCCGGGCTCAGCGACCGGTTCCGGCAGGTGAACGAGGGGATGCGCGACCAGCAGGCCGGGGCCGGGCAGATCAACGAGGCGATGGGGACCATGACCGCCGACATCCACCGAACGGCTGCGTCCCTGGTCGAGTTCAACGCGGCGACGGCCCAGCTCCGGGAGTCGATCGAGCGGCTGAACGGGGAGCTGTCGCACTTCCGTGTGTGAGGGTTAGCCGCGCGGGAGACCTTGCGACGAGACCCGCCGGACGCCGTCACCCACAACACCCGCCAGCCCGAAGCGCAAGCGAGGGACGCCGTCACCCCTCGCTTGCGCTTCGGGCTGGTGTGACGGCGGGGGTCGCTTCACTCGGCCCGCACGACCAATAGGCGGGCAGCGGGGCCTCGAACGTCATTTCCTGCTTCGTGAACGGGTGCGTGATGGTCAGCCGCCGGGCGTGCAGCGCGATCACCCGGTCGCGCGGCAACTCGGCGGGCGGGCCGAAGTCGCGGGCGCTGCCGTAGGCGGAATCGCCGAGCACGGGGTGACCGCGGAGCGCGGTCTGGGCGCGAAGCTGGTGCATCCGCCCGGTGAGGGGGGCGAGTTCGAGGAGGGTTCCCGCCAACCCCTCCCTCCAAAGCGGAGAGGGGGAGCCGGAAAGGTTTCCTCCCCTCTCCGCTTCGGGGAGGGGCCGGGGGAGGGGTTGCCTTTCTTCCTTCAACACCCGAAATTCCAGCGTCGCCTGCTTCGCCCCCGGCTCGTTCGGCTCAGCCCGCACCGTCCGGGATTCATCCGGAATTTTGCGGAGCCAGTCCTCCCACACGCCCGAATCCGGGGTCACGGTGCCTTCCACGAGTGCCCAGTACACCTTGCGGACGAGCCGCTCGTGGAACTGCGCGTGGACCCGCTGGGCGGCCTTCGTGTTGCGGGCGAACACGATGACCCCGGAAACGGGCCGGTCGAGCCGGTGCGGGACGCCGAGGTAGACGCCGGCGGGTTTCGCGTACTTCGCCTTGATGTACGCCTTCACCAGCGATTCCAGCGACGGAACCCCCTCCGGGGCCTGCGTCAGGAGCGGGGCGGGCTTGTTCACCGCGATCAGGTGCGGGTCTTCGTAGAGAATCGCGAGTTCGCTCACGCCTCGCCCCCGGATTCCTGCCGCTCGAACCGGACGAGCCGGCGGTCGAACACGAACGGGCCCCACGGCAACACCGATGCGACGAACCCGCCGAGCACCCACGTCCAGTTCCAGCGGACCCGGTAGGTCGTGTCGGCGAGGACGAGGAGGTACAGCACCCACAGCCCGCCGTGCGCCGACCCGACGATCGTGACCGGTTCCGGAATGTTCGCCCAGTATTTCAACGGCATCGCGACGAACAGCAGCAGCAGAAACGACATCCCTTCGACGAGACCGACCAGCCGCAGCCGGCCGACGGGGGTGCTCAACACGTCGCGTTCTCCTACGGAAGGCGGGGGCGTCAGGAGATAAGTTATGGCGCTCGGCCAGCGCTCTCTTCTGGTTCCTTTCCCAGACGGAGTTCGTTTCGGGGTTCAACCCCTCCCCCCAACCCCCTCCCCGAAGCGGAGAGGGGCTTTTTCTCCCTCCCCCTGGGAGGGGGGAGGGTGGGGGTGGGGGTCGCTTCAGTGGTGAAGTCTCCAC
>CAYUHJ010000334.1:0-5339 GCA_964444365.1 uncultured Alcaligenaceae bacterium | reverse complement strand
CCCCCCCCCAAGGCCGCCAACGTCCGTCGCACCTCGAACACCTCTCCGTACAGTTTCAGGCCTGCGGTGCCCAGCCCGTCCGCATTCGCCACAGCTTTTTTTACCGCCCTCGCTACTTCCGCCGGCTCTTCGCGGACCAGATGCGTGCCGGCGGCCAGCAGCGGGTGCGTCAACACCCCTGTCGTCGCTACCACCGGCCGGCCGTTAGCGAGACATGCCATTAATGATCCACTCCGCACCGTCACGCCGTTCACCACCGGCTGGACCATCACCGCGCACCGGTGGAGTTCCTCCCGCACGCCTTCGAGCGGGATCGCACCTGTCGCGGACACCCGGTCCGCCAGCGGCGGGTGCGCGGCGGCAAACTCCTTCAGGTACCGGTCGCCGTTCGCCCCGATCAGCCGGACGGTCGCGTCGGGGAGGGCCGTCAGGATGCCGGCCAGCACCGGGCCGAGCAGGGGGGCCGTTTGCGGGCCGTAGGTGCCGAAGTGCCCGACGGTGAAGTCCGGGACCACGTCCGGGTCCGGCGGCCGGCTCGGGACGTTGCTCGGGATCGGCAGCCACTCGATCGCCTTCCGCCGGGGGGCGTACGGCCGCAGCGCGTCCGCCCAGGTCGGCGTCGACACCCACACCCGGTCCGCGGCCCGGAGCAGGAGGGCGGCCATGACCCGCTGGGCGGCCGCCATCAGGTAGTGCCGCGGCCGCCCCGCGAACCCCTGAAACGCCTCGTGAAACATGACGTCGACCCGGTCCCCCCGCGCCGCCCGGCTGGCGACCCACGCCGCGAACCCGAGGTTCATCGCCTGCCACCGGTACCCGTGCGGCGCGTACTGCACGACGATCCGCCGCGGCCGCGGGAACCGGTCGAGTTCCCGGTCGGCGGCCCACAGGTCGCCGACGCGAAACCGGCCGAAGGCATCGTGAACCGTCACCCCCGGATCGCTCGGCCGCCCCCCGCCCGCCGTCGCCGTCCAGACGTGAACCTCATCCCCCCTCCCCGCGAGCCCGACCGCGATCTGCCGGGTGTAATCCGCGACCCCGCCGATCTTCGGCGGATACTCGGGGGTGACGAGGTGGAGTGTCATGCACTTTCTGCGTCCAATAGCCTGCCAGCAACCGATTTGAATAAAGTCGTCAGCTTGTTGATGTGGCCTGTCCTTGTAAAGCGACCCGCAGTTTGCCAGGCACCGATTCTCAGATTTTGCCAATGATCATATGAATTCATCGCACGAACGATCGCTGCTGAAAGTTCCGAAGAGTTCAAGTGATTTTCTGATGCGGCTTCACCGCTTACCCCTGGAATCAGCCAGTCTTTGGCTCCCCCACGGTAGAATGCGACGGCCGGAAGTCCCAGAGCCGCGGCTTCAACTCCCGCCAGTCCGAATGTTTCTGGAACGAGACTTGGAAAACCTAATAGATCTGCACGAGCTAGAATTTCATTTCTTTCTGATGAATTGACCCAGCCTCGAAAACTGACATCAATGCGGAGATTTCTTGCTTGTTCGACAAGCAAGGAGCGCTGGGGGCCATCGCCAAGTACTGTACAATTCAACGGACGAGACAATTTCGTGTTCGCTTCGGCAATCGCATCCAGTAGGAGATGAACACCTTTCAGTGGAACCAGCCTTGAAAGCGCGACCACCTCGTGTGATTGTTTTCGCGGAGCGGGTGGTGTGACTGACCGAGTTACATCAGTCGGATAAAGTGGGACAAGTTCGAGCAAGTTGGGTGGGACACCCAACGAGATATACTGTTTGTACATAAATTCGCTAGCAACGATTATTCGTTTGTAGCGAGGAAATGCCGCTAGCCGTTGGCGTTGGGCTTGGTAGCTTGTCCACATTCGGATGGGGTTTCTTCCGCCGCAGCGACATGGAAAAAAAGCCACCAGACATCCCGTGCCGAACTTGCGATTGCATGCTTTCATCCACGGCCAAGTATGAAGCTTGGTCCCACTAATACATATGCCCTGCTGGGCGTGCGAAAAGTAGACGGTCGGGAAGCGATCGGAAAGTTTAAGTTCGTCCGCAGGATCGGAGAGTCCGTTTAGAAAACAAACATCTGGCTTCCATCGCGATATCCGCGCTAATGTCCCGATCTCGCCCAATTTCCACACAGGATTAGCAGGAGAGCGTTCATCAATTTTTGCACCAGGTTGATCGAAATCGTATACAATGGCAATCTCGAAGCCATGTCCTTGTAAAACCGGAAGCAGGTCACGAAGATAAGTTTCAACTCCTCCAACGATTCCGCGATGCGAAGTAGCGACGAGAAGTCGCGTCGGTCGACACTCGGTTAGACTCATCTCTCTCGCGCCGCGTGATAGTTCTCGTTCTCTTCTACACTCCCGGCAGGCCGCTTAAGGTGGCGGGTCTGATATCCATGCCCGGCCAGTTGCTCTACGAGAAGTTTGGAGCCGATTCGGCCGTCCGACTCGGCCGCGCTCTCAAACACCACCGCCTTGACCCGCCCCGACTTGAGCGCCGCAGACGCCCCCGCGAATACGCTGGCCTCGAACCCCTCCACGTCGACTTTCACCACCGTCGGCGGGTCCGCCTTGCCGGCCGCGATCCAGCCGTCCGCGGTGACGCACTCCACCGGGGTGCCCTCGGCGGTCGGTCGTACGACGAGGCTCGTCTGGCCGATGTTGCCCGGCGGGCCGAAGTAGAGGGTCCGCGTTTCCGTGCGGTCACCCAACGCCACTTGATGGAGGGTGATCGGCAAATCCGGGTTCAAGGCCAGATTCGCTCGAAGCCGGGCGGCCGTGTGCGGGTTGGGCTCGAAGCAGTGGACTGCTCGCACCCGCGGGTCGAGGGCGGCCCGGATGGCGACGCCGCCGACGTGCGCGCCGATGTCCCAGACGACTTCGTCACCCGTCGCGTACCCGGCCAGCGTCTCCCACACCTCGGGCTCGTAAAAGCCGTGGGTCACGATCCGTTCCTGGACGCAGTCTTCCAGATTCAGCCTCATCCGGGCCGTGCCGGCGTACCGAACCAGTACCTCCGGCCGACCGGCGAGGGCATACAGCCACCGCCAGATTCGCAGTTTGGCCGGGTGGTCCGGGGCGGCCAGGTAGCGGGCGAGGAACCAGCCGATGAACGTGTTTTCCGCGAGGCGGATCCGCTTCCAGATCGGTTCGGGGCGGCTCAACAAGTCACCTGGGGAATGCCGGGTCGGAGTTCGACGAAGCCGCGGTTCACGGCGGCATACGGGGTCACGCGCTCCAGGTCCGGGACGGCGGCCACCTCGAATTTCGCCAGGTCGTAGAAGTCCCCGTGTGCCGCCCCCGCGACTACATACAGCCCCAGAACGTACTCGCCTTCCACGAGGGACACCGCGGGTATTGCGGCCTCGACCGCGATCCGCCCGGCCGCTCGGCGGCCGTAGGTTCCGTCGGGCGACCGCAGGTCGATGACCGCCACCCGAACGCCGCCGAGGGAGTACACCAGCACGCAGAGGTGATCGACGGTGACGGGGCCGTCCGATTCCAACTCCACCCGGACGACGGCCGGCTGGTTGGCCGGAACGAGGGATGGAGTCAGCCGCAGGTCGGATAAAACGAGACCGGCAGCCAGAGTCGTTGGGTTGAATTCCTCGTCACGGAAGCTACTCGTCGACGAGAGGTATCGTGGCACCAACTCGGACGAGAGCCCGAGCTGTTCGACGCACCCCGCCCTCAGCCAGACGGCAGTCGAGCAAAGAGCCTGAACCGCCGCCATATTGTGCGACACGAACAGCACCGTCCGCCCGCCCCTCGCAACGTCGCCCATCTTGCCGAGGCACTTCTTCTGGAACTGCGCGTCGCCGACGGCGAGCACCTCGTCGACGATCAGCACCTCGGGTTCCAGGTGGGCGGCGACGGCGAAGGCGAGTCGCATGTACATGCCGCTGCTGTAGTGCTTGACCGGGGTGTCGATGAACTTTTCCACCTCCGCGAAGGCGACGATCTCGTCGAACTTGCGGGCGATCTCGGCCCGCCGCATGCCGAGGATCGCGCCGTTGAGGTAGACGTTCTCCCGGCCGGTCAGCTCGGGGTGGAACCCGGTGCCGACTTCGAGCAGGCTGCCGACGCGGCCGTGGATGTCGGCCTCCCCCTCGGTCGGCTCGGTGATGCGGGAGAGAATCTTGAGCAGCGTGCTCTTGCCCGCCCCGTTGCGGCCGATGATGCCGACGACCTCGCCGCGCTTCACGTCGAAGGTGACGTCCTTCAACGCCCAGAACGGCGGGCTCTTCTCGGCCGCCGTCGCCCGGCGGAGCAGTCGCCGTAACGGGGCGGACGTGAACTTGTGGATCGAGTCGCGGAGGGTGCTGTACCGCTCGCGGGCCGCCCCGAGGTGGTACCGCTTGCCGAGCCCGCGAACGGAAACCGCGATGTCACTCATGTCGCGTTAAACAATGTCCGCAAAGGTGCGTTCGAGCCGCCGGAAGTAGAGCAACCCGCCAACAAACAAGACCGCCACGGCCGCGACGGAGACGCCCATCAAGCCCCAGTCCGGGGCGTCGGTTCCCAGCAGCGCCCACCGGAAGCCTTCCACGACGCCGGCCATCGGGTTCAGGCCGTAGAGCAGGCGGTATTCCTCGGGCACGATGCTCGCCGGGTACGCGACGGGGGTGACGAACATCCAGAACTGGGTCAGGAACGGGATCGTGTACCGGACGTCGCGGTACTGGACGTTCAGTGCGGACAGCCACAACCCCACGGCAAGGGCGGACGCCACGGCGAAGGCGGTGAACAGCGGCAGCGTGACGAGTTCCCATCCCGGCACGAGTCCGAACCAGAGCATCGCGGCGAACATCAGGCCGAGGGTCACGGCGAAGTCGGCGAGCCCGGAGAGGACGGACGACAGCGGCACGATCAGTCGGGGGAAGTACACCTTCGAGATCAGCCCGCGTTCGTTCACGAGGCTGTTGCTCGACTGCGTCAAGGCGTAGGCGAAAAGCTGCCAGGGGAGCAGCGCGGCGAGAACAAACAGGGCGTACGGCCGGCCGTCGGACGGCATCTTGGCGAGCTTGCCGAAGAAGACGGCGAACACGGCCATCGTGGCGAGCGGTTGCAGGACCGCCCAGGCGACGCCCAGGGCGGTCTGCTTGTAGCGGAGCTTGATGTCGCGGAGCGTGAGGAAGAACAGCAGTTCGCGGTATCGCCAGACTTCGCCGAGGTCGATGGCCCGCCAGCCTCCGGAGGGTCGGATGCGAGTCACTACGAGTTCGGGCACTGACTCCATTGAAGCGGTTTCATCCGCGACATTGAGGGATGGAGTTGGGGCGAATGAGGGCACTTGTTCGGCTATACTTCACGCGGCCAGGAGTGAGACATCATCGAATTCCTGGAACTTGAG
>CAYUHJ010000333.1:0-5348 GCA_964444365.1 uncultured Alcaligenaceae bacterium | reverse complement strand
GTCCTGCCCCCATGTCGTTGTGGCGAACCGTGCGGGAGGGGGCGGCCCGGCATCCGGGCCGGGTGGCGGTCGCGGTCGGCGGCCGGGACTACACCTACGCCGAGCTCGACGACCGCGTCGACCGGGTCGCCGCCGGGCTGCGGTTCCAGGGGCTCGCGCCGGCCGACCGCGTCGTCACCGTGCTCGGGAACACGATCGAGCACCTCACGCTGCTGCTCGGCTGCTACCGGGCCGGGCTGGTCACCGTGCCGATGGCCCCGTGGTCGATCCCGGCGCACGTCCGGTACGCCGTCCGGACCAGCGGGGCGCGGGGGATTGTCGCCCGGACCCCGCTGCTGGCCACCGTGTTCGACGGGCACGAGGAGATCCGCCCGGACGTGACCGTCACCGTCGGCGACCCGGACCCGCCGCGGGGGGTGCTGCCGTGGGAGATCGTCGAGGCCGGCCCCGGCGACGTGCCCGACCCGCCGGACCCGAAGGTCGACCACCTCGCGCTGATCGTGTACACGTCCGGGACGACGAGCCGGCCCAAGGCGGTCGTCCACACGCAGGACCGCATGGCCCGCCGGGCCGCGGTCTTCGCCGAGGAGGTCGGGCTGACCGCGGCCGACGTGTCGTTCGTGGCGCACATGATCTCCCGGCCGCTCGCACTGCTCGCGCAGGTGATCGCCGTCCTGAACGTCGGCGGGCGGGTCGTGCTGCACGACGGGATGGCGAAGAACTTCTGGACGGGGTACGCGGCCGGCCCGCCGAAGACGTTCGTCGTCACGATCCCGGCGGTGGCGGCGGAGGTGCTCGCCGACCCCGCCGCCGCCGCCGCGGACCACACCCACCTCCGGCTGTGGGTCGCCGGCGGGGACTCGGTCCCCGGCCCGCTTCAGGCGAAGTTCCAGGCGGCCACGGGGAAGAACCTGATCGAGATGTGCGGCATGACCGAGGCCGGGTTCTACGCGATCAACCCGACCCGCGGCCCGGTCCGGGTCGGGTCGATCGGCCGGGAAATGAAGGGGGTCGCCGTCCGGATCGTGGACGCGGCCGGCCACGACGTGCCGCCCGGCGAGGTCGGGGAAATGCTCCTCAAGACGGCCGAGGTCATGGTCGGGTACTGGAACGACACGGCCGAGACGTTCCGGGTCATCCGCGACGGGTGGCTGCACACCGGGGACCTGGCCCGCCGCGACGCCGACGGGTTCCTCTGGTTCGCCGGCCGGTGCAAGGACATGATCTGCCGCGGGGGCCGCAAGGTCGCCCCGCCAATGGTCGAAGCCGCCCTCGCGGAGCACCCGGCGGTGGCCCGGGCGGTCGTCGTCCCGGTCCCGGACCCGACCTGCGGGCAGGCCCCGTTCGCGTTCCTACTCCTCCGCCCCGGCGCGGGCCGCCCGGCGGACGCCGCCCTGAAGGCGTGGCTCGCGGACAAGTTGGAACCCACGTCAATCCCCATCGGGTTCGCGGTCGTGACCGAGTGGCCGCAGACCTACGAGGGGAAACTCGACCGCGCCCGCCTCGCGTGGATGGCCGCCAACGGCGGGGCGGTGGTGTGACGGCGGGAAGAGCCGCGAACGGGCGCGGCTGACATCCCGCCAGGTATGAGTTGTTCAAGAGCCGCGAACGGAAGGAAGTGAGCGGCTGACTTCCTGTGAGGAGTGAGAGTCACCCCACCGAGGAAGTCAGCCGCTCACTCGCGTTCGCGGCTCTCGGGGTCGTTCGAGCGTCGCTCAGTCCCGGTCGCGGCGGGGGCCGCCTCGGCCGCGGCCGCCGCGGTCTCCCCCACGGTCGCCGCCCCGATCACCGCGGGGTTCGCGGTCGGGTGGGGGGCCGCCGGCGTCGTCGCCTTCCTTCGGCGGGAGCAGCGCCTTGCGGCTCAGCTTCACCCGGTCCTGGTCGTCGATCGCGATGACCTTGACCTCGATCCGGTCGCCGACCTTCACCACGTCGTCGACCCGGCCGACGTACCCGTTGTCGAGTTCGGAGATGTGGCAGAGGCCGTCGCGGCCGGGGCTGATCTCGATGAACGCCCCGAACTCCTTGATGCTCGTGACCTTCCCGGTGTAGACGGTGCCGACCTTGATCTCGGCGCACAGGGCCTCGACCTTGGCCTTCGCGGCTTCCGCGCCGGCGGCGTCGGAGTGGGCGATCGTCACGGTGCCGTCGTCGTTCACGTCGAGCTTCGCGCCGGTTTCCTCCTGGATGGCGCGGATCGTCTTGCCGCCCGGCCCGATGAGCAGGCCGATCTTTTCCGGGTTGATCTTCACCTGGAACAGCCGCGGGGCGGTCTTGCTGATCTCGGCCCGCGGGGCCCGCAGGGCGGACAGCATCTTGCGGAGGATGTCGACGCGGGCCTTCTTCGCCTGCTCGAGCGCTTCCGTCAGGATCGGGATCGGGACGCCGTCGAGCTTGATGTCCAGCTGGATGCCGGTGACGCCCTTTTGGGTGCCGGCGACCTTGAAGTCCATGTCGCCGTAGTGGTCCTCGTCCCCCTGGATGTCCGTGAGCAGGACGTGCTTGCCGTCCTTCATGACGAGGCCGATGCTGACGCCGGCGACCGGCTGCTTGATCGGCACGCCGGCGTCCATGAGGGCCAGGGTGCCGCCGCACACGCTCGCCATCGAGCTGGACCCGTTCGACTCGAGAATTTCCGAGACGAGGCGGATCGTGTACGGGAACTTGTTCGGCGGCGGGATGACCGCCTTCAGGCTACGTTCCGCGAGCATCCCGTGGCCGATTTCCCGGCGGCCGGGGGCGCGGATCGGCTTGCACTCCCCGACCGAGTACGGCGGGAAGTTGTAGTCGAGCATGAACTTCTTCGAGATTTCTTCCTGCAGCCCGTCGACCTTTTGCTCGTCCTGCACGGTGCCGAGCGTGGCGATGACGAGGGCTTGCGTCTCGCCGCGCTGGAAGACGGCGGAGCCGTGGGTGCGGGGCAGGGTGCCGACTTCGCACGACACGGGGCGGACCAGGTCGAGCGGGCGGCCGTCGATCCGGGTGCCCGTCATCGTGATTTCCTGGAAGATCCGCTCCCGGAGTGCGGAGAACGCCGCGGACACCTGCGATTCCGGGATCGTCGGCTCTTCCCCCTCGGGGACGTAGGCCTTCTTCACCTGCTGCTTCAGTTCGTCGAGTGCCGCGTATCGGGCGAGCTTGCCTTCCGTCAGGTAGCGCTTCTTGAACTCCTCACCGTACTTCTGGTGGAGCTCGTCGACGAGCGGGTCGGCGGCCGGGGGTTCGGGCAGTTGCTTCGCGCCGAGGCCCGCCTTCTCGCGGAGTTCCTCGATCGCCTCGATGATGAGGACGCACTGCTTCTGCGCGAAGTCCACCGCCGCGGAGACGACGTCTTCCGGGAGTTCGCGGGCGAAGCCTTCGATCATGCAGATCGCGTCGCGGGTGGCGGCGACGATCAGGTCGAGGTCGCTTTCCTCCATGTCCGTGTGCGTCGGGTTGACGACGAGTTCGCCCCGGACGCGGCCGACGCGGACGCCGGCGACCGGCTTCAGGAACGGGATCGGCGAGACGTGCAGGGCCGCGCTCGCGCCGACGATGCCGAGGACGTCCGGGTCGTTGTCCTTGTCGGCGGACATGACCGTGGCGTGGATCTGGACTTCGTTGACGAACCCGGCGGGGAACAGCGGGCGGATGGGGCGGTCGATCAGGCGGGAGGTGAGGGTTTCCTTCGTGCTGGGGCGGGTCTCGCGCTTGATGAACCCGCCGGGGAACTTGCCCGCGGCGTAGGTCCGTTCGCGGTACTCCACCTGGAGGGGGAAGAAGTCGCGGCCGGGGATCGTGTTCCCCTGGACCGCGGCGGCGAGGAGCAGCGTGTCACCGAGCTGGACGGTGACGGCTCCGTGAGCCTGTTTCGCGAGTTTACCGGTTTCGAGGACGAGAGTCTGGTTGCCGATACGGCGTTCGACGCGGGTCACCGCCACGGGGGAATCCCTTTCGCAAAGCGAGGTTGCGGCAGGGGCGGGGTACGGCGGAGGCCGACCAGACGGGTTCGGGACGACCGCCCCGGGTCTGGGGTCGGCCGATCGAGTACGAAGCGAGTGGTTTGGAGCAATGGCCGGCGCTCGCCGGTTGGCCGGGGGCGAGCGCCGAGTGTCAGATCGTGTGCCGGCGCGGGCTACTTCCGCAGGCCGAGCTTGCCGATGACCGCCAGGTACCGGGTCCGGTCCGTTTGCCGGAGGTACTTGAGCAGGTCCGACCGCTGGCTAACCAGCTTCAACAGCCCGCGGCGGCTGGAGAAGTCCTTCTTGTGCTCGCGCATGTGCGTGGTCAGATACGTGATCCGATCCGTGAGCAGCGCGATCTGCACTTCCGGGGAGCCGGTGTCGGCGTCGCCCCGTTTGAACTGGTTAATCAGGTCGGTCTTCCGGTCCTTCGTGATCGCCATCGTCCCTTTCCCTCTGTCGGTCCTCCGCCGTACCACACTCCTGCCAACGATGTCTGTCCGTTACGCTCTTACAGATTCAGAGACTTTATCAGGGCGCGGCCGGCTGGCAAGGCGGAAAAATCCGTGGGGGTCAATCGGGGGCCGGGGCGGTTCGATCCATGCCTCCGGGTTCATCCGCGTCGGACGTGCTCGCTTCAAGCCGCTCGGGCAGGTGCCCCAACGGGCCGGACTTCCGGCGGCGCGGGGTGGACCGTGCGTACCGGCGGGTCCGGCCGATTTCCCGACCCGCCGGGCCGGCGCGGGTTTGCGGCACGGTGTAGACTCAGTAAAGTGGGAAGGGCAGGCACCCCGAGCCGGGTGCCGTTGCCGGAACTGAGGCCACGCCGTAGATTGGACACCTTCCACGGTGCCCAACGGCAGCGACACGGGAACGGGGCGGGGACGTCGGGATGCGGTTCAACCTGATTGACCGGATCGACGCCCACCAGCCGGGGAAGTTCCTGCGGGGGTGCAAGTACCTGACCCTCGGGGAGGAGTACCTCGCGGACCACTTCCCGCGGTTCCCGGTGATGCCCGGCGTCCTCATGTTGCACGCCCTGGTCGAAGCCGGGGCGTGGTTGTGGCGGAGCGGGTCCGGCTACCAGCACACCGTGATCGTGCTGCGCGAAGCGAAGAACGTGAAGTACGGCTCCTTCATGCAGCCCGGCCGCAAGATGGACGTGGCCGTCGACCTCGTGAAGCAGGACGGCGACACCGTCTCGTTCAAGGGCAAGGGGACCGACGACACCGGGGCGACGACCGTGTCCGCGGCATTCACCTTGCACGGGTACAGCCTGGGCGACCGCGGCCCCGCCGGGGTCGCCGCCGACGAGGTGTTGCGGCAACACTTGAAGGCCCGGTGGGCGCTGCTCACCGGGGAGCTGCGGAAGTAGAACGGTCCCTCGCTTGCGCTTCGGGCTGGTGT
>CAYUHJ010000332.1:0-5362 GCA_964444365.1 uncultured Alcaligenaceae bacterium | reverse complement strand
GGGGAGGGCTCGGGTCCCCTCCCCCCTTGGGGGGGAGGGTTAGGGTGGGGGGTGGAGACTTCCCCACTGAAGCGACCCCCACCCCCACCCTCCCCCCTCCCAGGGGGAGGGAGTAAACCCCCCTCTCCGCTTCGGGGAGGGGGTTGGGGGGAAGAAGTCAACGCCGCCACCACGTTCGCCAGCCCGTCGACGTACACTTCGCGCATCGGCCGGCCCGCGCGGCGGTCGAGGCCGACGGCGTACAGCACCGTCGACGCCGCGGGTAAGTTGCGGAGCGAATCGGGGTCGCACACGTCGCCGATGACCGGCTCGATGCCCGCGGCGGTCAGTTCCGCACTGCGGCCGCGGGTCAGGGCGCAGACCCGGCGGCCGGACGCGAGCCACGCCTTCGCGACGCGGAGTCCGAGGTAGCCGCAGCCGATGACGAGGGCGGGGCGGGGGTCGGTGGGGGGTGCCGGCATACGGTGGGTCGCCTAACTTGGAAGGGGAGACGCCGGGTATCGTACCCCCGAGACGGCCCGGAACGAAGAGGTTGCGGTCGACCATGGGCACGCCCGTCCCGCCCGACGACACCGGACTGCCGCCCGAAGCCCCCGTCCCGCTGCGGGGCGTCGCGGCGGCGTACCTGTTCGCCACGCTGGTGACGGTGTTTTTGCTCGTCGTCGGGCAGCGGCTCTACGACGCGGACTTCCACTCGCCGTTCAGCTACGAGTACGACGGGCTGCTGATCCTGCCCTATGTGAAGGCCACCGTCGAACGCGGCAGCCACTGGCGGAACGAACGGCTCGGGGCACCGGGCATCCAGGAACTGCACGACTTCCCGGTCGTCGACCACCTGCACTTCGCGATCATCTGGCTACTCGGGTGCGCGTTCGCGGACCCGGTCGTCGTGTTCAACCTGTTCCACGTCCTGACGTACCCGCTCACGACGCTGACGACGATGTTCGTCCTCCGGCGGTTCGGGCTGTCCCTGCCGGCGGCGGGGTGCGGCGGCGTGCTGTACGCCTTCCAGCCGTACCACTACCTGCGCGGGGAACTGCACTACTTCCTGGCGGCGTACTTCGTGATCCCGTTCTCGATGATGCTCGTCTTGTGGCTGTGCCAGGGGCGGTTGCCGCTGTTCCGCCGGGATTCCGAGGGGGCGTACCGCTTCGCCCCGTGGTCGGCGGACACGCTGGCGGCGGTCGCGATCGCGGCGGCGACGGGGTCGGCGGGGGCGTACTACGCCTTCTTCACCTGCGCGTTCCTCGGCTTCGCGGGCGTGTACGGGTGGGTCGCGGCGAAGACGTGGCGGGCGATGGCGTCGGCGGCGGCGGTCACGGCGGCAGTCGTGGCCGTCGGCGTGGCGAACCACCTGCCGGCGATCCTGTACCAGGTGGAGTACGGGCGGAATTCGACGCCGACCGCGCGGTTCTCGGAGGAGGCCGAAATCTACGGGATGAAGATCGCCCACCTCGTGCTGCCGGTGACCGGGCACAACTTTTTACCGTTCGCGGCGATTCGCTCGGAGTACAACTCGCCGCTGATCCGGCCGCTCCAGAACGAGAACGAGTGGGACTCGCTCGGGCTGGTCGGGGCGGTCGGGTTCGTGGGCTTGCTGGCGGTGGTGGTGCTGCCGGTGCGGCGGCCGTGGCCGGTCGGCCCGCTGGCGGCGCTGACCGCGTTCGGCACGCTGCTCGGCACGATCGGCGGGTTCGGGGCGGTGTTCAACCTGCTCGTCACCCCGCAGGTGCGGTGCGTGAACCGGATCAGCATCTTCCTCGCGTTCCTGGCCGTCTTCGCGGTGTGCTGGGCCGTCGACCGGTACTTCCGCACCCGCACCGGGAAGGTGCGGCGGCTGCACGGCCCGGCGTTCCTGGCCCTCACGGTGTTCGGGTTCTGGGACCAGACGAACGACCAGTGGTTCCCGGACCTCCGCGGCGACGACCCGGCCGGGACCGTCCGCGACGGCCGGGCGAAGCACGCGGCGCGGTTCGACGCGGACCGCGGATTCTTTCAGAAGGTCGAGGAGTTACTGCCCGACGGGGGCATGGTCTTCACCTACCCGTACGTGCAGTACCCCGAAAGCCCGCCCTACGAGGAGACCGGCAGCCGGGGCCGGACGGACAGCTACGAGCACGTCCGCGGGTACGTCCACACCCGGCACCTGCGGTGGAGTTTCGGGTGCATGAAGGGCCGCGAGACCGACACCTGGGTCCGGTCCGTCTGCACCGAGCCCGTCCCCCGGCTGCTGGAACGCATCGCCGTCGCGGGGTTCGACGGGCTGCTGATCGACCGCCGCGGGCTGAACCCGGCCCGGTTCCAGCGGATGCTCGGGGAGATCGACGCCGTCCTCGGCCACGGGTCCGCCCGCGTCGAGCACCCGGACGGCAGCCTCGTGTTCTTCGACCTGCGCGCCTACCGCGGCGACCTGCGGCAGAACTACGGCCCCGCCCGGTTCGACGAACTCACCCGCCGCGAGACGGAAGGGCTGGTCGTGCTGTGGCTCGCCGGGTTCGTCAGCTACGAGCCGGCCGGGTACGAGTGGCGGTCGCACTGGGGCCGGGCGAACAGCCAGATGGTGATCGTCAACCGGTCCGGCAAGGACGTCCGCGCCCGGGTGCGGCTGACGCTGCGGCCGCTCGACAAGGAGCCGATCGAGGTCCGCATCCTCGGCGGCGACGTGTGGTCGGACGTCGTGTCGGTGTCGACCGACCCCCTCGGCACGAGCTACGACCGCGTGCTGACGATCCCCCCCGGCCGGCACACGGTCCGGTTCCGCACCGTCGTCCCGGACGCCATTCTCCCGGCGGACTCGCGGAACCTCGTGCTGTCCGTGTCGGACTTCAAACTGACCGAACAGCGGTGACCGCCCGGCGAGCGGCGGGGCGTCAGCCCGCCGCGGTCGTCGCAACACCCGTCACGGCGGGCTGTCCTCTTCCTGTTTGGTGGGAGTCGCAACACCCGCCACGGCGGGCTGACGCCCCGCCGCTCGCCGGGTTCTTTTTCGGGGAAAGATCGCCCGTGCCGTTAGGACCGGCACCCGTCGGGGCAAGGTAGGGGTGCCGCCGGCTCGCACCGGCCGCCCACGTCCCCGGAGAATCCCCGATGACCCGCACCCCGACCCGCCTGTTCGTGACCGCCCTCGACGACCGCATCGTCCCCGCCGCGGGGTTCGACGCGACGCCCGCCGCCGCGTTCACCCTCACCAACGACTGGGGCACCGGCTACCAGGCCGAGATCCGCCTCACGAACGACCAGCCCGCGTCCGTGACGGACTGGCGGCTGGCGTTCGACTTCGGCCGGGACATCGGCCAGATCTGGGACGCGAAAGTCGTCAGCAAGACGGGCACGCGGTACGTCCTCGGCCCGGCGGACTACAACACGACGCTGCCCGCCGGGGCGGTCGTCAAAATTGGGTTCCTCGGCACCGGCGGCTCCAAGACGACCACCCCGAGCGGATACACCCTCTCCTGGGAAGGCGGCACCGCCCCGACCCCCACGCCCGCCCCGACCCCGACCCCGACTCCCTCGCCCGCACCGACCCCGACGCCGACGCCGACCACCGGTTCCCAGGTGACGTTCAAGGTCGACAGCAGCTGGACGGGCGGGTTCACCGCGACGGTGACGGTCAAGAACACCGGGACGACCGCCGTTTCCGGGTGGACCCTCGCGTTCGACGCCGGGTTCACCATCGGCAACACCTGGAACGGCACCGTCGCGAACCGCACCGGCTCCCGGTACACCGTCCGCGATGCAGGCTACAACGCGACGATCGCCCCCGGCGCGACCGCGAGCTTCGGCTTCCAGGCCGGCGGCGTCGCCGTCACGCCGACGAACTTCGCGTTTAACGGCACCCCCGTCGGCGGCACCACCCCGACGCCCGCCCCACTTCCGAGCATCGGCGTCGCGAACGTCAGCGTCAGCGAGCCGGCCCCGGCGGCGGCCGCGGCCGGGTGGCTGTCCACCCGCGGCAATCAGATCGTCGACGCGAACGGGATTCCGGTCCGCATTTCCGGCGTCAACTGGTTCGGCATGGAGAGCACCACCTACGCCCCGCACGGCCTCTGGACCCGCGGCTACCGGGAGATGATGGACCAGATGAAGCAGCAGGGGTTCAACACGATCCGCCTGCCGTTCTCCAACCAGCTCTTCGACGCGGGCAGCACGCCGAACGGGATCGACTTCGGCAAGAACCCGGACCTGCAAGGGCTGTCCGGCCTCCAGATCATGGACAAGATCGTCGCCTACGCGGGGCAGATCGGGCTGCGGATCATGCTCGACCACCACCGCTCCGACGCCGGGGCCGGGGCGGAGACGTCCGGGCTGTGGTACACGTCCAAGTACTCGGAAGCCCGCTGGATTTCGGACTGGACGATGCTCGCGGCCCGGTACGCGAACAACCCCACCGTGATCGGCGCGGACCTGCACAACGAGCCGCACGGCCCGGCGACGTGGGGCACCGGCGGGGCGAACGACTGGCGATTGGCGGCGGAGCGGGCCGGGAACGCGGTGCTGGCGGCGAACCCGAACTGGCTGATCGTCGTGGAAGGGGTCGAGAGCGGGCCGAGCGGCAACTACTGGTGGGGCGGCAACCTGTCCGCGGCCGGGGCCAACCCCGTGCGGCTGACCGTCCCCGGCCGGCTCGTGTATTCGCCGCACGACTACCCCGCGACGGTCTACAACCAGCCGTGGTTCGCCGCGGCGAACTACCCGAACAACCTCCCCGCCGTGTGGGACGCCAACTGGGGCTACCTGTACAAGCAGGGGATCGCCCCCGTGCTGGTCGGCGAGTTCGGCACGAAGTACGAAACCGCCGGCGACCGGGCGTGGCTCTCCGCCCTCGTCAACTACATGGGCGCGACCGCCCCGACCGGCCAGAACCAGGGCGTCAGCTGGACGTACTGGAGCTGGAACCCGAACAGCGGCGACACCGGCGGCATCCTGGCCGACGACTGGCGGACGGTCAACGCCGCGAAGGTGTCGGCGGTGGCCCCGGCGCAGTTCGGGCTGTTGCCGACGGTCGGCGGCGTGTCGGGTCCGGCGTCGGTGCAGGTCGCGTTCACGCTGACGCTGTCGGCCGCGAGCACGACCCCGGTGACCGTGCGGTATGCCACGGAAAACGGCACCGCGACGGCGGGTGCGGACTACAACGCGACGTCCGGCACCGTGACGTTCGCGGCCGGGCAAACGACCGCGACGGTGACGGTGACGGTGCTCGCGGACACGCTCGCGGAGGCGGACGAACTGTTCTACCTGCGGCTGAGCGACCCCGTCGGGGCCACGCTGGGAATGGCGTCCGCGACGGGCACGATCCGCGCGAACGGGTGAGGAGTGTGATTCCTCTTTCTCCCCTCTCCCCTTGGGGGAGAGGGGCCGGGGG
>CAYUHJ010000331.1:0-5391 GCA_964444365.1 uncultured Alcaligenaceae bacterium | reverse complement strand
CGTAGGTCGGCCCGGCGTGGACCTCGAAGCCGAGGCCGCCCGGCTGGACGACGTAGCCGCCGTGCGAGTAGTGAGCCGGCGGGGGATAGTGAACCCGCGGGGAGTACGCCGGCGCGTGGCTCCCGGAGTAGACCGGGACGCTGTGGCCCCCGCCGTGCTGGGCCGACGCCCCGCCGGCGGTGAACGCGGCCGCCAGGGTCGCCAAGCAACTCGGGATGATGGCTCGCATGTGAAACTCCTCGTGGTGGGGCGGCGGGTCGCGGTCCGTGTGAGTGACTCGCCAGCCCGTTCGCCCGGTAGTGGAACGACGCACCGCCCGCAAAATTGCGCGGCGGGTCACTTTTGACTCAAGCCGCCGGAGTACGACTTGCCCCCGGCCGTCCCGGAAACGGTCCCAACGAGCTTCGCTTCTGCCTTGAACACGGGGTGGCGGCCGGTGAACCGGGAGGACCGGCCCGCCGGGTCACCCGCGTCCGGGGCCGGTTTTAGCTGGACTACCGTCTCGGGGTCGGTCTTGAGAGTGAGCGTGAGCGCCCCGGCGTCGATCGGCTTGGGCTTTTTGGCCCACCGGTCGAGGACGTAAGCCGTCACCGTCCCGGCGCCCCTTTCGGGGACGACCTCGATGTGGAAGGCCCCGTCGCCCCAGTCGGCCAGCGGGCCACCGTGCGGACCGACCTCCGCGAGGTGGTGGTACGGTTGCCGCTCCCACACCCAGAGCCCGACCACGAAGGCCCCGATCATCAGCCAGACCGCCGGCCAGAGCAACTTCCTCGCCCGCGTCCGCTCGTCCGACCCGCAACATCCGGCCATGTCAATCCCCCTCGTCATGAAGTCGTCGTGCCGAGCCGAGACCGGCGTATTCCCCTCCGACGGTCTCCCGCCCGTCATCGTGCGGTCCGTCGGCGAGCCGCTTCAACGTCTCGCACACCTCGGCCAGGGACGCGAAGGGCTTGGCGAGGACTTCCCGCCCGCCGGCCTTCCGGAGTGCCGAGCGGGTTTCGGGACGAACGTCGGCCGTCATGAAACAGCACCGGACGAACGGGTCGATCCTCCCGAGGTCGGCGAGCACGTCCGGTCCGGTCATCCCCGGCATGTTCACGTCCAAGAGAGCCACATTGATCCGGCCTCCCAGACGGCGATACAGTTCCACCGCCTCGGCCCCCGAGCCGGTCGAATGCACTTCGAACCCCCGCCGGCGGAGTTCCCGCGCCAGGACGGCGCGGAGGGTGTCGTCGTCATCGACCACGAGTATGCATGGTGGGCGGGTGGCCGTGAGACGCCCCGCGGTCGCAGGGCGCGGTTGCAACGCGGTCATGCGGTCCTCCGGGTCGGCGTCGCCCGCCGGGTGTCCCGCCGGACGCGGGGCCACTTCCGGAGCGAAAGCTCTGAATGGTTGCTTGAGGCAGACCCGGATTTCGGGCCGGGCGGACGGGCGGCGACCGCGTGCCACAACCCGACGAGCAAGGCGATCACCGTGGCCGACGGCCACCGTTCGAGGGGCGTCACGTTTCACTTCCTTCCGGCGTGCGGGATGATGCGGTCAGCGCCACAACCCGGTGTCGGGGAGACCGGCCGCGGGCGAGGAACCGGCCCGATCACCCACAGGGGCGGGCGGTACGAAGGATCGTTGGGGGCGGGGAAAAGTGACCGGGCGACGGTCCGGCGGCGAGACGACTAACAGCGCAAGACGCAATGCCCGTTGAGTCGGTCGGCGACGCACCACGGCTTCCGGTGGCAGCCGGTGGTGGCGGCAATGGCGGCGGTCGGAAGTAACCCTACGAACCCCCCGCCCGCGGCGGTCGGCTCGGGCGTTTCGGAATGGGAGGTGGTCGGCCGAGCCTGGTCCGGCCGGGCCTTGGCCGCGCACCCGGATATCCCGCACGGGCAGGACGCTGGCGTCTGGCCATCGTGAGTCTGTTCGCCCGCGATTACCCGGGCCGCCCCAGGCGACTGCGATTCCGCCGGGCGAGTTTTGACGGCGTGGCAGCAGGACGGCGGGCCATTCGAGCCGCTCCGTTCGGGGCCGGCGATCCGGCAGGCGGAACGAGGCATGGCGCAGCAGCACGGCCACGGGCCGACCGCCGTCGCGAACACCAGGTAAATCGCCACCGCGATCCGCACGACGCCCCCCCACCAGACCTGTCCGAGGTGTACCCGCCCGCCCCGGCGAAATTAACCGGGGTTCGCCGGGCCGCTACCTGCCGGCCCGCTACCTGCCGGCCCGCTCGGCGGCGACGACGGCGAGATACTTGTCCGGGTCGCGCTGCACCTTGGCCACGCACCCCTTGCAGCACACGTACACGGCCTGGCCCTTGACCGACACCGGGATCGGTTCGCCCATCTCGCCCAGCACGTCACCCATCACCGGGCAGGTCTTCTGCCCGCCGTATTTGACCGCGGCCGTGGTCGGCGGCAAGGCCGCCGGTCCAGGTTGCGGAGCCGATGCGACACTGGGAGCCGCAGCCGGTGCGGGTGCCGGGACTACGGCGGTGCGACCGCGAGCGTCGGCCGAACAGCCAGTCCGGCAGCCCCGGCTCGACGAACACCCGGCACTGGCGGCCGCGACGACGAGCGCCAGACACGCCGCCCACTTGACCGGATTCGATATTTTCATGTGACCGACCCCTTATGTTCCCGCAACGATCCCAATCCTTGGAATCAATCTCTTTCGTCGGCCGTCAGCCTCCTCCAACGTGACAGATTCCACGCAACCCGCGCAGGCTGTTCGGCACGACCTTGAGCACCAACCGGCCGCGGCCCACGTCATATCACTTACCATGAATCTGTTTGACCGCCTCGGCGGCGGCCGCCCGCACCGCCTTGTTCCGGTCCTTGGCCAGCGCCTGGAGTTCCGGGATCGCGGCCTTGGCCGCCGGCCCGATCCGGCCGAGCACCTCGGCCGCCTCCGCCCGGACCGCCTTGTCCTCGTTCTTCAGCCCGTCGGTCAGGACCGGCACCAACTCCGGGCCGAGTTTCGCGTCGATCTTGAACAGGCTCTCGGCAGTATGGACCCGGACCCCGTGGTTCTCGTCGGCGAGGAGTTTCTTCATCGCCGGCACCGCCGGCTTCGCCTTGGCCCCCAGTTCGCCGAGCGTGTGGGCCGCGTCCCCGCGGACGAACGGGTCGTCGTTCTTGAGCCCGTCGAGCAGCACCGGCATCACCAGCTTGGCGTCTTCGGAGACCTCGTAGACGGCGTCGGCCGCGTAGACGCGAACCCCGTGGTCGGAGTCTTTCAACAGTTTCGTCAGCGCGGGCAAGGCGGGTTTGGCGTCGTCCTGGAATTTGGCAAGGGCGTGCGCCGCGTCCCCGCGGACCCCCGGGTGCTTGTCGGCGAGGGCCGCGGCCAGTGCCGGTACCGCCAGCTTCGGGTCGGCCCCGACCTTGCCGAGCGCCTCGGCCGCCTGCCCCCGAACCCCCTCGTCCGCGTCCTTGAGCAGCGCGATCAGAGACTTCTCCGCCACTTTTGCGGCCGGGCCGATCGAACCGATGGCGGCGGCGGCGTTGAGACGTACCTCGGGTTCCTTGTCCTTCAGCGCGGCAACGAGGGCCGGGACGGCCGCCTTCGCCGCCGGCCCGATCTCCCCCAGCCCGGCCGCCGCCGAAGCCCGCACCGGCGCGTCCTTGTCCTTGAGCAGCGGGGCCAGGTCGGTCACCGCGCCCTTGGCGGCGTCCCCGAACCCGCCGAGGGCGAACGCGGCTTTCGCACGCACCTCCGGGATCGGGTCATTGAGGAGTTCCTGGATTCCCGGGATCGCCGCCTTGGCATCCGGACCGATGAATCCGAGCGCCTCGGCGATCTCCCCGCGTACGACGGCATCCTTGTCTTTCAGGGCCGCGACCAGATCGGGGACGACGCCGGCCGGGTCGATGTCCCCGTCCTTACACAGGTCGGAAATCGCTTGGGCCGCCTTCCGCCGGGCGTCGGCGTCCGGCTTCTTCAGGTCGGCCACCAGCCCCTTCAACTCGTCGTCGCCCCGCCGCTCGGCCGCCCGTCCGAAGCCGACGCTTGCGAAGAGAACCAGCGACGCACAAACAACGCATCTCATGAAAGGTCTCCGGGAGGGAAAGCCGGCGGGAACGATCCCGCCGGGGAATGAACGGCCACCGCGTTACCGCCGCCCGTTGTACCCGCGGTGCGTCATCGCCCCGCGGTAGCCGTTACGAGAATTCGTTGAATAGGCCATGTAACGGCGCTGTGCGGCATAGAACTGCCGCTGCTGGGCCAGAGACCGCTGCTGGTAGCGGAGCATTGCCGTGTAGGGATTGTTCGTCCTGTACCCCCGCCCGCGGGCCGTGTAGCCGCGGTGGGATTGCGGCGAGCGGTAACCCGCCCGCCGGTTCGGGGTGTAGTTGGTCGGCCGGTTGGCCGCCGTCCGCAGATCGGCGATCACCTTCTGTTCGTACTTGTCGAACTCGGCCCGGCTGATCTTCCCGTCCTTGTCCGCGTCCCAGAGTTTCAGGAACTGGTGGTCCGAGTGGGCGTCTTGCTGACCTCCCGCCTTGTGGTCGATCACCTTGGCGGCCGGGCCGCGGAACGCCTTGGCGAGTTCCTCGGCATCGAGGAAGCCGTCCTTGTTCTTGTCCCACTTGGCGAACCCGGCGTCGAGCGGGTTCTTCGCGGTTTGCTGGGCGAACGCCGAGCCGCCGAGCAACGTCGCGGCGAAGGCGGCGAGCAGAATCGTGCTTCTCATCGGTAAGTCCTCGTGCCCCGGATGTCCAACCCGGGTCGCTGGGGCGACAACCCGGAGTCACGCGGCCGGTCGGCCGCGGGCCAAGTGTAGGGTTCCGGGTGGTGGCGGTGCCACGACCGGAGGACGATTCGGGCCGTCAAGGCGGGCGGTGACGGGTGGTCAAAGTGGCTTGAGTGTGGGGTCGGTCAGCAGCAGCGGGCGCGGCAAAAGCCGGCCCGTTCGGCCTTGACCAACCCGTGTGACGTGAGGACTTCTAAATCAGAAGCGAGCAGTGCGAGATGAACAGAGGGGGAACGGGATGCCGCTCGGGCACGAAGGGGAGAAGGCGAATCGCTTTCGCCGGGAGCGGACAGTGAAGGGGCGTCCAGATGTGGAGTTCGACCGACGGGGCCGGGCCGTCAGGAGCGAGGGCGGCGGGAGGGGCCGCACAACAGACGACGGGGCAATCGGGACGGCTCGGGCAGTGGTGGCCGGGTGCGGGGCAAGTATGATCGCCCCCCCCTTCCGGGTGGCCCGTCTGGAGGTGACGATCTTCGGCGTGCGGTGGAGCACTTGAGTGGTCGTGGCGGGCCGTCGGTTCGGCAACAAACCGGGCTTGCGACTCAATCGGAACCGCATCACACGCAGACCCGCAGGTGCAGAAGCCAGACGGCATCAGCAGCAGGAGGGAGAGCGCAGTAGCAAGTTGCCGGCGAAACAT
>CAYUHJ010000330.1:0-5439 GCA_964444365.1 uncultured Alcaligenaceae bacterium | reverse complement strand
TTCGAGCACTCGGGCTACGGCCGGTGCTCGCCAGGAAGAAACTGAAAATGCTCTAACCCCTTGGTAACCAAGGGGTTTTTTCGTGTCTCCAGACGTCCCTTGCCGGTGGTCGGATGTCCTTCCCCGTGTCCGGAGCGGACACGGAGTGAACCGAGTTGGTGCAAGCCGGGTGCAAGCGGAAGCGACCCGTGACGGGAGCGGACAGGGCGGGAACGGTGAAGGTGCAAGCCGGGAGCAATCACAACCACTCCAGAAATGAGTCGCCCCGGTCACCTGGCCGGGGCGATGGGATCGTCAGCTCACTTCCCTCTGTTCGGGCGGGTTCCCAGTCGGCGGAGGCGGCAGCGAAGCGATGTTGTCTCGGAGGTCGGACTGCCCGAGGTGCGTGTACACCTGCATCGTTACGCCGACGCGGCGGGGAAGAACCACGCCCTCAAGCCGTTAAATGCGTCCCGCTTCGCGAACTGTGTCCGCTTTCCGTCGGTGATCCATTTCCAAATCCGTCGGGCCCCGTTCAACGTCGCATCGGCCCCCATTAGGGCGAATGCTGCAAGAGCGTGGGGGATGAGGTACTCGCCGCAAAGTCGGACCGCCCGGCCGACCACACCAACGCCGACGGGGGAGCGCCAATCGGTGCCACTTCCCACCGCGTCAGCGACGTGCATCCCAGCCGCCAAACGAACGCACTCGCCGGTGAGTTTGTTGCCCCAGCCCGCGAGCGATGCCAGTCGATTGCCGGGTGCGAGTTGCGGCTCGACCCAGCTCTCGAACTCCCTGAACGCGGCCTCGGCCTCCGCGTCGAACCGAATGACATGCGCCACTTCCCGCCCGTCGGCGTCCGTGTCGTACCCGATCGACCAGACGGCCCGCATCCGCTCGGCGTATCGGTCACGGACGGCGGAGGGGACGGCGGGGGCGGCGACCGTTCGGAAGCCGACGCGACTTTCGGGTAACGCGTACAGCCACCGGGCCAGGAAGCCCCGCCCGCGGAGTACCTCGTTACTCGCGATGCCGCGAAGGACGGCCGGCTGCGGCGACAGCACGCACGTCAGGGCCGGGTCGGTGATTGAACTTCGCCCTCGCGAGACGCGACCGGTCCGCATCTCGTCCCCGCCGTGGCCCTTCAGGAACACGTCGAAGTCGGCTTGCTCCGAGAACTGCGTGATGTTCTCGAGCGCCTTGGCCTCCGTGCTGGCGACCATCATCCGGCCGCCCTGCTTGATGACCTCGGCCTTCAAGGCGGCGGGCGTGTCGTCCTCGGTGTACCACACCGGGACCGGTGGGACTTCGAGTGCGTTAAACTCTTCGCGGGCTGTCCTGAGGTCGGTTCGGAGGCATTCCCGCTCGCCGGGGTCGTCGCTCCGGGCGATCCGCCCCTCGAGGTTTTTGACCCGCCCCTCGGCAATCCGATAGTCGCTCTCGGCGTCCGCGATAATTGGAGCCATCCGCTCCCGTGTCTCCCGCTCTAACATTTGGATCGGGGCCGCGGACTTGGCGAACGTCTGAGTCTTCCGCTCGCCCGGCGGCAGCACCGGCATCACGAACAGGTTCGTCGGCTCGGCGAAACCGTCCCGCACGCGGATGACGACCTTTCGGCCCAGGCCGCCGGCCAAGAAACCGACGGCCAGCATTGCGGGGAGGTCGACGGGGACTTGAAGCTCAACCGACTGGGCGGACGCGTACTCCGCCAGCCAGGGGGAGAGCACTTCGACCGGGAACGGGGGCACGGACGGGGCCGTTCCGAGAGGAATCGGGGCCGGCCACCCTCCCGCAGAATACGCACTATACGCAGAATTGCCGTCAGATCCCTCGATTCGGACCCCGAGCCACGCCTGAAGCTGGTCGACAATCGCCGGCCCCTTGTCGCTGAGCAATTTCGCCGCGGTCGGCCAGCCCGTGGATTTCTCTCCCTTGGACAGCTTCCCGAACGTGGACTCAACGGCGGCGAGGCGGTCTTTCGTTTGCTCGTCGTTGGCCGCAGCGCAGACCGCCCGCAGGAAGACGAGCACGTCTTCGAGGGGGCTTCCCATTCGGAGCAACCCGCCCGCGACTGGCAACGCGAGATCGTGACGACCACGGCCAGGCCAGTGGCGGGCGAGGAGCGTCGCCGCTGCGGTCCGCCGAACCGCCCGCAACAATACGACAACCTCGACTTCCGCTGGCTCGCCGTCGGCGTGCCACACGGCCGGCTCTTCCGGTGTGTTCTTTTTGGGGTCTGCACCGTAAACGCTGGGTGGCAGGATCGACTGCCTCCCCCGGCCGCATTCCCGTGAGGAGTTGCAGTTCGATCAGCCCGGCGACTTCGGGACGCAGGAAGGGGATCGTTCGCCGAACGTGTTCGTCATCGACAGGCAGGACGGGTTCCGGCTCGCGGGCGTTGACCTTCCCCTTCACCAGCCCCGCGACCGTGGCGAGGGCCTGGGGGACCGTGGCGGGGATCAGTTCTTCCGACGCGGCCCACTTGAAGATCCGCCTCACCCGCCCGACGCGGGCATTCACCACCGGCCGGCAGTTCCCGTTGTCGAGCATCCTCCGGCGGACTGCCTTCAGTGCGAGCGGCCCGAACTCCTTCGCCGGGGTCGCACCGTACAGTTCGCGGAGCAGCCGCACGGCCTGGCGGTACTCGCTGAGTTCGCGGGTCGACTCCCCGGCCGGGCCGCGATAGTGCTGCTCGGCGTGCTTCCAGAATTCGAGGAGCACTTCGTTCAAGGTCAGCCCGTTCGTTCTCCCGACGACAGCCGCGACCGGGGCGGCGCGGAGTTCGTTGACGATCCGGGCGTACTCTTCCTTACTCTCGGGCGAGTTGAATTTCCCAAGCAGCATGTCGCGACGGCCCCCGTCGGGGGTCCGAATCGTGATGATGGCTTGACTGGATTGTTTGTGAAGGCGGTAGACTGGAACCGGGTTCGGACGGCGAGGCATGTGGAAACTCCGGGTTTTGCGGAAGACTTCCGCAGAATCCCAGCGTCTCGACCGCTCGCCTCGAACCGTTCGAGGGTAAGCTAAGTGCTTCGGCTGACGTGGTTTACTTCGAGTGGGCAGTCCCGGGGTTGAACCGGGGACCTAGCGATTTTCAGAGAAGCCGAAATCCCTGCCGCGGGGCCGAGGAATCCCCAGGAATTGCAGGCTTTTCCCATATCCTGGCCGGCTTCGCAACCCCACACAAAGGGGGCGAAAAAACACTTGGAATTGCGGTAGTGCGGTGCGATATGCGGTAGCCGACGGTAGTGGACTTCCGATCCGCGCCAGTCGGTACCTCGGATGCTTCTTCAACTGCGGTAGTCGTGCGGTAGTCGTCTTCGCTTCAGGTTTCTTCGGCCGACCGTTCCCGGCAAGGGCCTCGGGGTGATCCGCCAATCGGCGGACCCGATGAAAAGGGTGTCACCATTCGTGACGCCCTTCCCGAGTTGCTCGGTCTGGAAACGGGAATCCCCCGTTCCAGCGTTGTAGAGATCGTTAAAGGCCCTTCCCGGAGTGGCGGCGGGAGCGGGTGAGGGAACTGCGGGGCAAGGGGATGAGCACGCGAGAGATCGCGAAGGAAGTGGGGTGCGACCCGAAGACGGTTCGCAATGACTTGAACTCAGGTGGGGAATATTCCCCACCTGCCCCGGAGCGAACAACACTACCCCCTGCTCCCTCGCGCCCGCCCCACCCATCGCGTACCCTGTGTTCATGTCCCCCAAAGACCCGCCCCCGCTGCCCGAAGTCCCCGGCGTCGAGTTCCGGCCGGTGCCCGGCTGTCCCGAGCACGCGGCCGGGTCGGACGGCTCCGTCTGGAAGCTGGCGGCGCGGTGGCCGTGCGAGGGGTGCCCGCCGCGGAAGTGGTTCCAGGTGCGGGTCTTCGAGCGGCCGGGCGGGGCCGTGGTGCCGATGCCGGGGGACGGGCGGGGCGGGTGGCGGCGGGTCGAGGAAGTGGTTGCGGCGGCGTTCAGAGCAAGGCCAGCATGAACTCGACGAACCATCTTGCACCGTTTCGGGTCCGTAGAATACCCTCATTCACCCGTATCAGCCGCGCAAGAGGAACCGCATGGCCACAAGGGAGAAGGGCAAGAGCCCATTTCATCCAGGTCAGCCAGTTCCACCGGAACTTTTCGTCGGCCGCAAAGAGCAAATGGAGCGAGTGCTTCGCCGGGGTGCCGCGCAGGTTGCAGCAGGCAAGCCCGTTTCGATGTACGTTCAAGGCGAGTACGGCATCGGGAAAAGCTCGATTGCAAATTACGTTCAGCGTGCGGCCGAGCAAGAGTACAAGTTGCTCCGAGTGTACGTGAATCTCGGAGGAGCCGAGAGTATTGACGATTTCGCGGAGCGGGTACTTGAAGCGGTTGTCCGCAGTGGAGGACGGAATCAATCGGCATCGGAGAAACTCAAGAACTGGCTCGGGAAATACGTCGGCAAACAGCAACTCTTCGGGTTCAGTATCAACCTGGAGGCGCTAAAAGCAGATGTTCCAGGATTAACTACGCCCGGCCAAATGCTTGAGTTTCTTCGGGAAACGCTGGCCCGGATGGGCGATTCGGCAAACGGCGTTTTCCTTGCGCTGGATGAACTTAACGGGATCGTAAACAATCCACAATTCGCTCACTTCGTGAAGGGTCTCGTCGAAGAAAATGCAATGGCGAATCCGCCACTGCCCTTGTTGCTAATGCTTTGTGGCGTCGAGGAACGCCGGCGGACGATGATTCATCATCACCCGCCCGTAGATCGCATCTTCGATGTGGTCGAAATCGAAAAGATGACCGAAGGCGAGATGACGGAATTTTTTCAGCGATCCTTCCGTGAAGCGGATATTCAAATCACACCGGAGGCGATGAAGGCGTTCACTCGCTACTCCGCTGGGTTCCCGAAGATCATGCATGTGATTGGCGACGAAGCATACTTCCTCGACAGTGATGGCGTGATCGATCAAAGCGAGGCAATGATTGCCGTAGTCCGAGCCGCTGACGAAGTCGGGCGGAAGTTCGTCGACCAGCAGGTGTACAGAGCACTCAAGAGCCCCGACTACCACTCGATTTTGCAGAAGATCGCCAGCCATGGCCCGACGGGTGACGGCTTTAAGAAACGCGACATTGAAGCCGGATTGACCACTGCCGAGAAGAATAAGTTCGGCAACTTTCTGCAACGTATGAAGAAGTTGAATGTTCTCAGATCTGGCGATGCTGCGGGTGACTATGTATTCAACTTGCAGATGGTGCGATTGTATATCTGGCTTGAAAGTCTGAACAGGCCAAATCACGTCGCGACTGAGGGGGCGAAATTGGGTTCCCCAAAACTTCCATCTGGTGCTAAAGCGAAACCCGTTAGTGAAATTCCATCCGGCCCGGCCCCGCCCGATGCTTCGTCCTGAATTCGGTTGGATTCGCCAACTGTTCAAGCCGCCCGCGGGACTCGAACCCGCCGATATGGGAATTCCCATATCGCTCGCCGACCGAGGGGCGGAGC
>CAYUHJ010000329.1:0-5470 GCA_964444365.1 uncultured Alcaligenaceae bacterium | reverse complement strand
CGCGGTGGTCGCCGTGCGGCGGGCGCAGGTGGACACCGCCGCGACCGTGCGAGCGCAATTCTTCGCGGTGCAGGTCGCCCGCCAGAGCGTGGAAGTGTACCGGGCGCTCGCCGAACTGGCGGACGAGGTGTACGAGATCCAGTTGAAGCAGGTCGCCGCCGGCGAGGCGGCCGCCTACGAGCCGCTGCAGGTGTACGCCCAGGCCGAACAGGCCCGCAACGCCCTGACGCTGGCCGAGCAGAACTACCGGGCCGCGTGGCGGCAACTGGCCGCCGCCGTCGGCCGCCCGGACCTGCCCGCATCCCCGCTCGTCGGCCGGGCCGACTCGCCGCCGCCGGCCTTCGACGCCGGCACCCTCACGTCCCGCGTGCTCGAGCAGCACACCGACCTGCTGACCGCCCGGAACACCATCGCCCAGGCGGAAGTGAACCTCGTCCTGCAAAAGCGCACGCCGATCCCCGACCTGTCGACCAACAGCTACCACCAATACGACAACCTCGCCCAGACGTACCAGTTCGGCGTGCAGCTCGGGATCGAACTGCCGGTGTCCGACCGCAACCAGGGGAACATCCGGCAGGCGACCGCGAAGCTCGCCCGCGCCCACGAGGACCTGCGGGCCACCGAGAACGACCTGCTCGGCCGCGTCGCCGAGGCGTTCGCCCGGTACGAGGCCAACCGCGCGATCGCGGAGCGGTACCGGGACAAGATTCTGCCGAACCTCACCCGGGCGTACCGGGCCATCGTGAAGCGGAACCAGCTCGAGCCGAACCGGGTGAGTTTCAGCGACGTCGTCGTCGCCCAGCAGAACCTCGGCCAGGCCATGCAGAACTACCTGTCGGCCCTGGAGTCCCAGTGGAAGGCCGTCGTCGACGTGGCGAACCTCGGGCAGCTGGACGAACTGTACCCGGCCCCGCCGCCACCGAACCCGGTGGAAGTTGCCCCGCCGCCGAAGAACTGACTTATCATAACCCCGCCGGGACCGCCCGCCCGGTTCGGGGGATTGGATGTTCGACTCACTCGCCCGCCGGGAGCGTATCCCCGAGTTGATGGACGACCCGGCGATCGACCCGGCCGCGCACCGGCTCGCCCTGGCCGGCCTCGCGCGGGCCAACCGGTTCAGCCGCAGTGCGGACATTCTTTGGCCGCCGATTCTCGCGCTCGCACGGAAAACCCCCGCGAACCCGCTTCGAATCCTCGACGTTGCGACAGGGTCGGGAGACGTGCCGCTCGCCCTGGCCGCGAGGGCGAGGCGGGCCGGCGTCCGGCTCGACCTCCACGGCTGCGACATCAGTGACACCGCGGTGTCAGCGGCCCGGGACGCCGCCGCCCGCGCCGGCGTGGCCGCGACGTTCTTCCGCCACGACGCCGTCGCCGACCCGCTCCCTGCCGGGTACGACGTCGCGACGTGTTCCCTGTTCCTGCACCACCTGTCGGAATCCGACGCGGTCGCCGTCCTGCGGCGGATGCGCGAAGCGGCACGGGCCGTGCTCGTCAACGACATGGAACGCTCGGTCCCCGGGTTCCTGCTGGCGTGGGTCGCGGCCCGGGTGCTGAGCCGGTCGCCGGTGGTCCACTTCGACGGCCCCGCGTCGGCCCGCTCGGCGTTCACCCCGGTGGAAGCCCTGCACCTCGCGGAAGCGGCCGGCTTGCACGGCGCGACGGTCCGGTGGCGGTTCCCGTGCCGGTATCTGGTGAAGTGGAGCCGCCGATGAGTTTGCCCGGAACGATCACCGTCGCCGATGCGTCCCGCGGGCCGTGGGACGCCGTCGTCGTCGGGGCCGGGCCGGCGGGGTCGGTCGTCGCGCGGGAACTGGCCCGAAACGGGTTAAAGGTTTTAATCGTCGACAAGGCCCAGTTTCCCCGGCGAAAGGTGTGCGGGTGCTGCCTCAACGCAGCCGCGATCGACTCGCTCGAACGACTGGGTTTGGGCACCGTGTTGCGGGACGCGGTGCCCTTGAGTGGGGTCTGCCTTGCGACCGCCGGCCGCTTCGCCAACGTTCGCCTGCCCGGAGGCGTAGCTCTTTCCCGCGAGATGTTCGACGCCGCCCTGATCCGCGAGGCGATGGCCGAAGGAGCCGAGTTTCTCCCCGGAATCTCGGCGAAACTCGGGCCGTGCGAGCGCGACTTCCGAACCGTGCAACTCGGCGAAGTGGCGGTTCGAGCCCGCGTCGTGGTCGCCGCCGACGGCCTTGCGGGCGGAGTCACTTCGGCCGACGGCAATGCCGCAGTCGTGCGAGAAGCCGCCCGCATCGGGGCGGGAACGGTCGCGGACCACGGCCCGAGTTTCTACACGCCCGGCACCGTCTTCATGGCCGTGTCGCACGGCGGGTACGTCGGCCTCGTCCGCCTCGAAGACGGCCGGCTCGACGTGGCCGCCGCGTTCGACCCTGTCACGATCCGCGAGCACGGCGGACTCGGCCCGGCGGCGGTTCGCGTTCTCGGCCACAGCGGTTTTCCCCCGGTCGCCGGGCTGGAGACCTTGCCGTGGAAGGGGACGCCCGCGCTGACCCGGCACGCCGCGCGGGTCGCCGGGGACCGCTGGTTCGCGGTCGGCGACGCGGCCGGGTACGTCGAGCCGTTCACCGGCGAGGGCATGGCCTGGGCCGTCGCCGGGGCCGCCGCCCTCGCCCCGATCGCGGCTCGTGCCACGAACTGGAACCCGCGGTCCGCCGACAAGTGGACTGCCGCCCATGCCCGTGTCGTGCGTCAACGGCAGGGAATTTGCCGCGCCGCCGCGTGGGTGCTCCGTTCGCCGACGCTGTGCCGTCTCAGTGTCACCGCGCTGTCACTCGCCCCCCGTCTCGCCGGCCCGGTCGTCGGCCGACTCAACCGCCCGAGACCCGCACCATGAGTTTCACCGTCCACGGCCTCGGCACCGCGCTCCCGGCGAGCCGCGTCACGCAAGCGGAGGCGCTGGCCTGCACCCGCGTGCTCGCGCCGCCCGCCGTGCGGGAGGCGTCGTGGCTGCCGGCCGTCTACCGCCATTCCGAGATCCGCACCCGCCACCAGATCCTCGGCCGGCCGCTCGTCGAAGACCTGCTCCACGGCACCCGCGATTCGGGCTCGCCGTTCCTGCCGCGGGAACCCGCCGGCAACCTCGGCCCGACCACCGCCGAGCGGATGCGCCTGTACGCCGCGGGTGCCCCTCCGCTCGCCGTCACGGCCGCGGAACAGGCCCTGTCGGAAAGCGGGTTCGCCGCCGACACGATCACCCACCTCGTCACCGTGTCCTGCACCGGCTTCGCCGCCCCCGGCGTCGATCTGGCCCTGATTTCCGGGCTCGGCTTGCGTCCCACCGTGGAACGGACCCACGTCGGGTTCATGGGCTGCCACGGGGCGCTGAACGGGCTCCGCGTGGCGAACGCATTCGCGACCGCCGATCCGTCCGCGCGGATTCTGCTGGCGTGCGTGGAACTGTGCAGCCTGCACTACTCCTACGGCGAGGAGCCCGAGCGGGTCGTGGCCAACGCGATCTTCGCCGACGGGGCCGCCGCGTTGATCGGCTCGGGCCGCGGGGAGGGCTGGACGGTTCACGCGACCGGGTCCTGCCTGATCCCCGGGTCCGCGGAGGCGATGCACTGGCGGGTCGGCGACCACGGGTTCGAGATGGGCCTGTCCCGCCGCATCCCGACGCTGATCGCGACGCACGTCCGCCCGTGGCTGGAGCCGTGGCTCGGTGACACCGGGCTGTCACTGGCCGACGTCGGCAGCTGGGCCGTCCACCCCGGCGGGCCGAAGATCGTGTCGGCCGTGGAGGAAGCCCTGACCCTTCCGGCCGGCGCGACCGCGGCGTCCCGCGCCGTCTACGCGGAGCACGGCAACATGTCTTCGCCGACGGTGTTGTTCGTGCTCGACGCCCTCCGCCGGCAGAACGCCCCCCGGCCGTGCGTCGCCCTCGGGTTCGGCCCCGGCCTCGTCGCGGAAGCGGTCCTGTTCGAGTGACCGTCTCGACTGACGGTGGCCGAGATCGGGCATGGTCGTACGATGTCCGGGTTCTCAACCGCCTTCCGTCCGAGGTGCCAAATGTCCGAACTCCTTGCACAGAACAACGGGGTCGACGCTGCCGCGTTTCAAGCGGGGCAGGCCGTGGGAATCGTGTTGGCGATGATCATCTGCTTCGCAATTCCATTCGGCGTGGGGATGTCACGCGGGCAGCCCGTAATCGGAACCGTCGGCGGACTTCTTGCCGGGGGATCCGCGTTCCCGTGCGGTTGCCTGCTCGGACTTCCAATTGCAGGTCTTTTCGTTGTCATCATCCTCCTCACGACATCGTCCACGAGCAACAGCCGACGGCGGACCGAGGATGACTATGATCGGGACCGGTATCGAGACGATGACGATCGATAAAGGACGGTCTGATCGAGAACGGCCCCGTAAAATCCGCCGGCTGAGCATTCCCCACTCTGTGAGCCGAGAGGGGAATCGTGCCCTGTCCTCTCCATTGCGTCGCGCGCGGAGCGACCACTCCCCACCGGAGGATTTCCCATGCGATTGCTCCTTGTGTCGCTCGCGTTCTTGTTTCCGTCGTGGCCCGCGTTCTCGCAAACCAAGGAGATTCAGGACGCCGTCGAGACGAAGCTCGCCGCGTTGAAGTACGTCCAGGGGCTCGCCGTCGCGGACGGCGGGTTCAAGGGCACCGCCGACGCGAAGGGGCCGAGCCTCCGGGGAACCTCGGCGGGGCTGCGGGCGGTCAATTACCTCGGCGGCGCGGTCGAGAACAAGGACAAGCACACCGCGTTCGTGATGAGTTGCTACGACCCCAAAACCGGCGGCTTTGCGGACGCCCCGGACGGCATGCCCGACGTGTTCCTGACGTCCATCGGCGTGATGGCGTGCGTCGAACTCGGCATTCCGAAGGAGAAATTCGCGAAGGCGATGGACTACATCAAGGAGAATGCGAAGACGTTCGAGGACGTCCGCATCGGGGCGGCGGCGGTCGAGGCGTGGGGGGTGAAGGATTGTCCGTTCAAACTCGACGACTGGAATCAGGCGGCTCGTCGATTCGTTCTTGATGCCGACATCGACAAGCCGCAAAACGGCGGGGCTCGCGACATTGCTTCGAGTGTCGCGACAAGTCTCCGCCTCGGCTTCACATTCCGCTCCAGCCCCAGCCCGGCCACGGCGATTGATTTACTGCAACAAGGTCGACGCGAGGACGGCGGATGGGCCAAGTCTGGCGAAAAAACGTCCGATGCGGAGACGACCTACCGGGTGATCCGTGCGTTCGTTCTGCTCAAGGCCAAGCCCAATTCGCCCGAGCGAGTGCGTCAGTTTCTCGTGTCGTGCCGCAACAAGGACGGCGGGTTCGCGTCGAAGCCCGGCGACCCGTCCACGGTGGGGGGAACCTACCAGTTCGCGATTATCACGAAGTGGCTGGACGAGATGGAAAAGTAACGGTTAGCCGCGAGGCGACGCCGAGCGGGGACTTCACCCCGCGGACCGCTGCGTCACCGGGCGGGAAGTCCCCGCT
>CAYUHJ010000328.1:0-5516 GCA_964444365.1 uncultured Alcaligenaceae bacterium | reverse complement strand
CGGTCCGCGACGTGACGGAGCTCCGCGACACCGTCGAGCGGATGGGCGGGTCGGTTACGGCTCGCGACCTCCAACGGGCGAACCGGTCGCGGTTCCCGACAGCGGAAGCGGCAACCGCCGAACTCGACAAGCTGTGTGCCGCGGGATGCGGGCAATGGCTCGAAGCTATCCTGGGTGCGAAGGGCGGCCGCCCGACTCGTCGATTTGTGCTCTCGTCGTCTGCCACTTCGGACGAATAACCCCTACCCTGAATCCAGCTGGCGACGATCCCCCGCTTTCGGGCCGGGGTTTCGTCACCGCGTTCGGGTTCTGTCCGGAGTTCTGTCACGAGCGAATTCGCTACGATTCGTAGCGTTTTCGCGGTTTCGCGGTTTCGCGGTATTGTCACCGAGAGAAAGACCGGAGGAACGAGAGAGATGGCATCCTTATCCCGTCGGAAGTACAAGTGTCCGACTACAGGCCAGATGAAGACGGCGAAGAACTGGTACGGGAAGTACCGCGACGAGAACGGGGTCACGAAGCGGGTTCCCCTCTCCCCGAACAAGGCGGCGGCGCAGGCGATGCTCGCGGAGAAGGTGCGGCTCGTCGAGCGGATCAAGGCCGGACACGTCGAGCCGTCGGACAAGTTCATCGGGGTCGGCCTGGGCGAACATCTCGGTGTCTACGGCAAGTCGTTCATCGAAAAGGGGCACACCGAACGGCAAGCGGACATGGTGCTGTCCATCTGCCGACGGACCTTCGAGGCGTGCAAGTTTCGGTATCTGAACGACCTGTCGAGTGAAAAGGCTCAGGGATGGCTCGCCTCTCGCCGGGGAATCCCTCGGAAGGAAGGGGGGATCGGGGCTCAGACGTTTAACCATTGGGTTGCGGGGTTGAAGGCGTTCGGGAACTGGTGCGAGAAGACGGGGCGAGTGAAAGCAAACCCGCTCAAGGGACTGGCGAGAGTGAACGTACAGTCAGACATTCGGCACAAGAGAAGGGACTTGTCCGAAGAAGAATTCTCCGAGTTGATTCCCTTCGTCGAGGGTTCCCGATCCTCTCGGCGGACGATCCTATCGGGGCCGTCGCGGGCGATGCTTTACCGGCTCGCGGGGATGACCGGGCTTCGGGCTTCCGAGTGTGCAAGCCTAACGGCTTCTTCCTTCTCCTTCGACTCGTCACCCCCGACCGTGACCGTCGAGGCGGCATACTCGAAGCATCGCCGGATGGATGTCGTTCCCCTTCACCCGGAGCTCTGCGAGGTGCTTCGGGAGTGGGTGAGGGGAAGGGGGGCGGGACTTCTCTGGCCGGGGAAGTGGGCGGAACACTTCGGGGCAGGGAAGATGCTCCGGCGAGACTTGAACGGGGCGCGGAAGGTTTGGCTCTCGAAGGCCAGCAATCCAGAAGAGAGAATACTTCGAGAGAAGTCAGACTTCCTTCTCTACCGGGATCATTCCGGACGAGTGGCCGACTTCCACAGTCTTCGCCACCGGTTCGTTTCGGAACTGGTACGCTCCGGCGCTCACCCGAAGGACTGCAAGGAACTGGCCCGACACTCGACGATTAGCTTGACAATGGACAGGTACGCTCACGCCAACCTGCCCGACCTCTCGACGGCCGTGAGCCGTTTGAACCTTCCCGCTGGCCCCACCACTGGCCCCACTTCTGGCCAGCGGGGGATATGTTCGGGAGAGTCTGAGATAGTAGAAAGACCGGAAGCTTTCACCGTCGGGTTCGACGTAAACGCTTGGGATGTAGAGGGTTTAGGAGTACAAGAGAGCCGTAGATACGTGATGAGAGAAGTACACCCAGAAGGATTCGAACCTTCAACCTTCGGTTCCGTAGCTAGGTGCACTCGTCAAAAATGCCTTGTTTTTTAGCGTTTCCACTCCTTAATTATGCACCAAACGGGTATGATTCGCATGGGTTTGGTGCACGAAAGGTGCACGATGGGTGCACGCGAAGTGGGGGAGGAGAGGAGCCATGGCACGACCGGCGAAACCCTGGTGGCGGGAGCAGACAGGCTGGTGGATGGTCAAGATCGCCGGCAAGCAGGTCAAGCTGCTGCAAGGGCCGAACGACGAGCCGCACCGCGTCCTGGCGGAGGAGCAGTTCGTCGAACTCCGCAAGCTGCACCGCACCGCCCCGCAGGCCCCGACGGCCCGGACCGCGGACATCATCGAGGCGTACCTGGCGTGGTCGCGGCAGCACCTGTCGGCGGACACGCACCGCGTCCATCGGTACTACTGCCAGCTCTTCGCCGAGCACTGCGGCACCGTCCCGGCCCGCGAGCTGAAGCCGTTCCACGTCACCCGCTGGATCGGGCGGATGATGTCGCCCGAGCGGGTCGAGCAAGAACTCGCCCGCCGGCGGGACGAGCTGGCCGCGGGCACCGTGACGAAGCGGCAGCAGGGGCGTGCCCCCAAGGCGTGGGGGCCGGGCACGGCCCACAACGCCCGTGCCAACGCGTTCCGCGTGTTCGCGTGGGCGAAGGACGAGGGCATCCTGCCCGAGAACCCGCTGGCCGGGATGAAGCGGCCCAAGCCGGCCCCGCGGCAGCGGGCCATGACCGACGACGAGTTCCAGAAGCTGTACGAGAACGCCAGCGGCCCGTTCGCCGACTTCCTGCTCGCCCTGCGGGAGACCGGAGCCCGCCCCAAGGAGGTCCGCGACCTGCGGTGGGAGTACGTGCAGGAGGACCGCTGGGTGCTGGCCCAGCACAAGACCGCCCAGAAGACGAAGAAGGCCCGCGTCATCATCGTCACCGACGCGGTGAAGGCGATGATGGAGCGGCTGAAGGGGAACGGGCACACGCACGTGTTCCTGAACGCGGCGGGCCGCCCGTGGACGCTCAACGCCGTCCGCCTCCAGATGAAGCGGCTGCGGGAGCGGCTGGGGCTGGCCGACGACCTGTGTGCGTACCTGTGCCGGCACGGGTTCGGCACGCGGGCCATCCTCAACGGCGTGAACCCGGCGGTGGTGGCCGAGCTGATGGGGCACACCTCGCTGGACATGGTGGCCAAGGTGTACGTGCACCTGGCCGACCAGCACGAGCACCTGAAGGACGCGGTGGAGCGGATCAACCCCCGGACCACGCCCGAGCCAACCGATTCGGGTTCAGCTCCGAAAAGGTTGCGGGCGAAGCCGGGACCGGACGCGAAGAAGCCGGGGCGGAAGCCGCAGGCGAAGGTGTAACCGGGGCCGGGGCGACGGCCCCGTCGACGCGGAGGGCGTCGAGCCAGTCGAGCACGTCCGCCGGCCGGAACAGGTACTTGCCCCGCCCGCCCTTGCGGGCGGGCACGCGGTAGTGCGGCAGTTGGCCGGTGCGGCAGGCGGCGTACAGGGTGGACCGGCTGACCGAGTACCGCTTCCCCACCACGCGGGGCGTCAGCATGTCCGGCGGCTGGTCGGCGTCGGGCTGGCGTGCCGGGCGGCGGTTCACGGATCGCGGCGAGTTGTCGTGCGATTCGATCACTTCCAGTAACCGGCGGATGTGACTCAGCCAGTCCCGAACGACGCCGACCCCGTCGGCGAGCGGCAATCCGTCCGCCACCAACGTGGCGGCGAACGCCGCCGATTCCGCCGTCCACTCCTCGGCGGTCTGACGGGTCAGCGTCTTGGCGATGAGCGGCACGCACTCGACCGCCCGGCGGTGCAGACCGTCGAACGGCACCCACACGGCCTCGGCCTCGCACCGCAACGGCGGGTCGGCGAAAGCGATGGTGATGGCATTCAACTCGGCGTCGGTCAGCGACCGCACGACGGGTTCGCCGTGTACGCCCGCCCAAACGTGATCGGCCAGCGATTTGGGCAACCCGGCCACGACACGCCCGAGCCACTCCGTCAGGTCGAGCCGGTGGAAAGCGTCGTAGTCGAGTTCGGTGAGCCCGTTCGGCTTCACCGTATACGTGCGGAGGTGGGGTCGGATCTGCCCGAGGATGTAATCACACAGGTCGCGGTCGAAGTCGGACAGTTCGTTCGTGGCCATCGTTCCGCCCCCGATATCGGCCCCAACAGTTCGAGTCTGTCGGAGACAACGATGAACCCCGGCGACAACCGTGTTCGCCGGGGCGTTTCCATTTTCTCAGATTCTCAGTGAGAATCTGAGGGCGACTACAGGCCCAGTTCCTCCAGCCGGCGGTACAGCGTCGGTTCGCTCTTGCCGGTCTTCTCCTTCCACACGCGGAACCGCTCGTGCCGGTTCGGGATGTTGGCGACCTCGCGGGCGACTTCCAGCTCGGCCTGCTTCTGACTCGCCCGCTGCTGATGCGTCCGCACCTCCTCGACGCCGATCGGCCGCTCCTTCAGCCGGGTGGCCACCATGTCCCGCCAGTGGCACCCGCTCTCGCACTCCCGCCATTGCAGGTAGTCCTTGTAGGCGTTGATGAGCGTCCGCATGTCCATCGGGCGGTGGAGCCCGCGGGCCTGTTCGACCAGGTGGTCGCACACCTCGCGGCACTCGGCCGGGCTGGCCGCCACGCCGTTCACCCGGAACCCGCCGAGGGACACCTTCCGCATCAGGGCGATCAACTCGTCGTCGCCGACGGTAAGGTGCATGTAGCCGATCCGCGTCTTCACGGCGTCCAGTTCGGGCACCGCCGGGAGCGGCCGGTTGGCGGTCATGATGACGCCGCCGGTGAACACGAACTGGTGCTCGGTCTGGTACGTGGTCCACGTGACCAGCCGCTCCTGCGGCAGCCGCACGTTCGTCCCCGTCTGCCCCCACAGGGCACTCCGCAGCACCCCCCTCGCCCCGGCGTCGTGGAACAGTTGCTCCATGTCTTCGAGCAGGTGGATGCCGTCGGGGTACGCTTCGAGGGCGTTGAACAGGCCCCGCCCGGTCATGCGACTGTTGTACAGCCGGTAGGGCACCTTCTGCCGGTGCAACTCCTCCAGCACCGCGTAGCTCTTCCCGCACCCGCCAGGACCGTACAGGTAGAAGGCGGTGGTCAGCCGGCGGGCGACGCTCCACGTCATGTCGCGGACCATTTGCAGCTTGGCTTCAAGAGTGGCCAAGTTCTTCCGGTCATCCGCCGTCAGGCCGGGCGACTCGCAGCCGCCGGTGTCGGCGGCAGGCGTCAGAGAGGATTCTTCCGAGGACACGTTGTCCTCCTTCGTGCTGCGGGCGGTGCGGCTCATCGAGCGGTGCATCGCCCTCTGTCAACGGCGAGGGGGCTGGCCCACTCGCTCACGCGGTCGGGACTCGCCCGACCGCCTTCCGCTGCTGCGTCCCACGAAGAGCCAACAACAGAACCGGCACCTCGTGCGAGAACATCTCTGGACGCACTTTCCAGATAGGCATAAGTTATATACCCAGATAGGCACAGTCAAGGGGCAACGTGTGGAGACCGAGGAGGGCGTCATGTCGGCGAAGCAAGTGAAGTCGGAATGGGGCACCCCGACCGACCGGGTGAAGTGGCTGCTCGAACACCGGCACGGTGGCAGCCGTTCGGGCATGTCGAAGGCCACCGGGGTGTCGCTCACCGGCCTCATCAAGGTGGTGACGGGACAGCAAAACCCTGGTCGGAGGTTGCTGG
>CAYUHJ010000327.1:0-5526 GCA_964444365.1 uncultured Alcaligenaceae bacterium | reverse complement strand
CCTGATACCGCTCCTTGTCGCCGACCTCCCTCACCCATTTCAGCTTGTCGAGTTCCGCGAACGCATCCCCGATGCGGCCTTCGCCTTGAGCGCCGCGAACTGCTTGAGGTTCTCCAGCACGAACAGGTTGGTGAGCAGCCCGACCACGCACACGCCGACGATCACCCCGAGGGCGACGACGGTGGCGAAGCTGGTGGGGATGCCTGTGTTCTCGACCACGAACCGGACGTTGTCCCGCTTGAACGCGGCGGTCGGGGCGGCCCGGACCCGCCCGGCGACGAGCGGCTGGCGCCCCACTCGGGCGGCGGGGCTGGCCAGTCTCGCAATGGGACCACACCTCGCGTGCGGGCACACAAGATCAGGGCGGCGACCGCCTGATGTCGGGGGCAAGTGCGGGGCGTCACCGGGGGGCCGCCGAGCGGTTGCCGCCGAGGACGAGTTCGTCGTCCTCGGTCAGGGCACGCGGACGATCGGGTGGGGCAGGCTGGCGGTGGTGCTCACCAGGTACCCCAGGGCGTCGAGGTAGTAGATCCCGTTGACCAGCGTCAGCCGGCGTCGGAACGGCTCCAGCACGGTCCACACGTGGACCCACTCGGCCTCCGCCCCGGTCGTGGCGAACAGGTAGCGGGCCGCGCCGCCGTGCGCGTTCTCGACGAACGGGTGCCGGGCGCGGAACACCTGGTAGGTCATCGTCCAGGGGTCGGCCCGGCCTCTCCGCCGCGGGCGTGATGTCGTGTCGGTCATGGCCCTCATCGCTGTCGTTCGGTCACCGCCGCGGCGGGACGGGGGCGTGACGCTCTGTTCGGTTCATTCTTCGTGTTCTCCCTGTCGTACCCTCGCCCGCTGCGGCGTGCGGCCACCAGTTCCACAGGTGACCCGGTGCGGAGCCTACCAGCCGCCGGTTACCAAACGGTTAACGCGGCCGGGCCGTTAAGTCCGCCGCTCCGCGCGTGTCACCCGTTCACCGTGCGTCCACCATTTCCTGACAGAATTGTTGACGTGCAGCAGCGACCGATGAGCCGGTGTGGCCGCCCCGTCCGATTCTCCGTCCCCCCGCCCGCCCCGGACCTCGGGTTCTGGTTGACGCCGAACGTCGAGCGGCCCGCCTCCGCCCCAGCGGCCGTCGTCGAGGGGAAGATCTGCTTGCCTTCCCGGAGCGTGCCGTGATATCAGACTGTGAGCACTTCTCATAGATTCATGTCAGCACCAGACCCTCACCTCACGACCAAGACCCGCTTCCGCCGCTACCGGATACTGTCGGTGGCCGCCGCCGTCGCCGCGGCGACGATCGCCCTCGCGGGCAAGCCGCGCGTGGACCCGGTGCTGGTCACCCTCCCGGCCGACAAGGGCGTCGCCCCCCGGGTCGAGCGGTTGCCCTTCGGCGGGGAGGCGTCCGATGACGTCGCAGGGTTTACCGTCGACGCGACCGTCCTCATCACCCCGCTGTCGTCAACGACCCTGCGAATCCTGCCCGACGAGTGCGTCGAGGAGTACACGGTCAACGGCGGGGAGCCGCAAGACCTCCGCAAGAAAGACGAGCTGAGCCGGTGCTGGCCGAACGCCTACGAACTGACTTGGGCCGACGGGCTACGCCCCGGCGCGAACACGCTTCGGCTCAGCCTGATGAACAAGTACGGCCCCTACGGCATCGACATCGTGGGCTCTCTCAACACGGCGGTCGCCCTGGCCGTCGGGATACTCTCATGGGTGTCACTGGCCGCCGGACTGGCACCGATAGTCGACAGGCCAATGCCGGGCAGACAAGTAGGAGCCCTTGTCCGCGCCTGCCGGCGCTTTGGCATGGTCTCTTTCGGAGCGGTGCTGATCGCCGCAATACGGGTAAACGCCTACGGCGGCCTTTCGCCCCTCGACGAGCCGTTCGTGGGTCTGGCCGCAGTCACAGTCGCAGCGATGCTGCTCATGGCCGTTCTCGACGGGAAGCGAAGCAAGCCACTTCCCCACCGGCGATCAGCCGGGTGGGCGGCCATATGCGTTCTCGCGCTCACCCTGGCGGCGCTCAAGTCCGTCACGCCCTACGAGCCCGTCGCCCGGACGGCGCTGGCCTGTCTCGGCGTACTCGCCGGCGTCGTCGCTTCAACGCCGTTCTTCGCCATGCTCCACCGCGTGAGGACGGCGCCCAAAGCGGCCGCCCTGGCCGCGGCGATCGCCGGCATGCCTCTGGCGTACTCGACCCTCCAGCTCGAGTGGTGGGCGCTGATGGTCGGCCCCACGACGGCTGCAACGGCTGCAATCGTGTCGATCTTCGGCTGGAAAGTCTCGACCAGTTACGGCACCCGGTTGTGGGACGACGGCAGCGTCCGTGACTACCATGGGTATGTTGCGACCCCCGAGTTCTCGGTCCAGATCGGGTCATGGTGCGGCGGCTTCGAAGGGGTGACGCTGTTTCTCTTCCTGCTCGCGGCGTTTATTCTCTTCGACTGGCGGGAGTTCTGCGGGGCGCGCCGCCTGTGGCTGCCGTTCGTCGCGACGATCCCGTACCTGTTTGTGGTCAACGTGCTGCGGATCGCCGGCATCCTGCTCTACGCCCTCTCGGTCGTCGGCGCAAAAGGTGCAGACGCGGCGAGTAACGCGGCCGTTGAGACGTTCCACTCGCATGTCGGGTGGGTGATCTACTCGCTGGCGTTCGGGCCCTATCTGTGGGCGGTGTACCGGTCGGTTGCACGGCACCGATAAGCCCCGTGTCACCGTCGGTTCAGGGCTTCTGTTGGGGTTGCTTGGGGTGACGCGGGGGTGGCGCGGGATCGCCCGGCGGGGCTGTGTCGCAGGCCGGATCAGTGCAGAACATGTCGACGTTAGCCGCCCGGTACGGGTAGCCGCGGTTAACGCAAGCTGCGGGGTCGCCAGGGGCGTAACAGACGACGGCATTCTTGGTGCCGCACCCGACCGGAGCCAGTGACTCCGACAGGCAAATTGGGGCCGCCTCAACTGCCGTCGTGATGAATTGGGTCAAGACGAAGAGGGCAACAGGCACACGAAACGCGGTCAACGCCTCTTCCCCGGTGCGAGCTTGCAGAACTGGTCGAGGCAGTACATGCCGTCCTCAACCCCGGGAAAGGTGTAGCCGATGTCGGCGCAGGGTTGCAGCCCATCCAGGCTGGTGCAGTACATCGCCAGCGGCGTGCCGCAGGGGACTTCGTCCCATCCTTGGCTGCGGCAGACGAAGGTGCGGGGCGCCGTCGCCGGTTCTGACCCGTCTGCCGGGTCGTCTTCAGCGGGATGTGGCACCGAACCGGCGACAGCCGGCAACGCTGACAGAATTGTTGCGAGGAGCAAGGCTCGGAAAGCCAGGGCGAGAGATGGGCGAGCGTGGGAAGGCTTGGTCACGCGAGCCGGCGCTGGCGGACCTGCCAGCCGATGGTTAGGGCTAGAGCGAGGAAGGCCGCCGCCGCGTAGTCTTCCAGTTCGGGGACGGCTGCAATGGCTTCTGCAACTGAACGACACCCGTTATTCGTAGCGTTCGGCTTACAACTGCCGTCGTCATAGTACGGGTGGGTGAAGCCCCAGGCCCCACAGTTGCCCCCGCTCGGGGGGCCGCCGGCCGGCGAGCCGATCCCCTGGCCGCAGTAGACGGCAACAGGATCACTGCACAACACATAGTTCCCGTCTGCTGGCCCGGTGCAACTCCATTGGGACGGGTTGTTCGGATCTGCGGCTTGAGCGACACCTCCCGAGCAGAGTATTGCTATAAGGCATACGGCTACCCCCCCCCCCGAATCTTCCGTGAAATCAGTCGCTTAGCCATTCCTTTGCTCCGCTTGTCGTTATTCTGCTCCTATTGTGCCAGAAATCGGCGCTTGGCGCAACGAGTATCGTGTGCCTGCCTCACCTTGAGAACACAGGAGCACGGGCTGCCACCCAGGCCCGCAGGTCGGCGTGGGACTCGAACTCGGCCACCTCGATGGCGTCGATGGTCGGCCCCCGATCCCCGACCGCCCGCAACTCCCCCTCGTCCATCTCCCGCACCCACAGCACTCGGTGCCGCTGCAGCCCCTGGTCGGTCAGGTTCATCGCCCCGGTGCCCACGGGCGCGTCCAGGTTGCTGCCGCGGACCAGCACCAGCGTCACCAGGTCGGCGGTGTACTTGAGGAGCAGCCCGACCGACGGGTTGTACCGCCAGCCCGCCAGGTGCGAGTACGGCAGCCACTCGCTGTCCCCGTCCCGGAACCGCAGCTCCAGCGCCAGCGCCCGGTCACGGGTGCCCCGCAGGTAGCCGAACGCCGGGCAGGCGTCGGCCTCCGCGTCCTCGGCCGGCGTCGGGTCGGCCGCCACCCGCCCTTGCAGGAACGACGGGCGGCGAAGAGTGTCTGTCAGTTGCGGGCCGTTAGCGGTCACGGGCGGCCTCCCGGTCGGTCGTCATGGAGTGATGCGCGAGGTGGGCGGGTAGTTGGTGGGTTCGCGCGAAGGTAGCAAGCCGGTTCAAAAATGCAACGTGTTTGCGAAGACGCGGGCGCAGCGGGGGTTTGCGGGCGGCCTCCGCGACCGCCGTGGCCGTCGCCGCCTCACCCGCCCGGGACACGGCCTTCAGCAGTTCCTTCTTGTCGTCGGTGAAGACCAGCGTGCGGTCCGTGCCTCGGGACACCGAGACGTAGAACTGCCGCCGGTCGGCCGCCGCCAGAGACTCTCCGGCCTCGCCGACCAGCACCGTGTTCACCGTTCGCCCCTGGCTGGCGTGCGAGGTGACCACATACCCGTGGGCCAGGTGACCGAAGTCGCGGCCGACGACCCACCCGTGATCGACCACCAGGTCGCCGCCGCGGGTGAACCCCTGCACGGTCAGAAGGGTTCCGTTGGCCAGTTTGTGCTTGCCGTCCTTGGTCGCCCCCCGCGCCGTGACCCGCAGCCGGTCCCCGACAGCCACCGCCAGCGCCCCCGGCCGGAACACCTCAAACCGGTCGGCGAACCCGACCGGCGGAGCCTCCCCCTCGCCCAGCACCCGGCGGCTGCCGTTCGCGTACCCGGGGGCGTTCTGGTGGAACCGCAGCAGGTCGCCCGGGGCGTAGTTGACCGGGTCGGCCTTCTCGGGGTCGGTCAGCCGGGCCGGCACCCAGGTGGGCACCACCCGCTCGCCGGTCAGCCTCCCTTCGGCTTTGAGCGCGTCCCGCACCGCCCGGGTGATCCGACCGCCCTCGGCGTGGGTCGGCGAGACCACGATGGCGGTCTTTGGGTCCCCGTTCGTCTTGCGCTCGGCGGTGGCCTTCAGGTATTCGGCGGCCAGCGCCCGCTCCCGCTCCCCGTCGGGCACCTCGAGTACCCACCCGAGCCGGTCGAGTTCGGTGAACGCTTCCTCCACCCGCCCCTCACTGAGGGCCGCCGTCGCCTTCTTGTAGTCGCCCGACTGGCGGAGGATCTCGGTCACCTCGGCCACCGGCAGCCCGGCCTTGTCTTCCAGCAGGGCGAGCGGCTCGCCCGCTGCCACCGCCTGGTGCTGCCGGCGGTCACCGACGAGCACGACCCGGGCGTCGACCGCGGCGGCCGTGTCGAACAGCCGGTTCATGTCCCGGGTGC
>CAYUHJ010000326.1:4905-5528 GCA_964444365.1 uncultured Alcaligenaceae bacterium | reverse complement strand
CGCTCAAGTTCCAGGAATTCGATGATGTCTCACTCCTGGCCGCGTGAAGTATAACGTCGGCAACGGCGACAACCCGCAGTGGCGGATCGCCCCGGCCGACCTGACGGCGTGGGTCGAGCGGAGGAAGGGCGGGACGCCGGCCGTCCCGCCCGGTTCCGAGATGGACGACCTGATCCGCCGTCACTTGCCCGGCCTGGCCGGCCGCAAGAAGTCGGCGGCTCGCTGACCGGCCTTGATCAGGTCCGCCGCCGCGAGGTGCGTGTACCTCGCGGTGGTGGCCGGGTCGGTGTGCCCGGCCAGGTCTTGCAGCACCGGCCCGGACACGCCGGCCTTGGCGGCGTTGGTGATGAACGTGTGCCTGCTGCTGTACAGCACCAGCGTCTCCCCGTTCTCGTCCGGGGCGACCCCGGCCCGCCGCCGGAGCGACTCCATCCGCTGGACCAGGGCGTCCTTGGTCCACGGCCGGCCCCGGCTGTTCAGGAAGCAGTACGGCTGGTGCCCGTGCCGCGTCTGAAGGGCTTTGAGGAGGGCCAGCACGCACGGCGGGAGCGGGATGACGCGGGGCTTCTTCTGCTTGGTGGTCCGGGCCGTCTTGTGCCGGTGGATGACCAGCAGGCCGTGGT
>CAYUHJ010000326.1:0-4895 GCA_964444365.1 uncultured Alcaligenaceae bacterium | reverse complement strand
GTCCACGCACGACCATGTGAGGTGGCGGACCTCCCCCGGCCGGGCGGACGTGTACCGCAGGATCAGCAGCAGTTGGCGGAACGCGGCGTCGGTGGAGTGCCGGAGGAGGGCCTGGAACTCGGCGTCCGTGACGACCCGCTGCCGGCCCTCGGTGTCGAGCAGGGGGACGTGGGCGAACGGGTTGGTGTCGGCCGGCAGGTAGTCGAACTCGATGGCCCAGTTCCAGCACGCCTTGGCGGCGATGACGGCGTGGTTGACCGTCTTCGGCTTGTACGGCTTCCGCCCCGCCACCCGCGTCGTCCGGGCCGGGCCGGTGGTGACCCGAGCCGGGTCGTAGGTGCGGACGGCGAGGGCGTTGCGGAAGTCGAGGGCCTCCCGCTTGGTGACCTCGCGGGCCGGCCGGTGGCCGAAGGTCCGGGCGACCTCGGTCAGCCACCGCTGGTAGGACGTGTAGGTCGCCGGGGCCTTCTCGACCTCGACCGACTGGAGGAACAGGGCGACGAGTTCGGCCACCTTCAGGTTCGGGTTCGTCGTCCGGCCGTGACGGCGAAGCCCGTCGAGGTGTTTTTTGAGGATTTCCTCGGCCCGGTCGAGGCCGTCCTCGACGCGGCAGAGCTTGAGCGGGGTGGTCAGCCCGCCGGCGTAGGTGACGTAGTGATCGCGGTAAACGAACGGCTTTGCGGGACGTGGCACAGGACACTCCTTGCGACAGTGGAACTGCCGTTGAGCATCCCGCCCGGCCTTGGCGTGTAAGTTTGGCGACTGCCGCCAGGGCCGGGTGTGGTCTTGATCAGAGTAGGCCCGTTTTCGTCACTGTTTCCGGTCACGAAAACGGTCGGGAAGAACCTTCGTCGTCGTAAGTCCAGTCGGGCTGACAGGATTCGAACCTGCGACCTCTTGGTCCCGAAGAAGGGGGCCCAGCACTTCGAAACTGCGGTAATCCCTGCAAAACAAGGGCGGAACCACTTTCTACACTTTACACGAATCGCACCGTTTCGCCAGGTTAGTGCCCGTTTTTAGTGCCCCGGTTAGTGCCCTCGATCTGGACCATCTACCGCCGGCCGCATTACCGAGTCAATGCCCGGAGGGCCCCGTCACTTCGCTGGCGCGTCCCATTCGATCCGGCACTCCGGCAGTGCCTTGGTCAACTTCTCAACCCCCGCCGTGGTGACCTTCGTGCCCCGCAAGCCAACCCCCCGCAGTCGCTTGACGTTTGCAAGGTGTGTGAGCCCGTCGTCCGTGATGGGGCAATTCGTCAGGCCGAGGTATTCCAGCGCCGGGAACTCTAACACTTGTCGTAGCGCGTCGTCCGCGACGGGCGTGTTGGTGAGGACGAGTTCCGTGAGCCCCGACTGTTGCTTCAGGTGTGCCAACCCCGGCCCTCGGACCTTCGTGCCGGTCAGGTCGAGCTGCCGGAGGTGTTTCAGCCCGGCGAGGCTCCTCAAACCGTCGTCGCTAACTTGCGTTCCCTCCAGGTGGATCGACCTCAACCGGCTCAGCGGGCGGAGCGGCGGCAGTCCGGCGTCGGTAACTGAGGTGAAGTTCAGCTTGACGTCCGTCAGTTCGGGAAACTTGGCAAGGGACGGCATGCCGGCATCGGTGACTTTCGTACGCCCGACGTCGAGCTTCTTTATGTGACGTAAGCTGGTCAGCCGTTCGAGCCCGGCGTCGGTGAGTTGTGTCCCCCACAGGGTAAGGTCCTCGAGTTCTTTCCACTCCCGCAGGCGATCGGCGGCCCCGTCGGTCAACCGCTTCGTGCCCCACGTCGTTCCGGCGTGGAAGGCCCGCAACCCTGTCGCCCCCTTAAGACAATCCATGTCGGCGTCTGAAGCTAGCGTGTAGAAGAGGTTGGCCGAGCGGAGGCCCGGCAGCGCACGCAGTGGCGAGAAGTCGGCTACCTGCGGACCGCTGACCCAGACGGTTCTCACCTGACCCCCACGCACCTCCCCACCCCCGATTTTCACGTCGGGACCGGGGTTCAACTCGCGGACGCGGTCGGCGACCGCGTCGAACTGGTTGCCCGGCGACAGTGACGCCACACGCCGAAGCCATTCCGCTTCCGACAGCCCCAGGGGAGGCCCGCGCCGCGCGCCGATCCAGTCTCGCACGTCCTCACCCGGCCGGTTGAGCCGGAAGACGTGAATAGTGCCATCCAGGTTGCCGGACGCGACGTACCTGCCTTCGGGGCTGAATGCGACGCGGTGCGTCTTCTCGTCCCCGAGGCTGCTGAGAACGACCGACCGCCGCGCCGGGTCGGACAGGTCCCACAGGCGGACGGCAAAGCTGCCGTCACAGGAGACCAGCAACCGGCCGCTCACCGCCATGCTGTGGACGGAACGGGGACAGGGGAGTACTTCCGGTTCGCCCGTGTTCAGGTTCCAGAGGCGGATGGCCGGGTCGGGCTCGTGGGTACCCGTCACCAAAGTCATGCCGTCGGGGGAGAACTCGATCACGTCGACCGCCGTGTTGGCGTGACCGAGCTCGCGGACCCGCGTCCCAGACACGAAGTCAGTCACCAGCACAGCGCGGTCGCTGCCTGTGGTGGCGATCCGTTGGCCGTCGGGGCTGAACGCGACCCGGAGTGCTTCGCCCCGGTGAACGGACTGCCAGGATCGGAACTCCTCGCCGGTCGACGCCCGCAGGAACTTGACCCCGCCCGCCCGGGTTGTCACCGCGATCGTCTGGCCGTCGGGGCTGAAGCTGGCCTGCTGCCACGGCCCATCTCCCAGCCGGACCGACCACACGCGAGTCCCCTCCGCCGTCCGCCAGAGCGTGACGTTCCCGTTTTCGTCCCGCGACAGCAGCCGGCTCCCGTCCGGGTTGAACGATAAACTCAAGATCCGCTCGGCATCTCCGGTCAGTGCGCGCTCCTCCCGGCCGGTCGCGACGTCCCAGATTCGGACGGTGGAGTCCCGCCCGCCGGAGGCGAGTCGTCGCCCGTCGGGGCTGAAGGCGAGGCACCAGACCGCGTGGCCGTGCCCTCGGCGGGCGACCCGCGGCTCGCCCGAGCGGGAGTCGAACAGGCGAACCTGTGTCTGAAAACAGGGCGAGGCGTAGAGGGTGTGGTCGTCGTTGCTCAGGGCGTGCCAGACCTCGCACTCGGCTCGCCGTCGCGGGATGGACGCGACCTCTTTGCCGGTGTCCGGGTCCCAGCAGTGCACTCGGTCGTCGCCGGATGCCGAGACCGTGAAGTCCCCTGTCCAGAGTCGGCCGGACTTGTGCTCGAAGCACACCCACCCCGCCGCGGTCTGCTTCTCGAAGAGCGGCTTGGCGTCGGGGTTCTTCCTCAGTGCTTCGAGGTCCCAGGCCGCGACGCGGTCCGGCGTTCCCAGTGCCAGACGGCGGCCGTCGGCGGAGAGCGCCGCGCCGGCGATCGCGCCGGGCCACCGGAGACGCGGCCACTTCGGCCCGGCGAACGCGAGGTTACCCGTATCGGGGGAATACACGCCAATCCGGTCCCCGTCAGCCGCCCGCGCCAGCACCACCGGCCGGCCGTCGCTGTCCCTGCCTCCACCGTAAAAGCCGGGCGGGAGTTCTCGCAGCAGTTCCCCCGTCTCGACCTCCCACACCGCCGTGCCCGAACCGTTCTGCGAGCCGGACACGAGAGCTTTCCCGTCCGGCGTGAAGTACAGCATTGTGACTTCGCCGGGGGCGGGCGGCGTCAGCGTCCGCAGCACCAGGCCGCTCCGCGCGTCCACGAGGTGTACGGCACGGTCCCCCACGGCGAGCGTCTTGCCGTCCGGGGAGAAGCACGTCGCGAGTACCGTCCCGAACGGACCGAACGCCGCGCGTCGCTCACCGGTGCTGGAGTCGAAGAGATACACTTCGTTCTCGGAGGAGACGGCGAGGAGCGAGTCGTCGGGACTGAACGATGGGGCTCGGGCCGCGAACCCGCTGATTCGGAAACGCCCCTCGCCAAAAACGGCAACGAGGTCTGCCGGGGCGCGAGCCGGATCGCCTCCGCCGAGCGTCGCGAGCACCGGGGGCGGAATGCCTTCCCGGCGCAGGGCGTCCGCAGGTGCCGCGTCGACCGGTTCTGGTCGGGCAACCACATCGTCCTTTGGGCGTTCCTCCTCCCGGGTCGTTTCGGGTCCCGAGAAAAGGCGCCGAGCCCGATCGCGAAGCCGAAAGACACCGGTGAAGTCGCCCAGCCCGATCAGCGACACCAGTGCAATCAGAACGATGCCGGGCAGCACGCATCGACGCCGACGCGAGCGCGGACTGGCGGTTCGCAGCGGTTCGGGCCCGCCCGGGTGCGGTGCCACGTCCGCCGGCGGTTCGGTTCGACCTTCTTGCTGGAGGGACGCTTGAGAGCGGGCGAAGAGGTCCGCGACCTCCCGAGCTGACTGGAACCGGTCCTCGGGACGTTTGGCGTGCAGCTTCGCGATTGCCGCACAGAGCCAGTCGGGCACCGTCGGGAGGATCTCCCGGATCGGCCGCGGCGTCTCGTCCGCCACGCGCCGGAGGACGGCCACCGTGGTCGCGGCGCGGAACGGTGGCCGCCCGCTGGCCATCTGGTAGAGCACGCTGCCGAGGCTGAACAGGTCGGCCCGGTGGTCCAGCGGCAGGCCCTGCGCCTGCTCCGGGGCCATGTACATCGGCGTGCCGGCGATTACCCCCGAGCGGGTCAGGCTGGCGTCGTCGGCCGCCCGGGCCAGACCGAAGTCGGTGATCTTCACACGCTGCTCGACCCCCGCCTCGATCAGCACGTTGCCCGGCTTGATGTCCCGGTGGATCAGCCCCTTCTCGTGCGCGGCGGCCAGCCCGGCCGCCATCTGCCGCCCCAGGTGCAGGATCTCGGGGAGTTCGAGCGGGCCGGTCCCGTCCATCCGGTCCTGGAGCGTCCGCCCGTCCACGAACTCCATCACCAGGTGGGGGAGCGGGTGCTCCTCGGC
>CAYUHJ010000325.1:0-5650 GCA_964444365.1 uncultured Alcaligenaceae bacterium | reverse complement strand
GGGAGAGTCCGCCGGCGACAAGGCGCGGCGCGCCGGATGAGTATGGACGTTCTGCGGACGAATACGCGCGGCGCGCAAAGCGCGGCGCTGTATTCGGCGTGGCTGCCGCTGCTCGCGATTTTCGCGTTCGGCGTTCTGCTCCGCCATCTCGTGGTCGCGAACACCGATGTGAGCTGGCTGATCACGCTCTGCGAGAAGATGCTCGCGGGCGAGCGGCCTTATGTCGACTTCGTAGAGACCAACCCGCCCGCGGCGTTTCTGCTGTACTTGCTCCCGGTGATGCTCGCGCGCGTGCTTGCGCTGCGCCCGGAGCCGGTGGTCGATGCCTTCATTTTCGCGGCCGCCGCCGTTTCGCTGTGGCTGTCGGCTGCAACGCTCGGCCGGTCGCAGTTCCTTGCGCGCGAAACGATCTTCCGGCTGGCCGCGCTTTTCGCCGCCGCGCTCGTCATCCTGCTCGCGGCGGCATGGGCGGGCCTCGTCCCGGCCCTCCTGGTCTGGGTCGGCTCTTCCGCCGGGCCGGGGGAGATGGAGGCGTTCCGCGACTCGTCCGGCGGGCGGGCGGCGTGGTGCTTCCTGATCCTGCTCCCCGCCACGATCCCGCTCGGGGCGACATTGCCGCTGGCGCTGGAAGCCCTCGCGGCACGGGGCGGCTGCCGGCGGTGCGGCCCCGTCGCATACGGACTGAACACGGTCGGCGGGCTGGTCGGGATCGTCGCGGCTACGGCGTTCCTCCTGGTCGTCGTCGGGGTCCGCGCCAGCGGATTCCTGGCCGCCGCCCTCTCGGCGCTGTGCGGGGTGACCGCTTGCGTCGCGGCACTGTTCCAGCGTGGGTCGGGTACGACCCCAGATACAGCGGCTGTCGAAACGGGGCGAGCCGGCGGATCGTCGGGGTGGCTGGTCCTGGCGGCGGTTTCCGGGTTCGGCATCCTGGGCTTGGAGGTGCTGTACACCCGGATGTTCGCGCTCGTCCTCCACAACAGCGTCTACACGTTCGGGGCCGTTGTTGCCGCGTTCCTCCTGGCCCTGAGCGCCGGGGCCGCCGTCGCGGTTCGGCTCGGGCGGCGATGGCCGCCGAGGCGGGTCGCGGCGGTGTCCTTCGCGGCGGGCGGGTTGGCCCTGGCGGCGTCCGTTGCCGCCTTCCCCCGGGCGACGGGGTTGACCTATTTTTCGGCCGGGGAGACGTTCGCCGTCTACCTCGCCGGGGCGTTCGGCCTGGTGGCGGTTTTCGTGATGCCCCCGGTCGTGCTGCTGGGCATGACCCTCCCCGCCGCGATCCACGCGGCGGCCGGCGGTCGGGCGGTCGGGCGGGTGACGGCGGTGAACACGCTGGCCGGGGCCGCGGGGGCGATTGCGGCCGGGTTTCTGTTGCCACCGGTGGTCGGGCTCTGGTCGTCGTTCGCGGCGTTCGTCGCCCTGTTCGGTTTCGCCGGCGCGGCCCTGCTCGTCCGGGGCGGGAGCCGGAGGCTTGCCGCCGCCTCGGCCGTGATGACGACAGGGCTGTCGGTACTGATCGTGTCGGGGCGGCTCGTAAACGGGAGCGACGACGGCGTCCAGGTGGTCCACCGGTGGGAGAGCGCCTACGGGTGGGTCGATGTCGTCCGCACCGGGCGGGGCGACTCGCTCGCCGTGCGGCAGAACCTTCACTACCGGCACGGCTCGACGGCGTATGCGGTCCGTGAGTACCGGCAGGGCCGGTTGCCGCTGCTCCTCCACCCGAGGCCCGTCGATGTCGCCTTCCTCGGCCTGGGCACGGGACTCACTGCGGCACCGGCGGTCCTGGACAGAGACGTGGAGCGGGCGGTGGTCGTCGAGCTGATCCCCGAAGTCGTCGCGGCGGCCCGGCTGCTGGCGGCGGCCAACCTGGGTGTGGTCGATCACCCCAAGGTCGAAGTCCGCACCGACGACGCGCGGCACTACCTGCTCCGCACGAAGCGGCGGTTCGACGTGATCGTCTCCGACCTGTTCGTTCCGTGGGAGAGCCGGACGGGCTACCTCTACACCGCCGAGTTCTACGAGGGGGTGCGAGGCCGGCTGAAGGCCGGCGGGCTGTTCTGCCAGTGGCTCGCCCTGTACCAGCTCGGCCCCGAGGAGTTCGAGTTGATCGCGGACAGTTTCTCGTCCGCCTTTCCGCACACGACGATCTGGTGGGGCCAGTTCGACGCCCAGTACCCCATCGTCGCCCTCGTCGGCAGCGAGCAACCTATCGCCGTCGATCCCGTTCGCCTGGACGACCGCATGGACGCCCTGACCGCCATGCCCGGCGGGGCGGACCCGGACTTCCGGACTCGTTCGGACCTGCCGGCCCTCTACCTGGGCGGGTGGCCCCGCGACCCGTCACGCCGGCTGAACACCGACGAACACCCCCGCCTGGAGTTCGCCGCCCCGGTCAGCCAGCGGGGCGGGCAAACATTGCACGGGCCGTCCCTGAAGTTGTACTTCGACCGGGTCTTGTCCCGGCTGCCGTCGAGCGGCGTCCGGTTCGACGGCGAACTCGACGATCTGGCCCGGGACGGAGAACGGCGGCGGGCCGTCCAGAGGCTGAGTCTGTTCGGGGACGTGGGGCCATGACACGTTGAGCCACGATGAGAACCTGTAGCCGGGCGGCCACGTCGTTCACCACCGGGTCGGAAACCGGGCCGCTCGGCTTTCAAGGAGACACCGCGAACATGCCCAGTAGCTCGCCCAAACGGCCGGCCCGTCTTCGCGGCATCGGGTTCCGCACGTCCGTCGCGGTCAACGCGGTAGTCCTGGTGGCCGTCGCCGGGTTCATCACACTCGACGCCGTCCGGGAGACGCGGGAGCACGTCCGGGAGCGGACGGCGGCCCTGGACGAGGAGGCGATGACGATCCACCGGGCGGTGGCCCGACCCACTGCCGACCCGGATGAGGCGCAGCAGTTTATCGACGGCGTGTGCCTGCGGATGAGCGACACAACTTCCCCCGGCCACCACATCGTTGTCGAATCGGACGGGCGGGTGTACCAGTCGCGGCCGCACCGCCGACATTCGGACGAGATCGTGGGCGCGATCCGGGCGGCGGCCTCGGACCCCGAGCGGCAGGCGACGTTCGGCGATGTCGGGATCGTCACCGGCGTCCACGCGGAGGGCGGCGCGACCGTCTACGTCGCCGAACAACTGGACGACATCCGCCGCGAGGTGCGCGGACGGGTGGTTGCCCGGTCGGTCGGTGTGATGGCCTTCGGCGTCCTGCTGGCCGTGGCCGTTCACCTGTTGGTCCACCGGCTGGTGTCACGGCCGCTGCGACGGTTGGTGCGGACCATCGAGGCGATCCGGGCCGGGAAGATGGGGGCGCAGGCGGGGCCGTTCAAAACCGACGAACTCGACCGACTGGCCGGGGCGGTGAACGACATGAGCCGGACTCTGGCCGACGACGCCGACCGCCGCCGGCGTACCCTCGAACAGGCCCGCCGCGTGCAGGAGAACTTGTTGCCGCGGCCGGGGGAAGTCGCCCCGGGCGTCCGGCTGGCGGCGACCCACCGGCCGGCCGAGGCCGTGGCCGGGGACTACTACGACGTTCTGCCGCTGCCGGACGGGACGGTGGTGTGCTGCGTGGCCGACGTGGTCGGGCACGGGGTGCCGGCCGCGATGGTGGCGGCCATCCTCAAGGTACTCATCCTGGACGCGGTTGAGGTGGACCCCGACCCGGGTGCGGTGGTCCGGCGGGTGAACGCCCGGTTCGCAGCCGTCGCCCCGCCCGAATGCTTCGCGTCGCTCCTGGTCGTTCGGTGGTGCCCAGAGCGGCAGATGCTGTGGCACGCCAGTGCCGGTCACGAACCCGGGTTCCTGTTGACCGACGCCCCCGCCGCGCTATTGTTGGGGGCGACGGGGACGCTGCTCGGGGTGATGCCCGACGGCACCTGGGAGACGGAGGCGGCACCCGCCCCGCCGGGGTCGGTGCTCGTGGGCTTGTCGGACGGGGTGACGGAGGCGATGGACGCGAACGGCGACCTGTTCGGCCGGGACCGGGTGAACGAGGCGATCCGCGGCGTCGGCCGGGCGTCCCCCGAACGGGTGGTGGGAGCCGTCGATGGGGCCGTGCTGCGGCACCTGGGCGGTTGCCAACTCGCCGACGACTACACGCTGGTGGCCGTCCGCTTCGGACGTGACCCGTCGGAACACGTAAGCCGGGAGTAACGCATGGAACAACTTTCCGTCACCGCCAAGAACCGCCGGTCGTTGTGGATCGTCTTCGGGCTGACGTTCACCTACTTCGTGGTGGAGGTGGTCGGCGGCCTGCTGACCAACAGCCTCGCCCTCTTGGCGGACGCCGCCCACATGCTCACCGACGTGGGCGGACTCGGGTTGGCCCTGTTCGCCGCCTGGATGACTACCAAGCCCGCGACCCCGCGGCGGACCTACGGGTACTACCGGGTCGAAATCCTGGCGGCCCTGGCGAACGCCGTGGTGCTGTTCCTGATGGCGTTCTTCATCCTGTTCGAGGCGTACCGCCGGTTCCGCGAGCCGCCCGAGGTGTCCAGCCTGCCCATGATGGCCGTCGCCGCCGTCGGGCTGGTGGTGAACCTGATCGGCGTCTGGCTGCTGCACCGCTCGTCCGGCGAGAGCCTGAACATGAAGGGGGCTTACCTCGAAGTGGTCAGCGACCTGCTCGGGTCGGTCGGCGTCCTGGTCGCCGGCGCGGTCATGCTGACCACCGGCTGGTACTACGCCGACCCGCTCTTCGGGGTGGGAATCGGGCTGTTCATCTTGCCGCGGACTTGGGGACTGATGACGCAGGCCGTGAACGTACTTTTGGAGGCGACCCCGGCACACGTCAACTTGGCAGAGGTGGAGGCGTCGCTGCTCGGGGTCGAGGGCGTGGCCTCGGTCCACGACCTGCACGTCTGGACGATCACGTCTGGCATCGACGCCCTCAGCGTCCACGTCGTACTCGTTGACGGGGTGCCCCAGGCGGTTGCCGACGCCGTAATCGAACGGGCGTCGGCGGCCCTCAAAGAGAATTTCGGGATCAGCCACACGACCATTCAGGTGGAGAAGACGGATCGAAGGGCGGTTGAGGGGCCGCTGTGATGGCCGGTACGGGTTGACCCGGGCGGCGAGAATAGATAATCTCGCTAGTAGCAGAAACTACACCTCGGAGGTCGATGTTGGCGATCCTGGCTCGAATTCTGATGCTGGTGGCTTGCGTGCCGCTTCTCCAGCCGACCGGCTTTTGCATTTGCAAAGTCGCGGCGGTCAACGGGGGCGCGTCCGCTCGCCAGACGGCATTTTCGGGCCGAGCCGGGGTTTCGGAAGCCTCCCCGTGTACTGCCTGCTGCACCACGGGCCGCTGTGCCGAACACGCGAGTAAGGCCGCATCATCTCAAGCCGGTCGAGCGGGCCAGCCCCCCCGGCCGGCCCCGGCCGACGAGCGGCACCTGCCGGGATGTCCGGCGTCGCCCACGGCGGAAGCGTCTAAATGGGTCGAGCCGACGCCCCCGCTGGCCGCCGCCCTGCCACCGAGTGAACCCGTCGCATTCGCGCACTTCAAAGTCGTGGCCGTCGCCCGGTTGACCACTCCGCCCCCGTACCGTTCCTCCGCGCCGCCGCTTTACCTGTCCCACTGTTCGCTCGTCATTTATACTCCGCACGCCCCGAGATGAGCCGTTTCAGGGTTCCGCCTCTATACCACT
>CAYUHJ010000324.1:0-5652 GCA_964444365.1 uncultured Alcaligenaceae bacterium | reverse complement strand
ACGTTGCCTTCCTGCCAGCGCCGCCAGCCCTTGGCGGCCAGCACCAGCAGGTGCAACGGCATGGCTCGCCATAACTCACCAGCCGGCAGGTTCCGCCACCAGACCAGTTCTTCGTTGCGCGATTGCGTTTCCAGCAGTCGGCGGCGCGGGCGGCCATAGGATGCGGAACCGTGGTGCAACACGCGCGAACACGGCTCGAAGTGCGCCCGGTAGCCCACCCGCTGTAAGCGAAACGCCAGGTCAACGTCCTCGAAGTACGCGCCGAAGTCCGGGGGAAAGCCCCCCGCCGCGACGAGTGCGGAGCGACGGTAGAACCCGGCCGCGGCGGACACGCCCCAAACTTCAGTGGGCAGTGGGCAGTGGGCAGTGGATAGACCAGACGGATTTTCTGCCCACTGCCCACTGCCCACTGCCCACTCCAAGCCGTGCCACCGCTTCCGGGCGAACCCGCCGGGGTCGTACTCGTCGCCGGCCGAGTCGATGCGGGGGTTCCCGGTTCGCCCCGGTTGGAGTTGCAGTACCAGCGGCGCGACGGCCCCGATTCGGGGGTCGGCGAACCACCGCACCGCCGCGTCCGCCCAGCCGGCCGTCACCTCGGTGTCGTCGTTCAGCATCTCGACGACGTCACCCGTTGCCGCCGCGATTCCCGCGTTCGCCGCGACGCAGAACCCCGACCGCTTCGGCAAACGAATGACTCGCACTCCAAAGCGTTCCGCCGTGTGGGAGATGACCGCGTCACGGGAAGCGTCGTCGACGACGAGGACTTCCGTACCGGCGGGTGCGTGCCGCCGAACCGACGCGAGGCAAAGCTCGAGCAGGTCCGCGCGAGCGTAAGAGGGGATGACGACGGAAAGGAGAGTTTCAAGTTTCATGTTTCAACGTTTCAAGTGGCGATCTCAGACGACTTGCAACCTGAAACTCTGAAACCTGAAACTCACTCCGTTCGCCCGTCCTGGGCCGCGGCGATGGGGTCGAGGAAGCCTGCCGCGAACCGGATGCGCTTCCGCACCGCGCCGACGCGGTTCCGCATCACGTCGCCGACGAGGGAGCGCATCTCGCGGTAGCACCCGGCGGCGGCCGCCTCGCCGCGCCAGCGGGCCAGGCCTTCGCGGGCGGTCGCTTCGAGCCACACCAAGCCGCTGAGGACGCGCGACTGCCAGCCGGGCCAGTGCTTGCGGGAGTACGTCAGCAGGGCGTGCCGGGTGACGAGCCGCAACGGGGCGGGCACCTTTCGGGCGTGCAGCGGGAAGTGGTGCGTCACCCGCAGGCTCGGCTCGTACCAGACCGACCAGCCCGCCGCCTGCGCCCGCCGGCAGAAGTCCACGTCCTCGTAGTAGAGGAAGAAATTCTCGTCGAGCCCGCCGATTTGCTGGAAGCAGTCGCGCCGCACGAGCAGGCACCCGCCCGTCACCCACGGCACCGCCTTGCGTTCGGTCAGCGGCTGGTGCCGACACTTCCGCCGACTGCGGGGCAGGACCAGCCCGGACACGGTGCTGAGCAGCGTCGGGAAGTGCCCGGCGGACGCCTGTCGGGTGCCGTCGCGGTGGCGGAGCTGGAAGCCGACGACGCCGGCCTTCGGGTCGATCGCGGGCCACCGCTGGGCGGCGTCGAGCACGTCGTCGAGGAAGCCGTCCGGCACCGTCACGTCCGGGTTCAGTAACAGCACCCACTCGCCCCGGCTGAGCCGAGAACCGCGGTTGACGGCCTTCGCGAAGCCCGTGTTGCGGCCGTTCAGGTAGACCGAAACGCCGGACATTTTCCGCAGTCGGCGGGTCAGTTTGTTCGCCGGCGAGTGGTTGTCGACGATGACGACCTCGGCGGCCCCGCGGCGTACGGCTTCCGAGCGGCGGAGCTGGCGCGTGAGCCGGCCGGTGTTCTTCCACTGGCAGAAGTTGACGATCACGACCGACAGTTGCGGGGTTTCGATGGCGACGCCGCGACCCGGCGGGCGGGGGCGCAGCCGGGGGGCGCACGGGGTCGGCTGCGGGGCGGGGTGTGCGAGCAAGGCCACGGCCATTGGGGTCCTTCCCGAAGGCTGCCTCCGTGTGCGGCGGAACGCCGGGGAGCCGGCCCCGCCGCGAGAAGCGACGGACTATAGACACAGCCCGGCCCCCGATGCAACCGCAAGTGGCCGCCCGGCGAAATCGGCGCGGCCCGCGAATTGCGACAGATCCGGCACGGCCCAAACCCGCGGGCCGCACCGCTTCCCCGACCCTCACCCGGAGCCGTCCGATGGCGCTGAACTCGTTGCACGACCTGCTCGTGACCGAACTCAAAGACCTGTACAATGCGGAGAACCAACTGTTAAAGGCGTTGCCCAGGATGGCGAAGGCGGCTTCCTCCCCGGACCTGAAGGCCGCCTTCACCGAACACCTGGAGGTCACCCGCCGGCAGGTGGAGCGACTCGAAACGATCTTCGCCGACCTCGGCACGAGCCCGAAGGGGAAGAAGTGCAAGGCGATGGAAGGGCTCGTCGAGGAAGGGAAGGAAGTCATCGACGAGGACGGCGACCCCGCGGTGAAGGACGCCGCCCTGATCGCCGCGGCCCAGCGGGTCGAGCACTATGAGATGGCGGGGTACGGCTGCGTCCGCACCTTCGCGAAGCTGCTCGGGCTCGATGACGCGGCGGCCTTGTTGCAGGAAACGCTCGACGAGGAGGGAGACGCCGACAAGAAGCTGACCGCCCTCGCGGAAACCGTCATCAACGCCGAAGCCGAGGATGCTGACGACGAGGAAGAGGAGGAAGAGGAAGAAACGCCAGCCCCGCCGAAGCCGAAGTCGCTGGCGAGACGGTAACGGTCCGAGCCGCGAACGGAAGCGAGCGGCTGACTTCCACCCGAGGGACGCAACGTCTCTTCCAAGGAAGTCAGCCGCTCATTTCCTTCCGCTCGCGGCTTGCCGGTCACCACCCCAGGCAGCACCCGCCCCCGGGACCGCCGCCGAGGAGGGGGAGGAGTCGTCGCTCGAACGGGAGTTTCAGGTACTCGCCGCGGTCGTAGACCACCTTCCCGGCCATGATCGTGTGCGTGACGTGCGTGGCGTGCTCGAACGGGTCGCCGTCGTAGAGCACCAGGTCCGCGACCTTGCCCACTTCGAGCGTGCCATAATCCTTGTCGATGCCCAGTAACTTCGCCGGTTCCGCGGTGACCGCTCGCAGCGCCGCGTCGTGGCCGAGGCCGTAGGCGGCTGCCATCGCTGCCTCGGAGCGGAGGTTCCGCGTCTTCGGGACGTACCCCTCGAACGCCGTGCCGATGCTGACCGGGATCTTCTTTCCGTGCAGGATCGCGGCGTTGCCCAGCAGCGTGTGCTGCGTCTCCATCGTCCCGGCGGCCCGTTGCATCGTGGGGTGGACGATCACCGGTACCTTCCGCTTTACGAGTTCGTCGGCCATCAGGAACGCTTCGGTGCCGAGGGCGACAACGGGCTTCAGTCCGAACTCGTCGGCGATGCGGAGCCCGGTGCGGACGTCGTCGGCGCGATGGGCGGCGAAGATCACGGGGGACTTGCCGTCGAGGGCGGGGATCAGGGCTTCGTGCTTCGCGTTCTTCGCCGTCTTGTCGGGCTCGGCCTTCTTCTTGTCCCGGTACACTTGCGCGTCCGCGAACGCCTTCCGCACCACCCCGGCGACGGCCATCCGCGTGCCCGGTCCCTTGCCCTTGAAGGTTTCCTTCGGCACTTCGCCGAGGTTCACCAGCACCGCGAAGGTTTTGTGCAACGCCGCGTCCTCGGCCGTGATTCCTCGGGTGCGGAAGACGCCGGTCGCCGCCCCGATGACGTTCACCCGCCCGGGGCAGGCGTGGACGACGGTGATGCCGTTGGACCGCAGGAACTCGACGAACGGCTGGTGCGGGTTGAACGCATCCATGACACGCAAATCGGCCTGGTTCGGGTCGCTCGGTTCGTCCTGGTCCTGGTCGGAGGAAACGTTCCACGCCCCGCTGACGCCGACGGACCCGTGCGCGTCGATGAGGCCCGGCGTGACCTCGGTGACGGTGAGGACCGTCTCGGCGGCGAGCGGTTCCTTCAGGTCCGCGAGCTTCCCGATGGCCGTAATTTTGCCGCTCTCGATCAGGACGTAGCCGCCGGGAATCGAGTCGCCGGCCGCGGTGTGGATGCGGCCCGCCCGCACGGCGACCGTTCCCGCTTTCGGCTTTTCCTTCACCGGCGGTTGCGGCGGAGGGGCGACGGCGGGCGCGAGCGGCTTCGCGTCCGCGACCTTCGGAACCTCCGTCCCGCGCGGCAGCAGGAACCCGCCGTCGCGGTAGGGGCGGTCGATTTCGCTCTTCGCGTCGAACACCTTCTTGCCGTCGATCCAGGTCTGCTGCACCTTCGTGTAGACGCTGAACGGCGACCCGGAGAGCACGACGAAGTCGGCGTCCTTGCCCGGTTCCAGCGAGCCGAGCCGGTGGTCGAGGTGCAGCAGCTTCGCCGGGGAGATCGTGAGCGCCTTCAAGGCGGCCATCTCCGACATGCCGCCGCGCACGGCGATCGACCCGGTGCGGAGCATGAACCGGGACTCGGTCACCGCGTCGTCCGTGTTGATCGTCACGACGACGCCGGCCTTCTCCAGCACGGCGGCGTTTTCCTCCAGCAGCCCGATCGTCTCCGCCTTGCCGCCGGGGGAATCGAGCAGCGTCAGCGACACGGGGATCTTCTTCTTCGCCAGCACGTCCGCGACGCGATACCCCTCCGTGGCGTGCTGCAACACGATCTCGAAGCCGAACTCCTCCGCGATGCGGATCGCGGTGATCAGGTCGTCCGCCCGGTGGCAGTGGAAGTGGACGGTCCGCTTCTTTTCCAGCACCTCGGCGAGCGGTTCGAGCGCCACGTCGCGGTCGACCGGCTTCTTGGCGTCCAGCTTCGCCTTGTACTCGGTGGCCTTCACGAACTGCTCGCGCTGCAGGGCGGCAACCTTCATCCGCGTGAACGGGGCCTGCTGCCTGTTCCGGCCGTAGCCCTTGGGGTTCTCGCCGTTGGCCATCTTCAGCCCGCCGAGGATTTCGGTGCCGTCGGCGAGCTTGCCGGTGATGCGCATGTCGTCGATGGTGTCGCCGCGGTACTTGACGTAGACCGTCTGCCCGCCGATGACGTTGGCCGAACCGGGCATGATGTTCGCGGTCGTGACCCCGCCGGCGACGGCCATTTTCACGCCCGGATCGCCGGGCCAGACGGCGTCCAGCGCGCGAATCCCCGGCTGCACGGGGCCGGACGTCTCGTTCCCGTCCGCGTTCGCGGGCGTCCCCGGCTTCGACCACAGCCCGACGTGCGAGTGCGCGTCGACGAGGCCGGGGATGATGACGGCCCCGCGCATGTCGAACGCGGACGTCGGCCCGAACTCGTTGGACGGGTTCTCCGTGAGGATTTCGTTCGCGGTGATTCCCTTCCCGATGATCCCGACAATCTTCCCGTTCTTCACAACGACGCCGCTTCTCTCCAGCGGCTTCTCGTCGACCCCGGTGTAGACCGTGGCGTTGAGGAGCACGAGGTCGTACCGTGGCGGCTTCGCGAGTCCGGGCAACGCCCCCACCCCGCAGGGAATCAGTAACAGCCCGATGACACCGAGGGCGACCGCCCCGAACGCGCACACGTTTCGCATCGTCCCTCTTTCTCCCCTCTCCCCTTGGGGGAGAGGAGCCGGGGGTGAGGGGAACA
>CAYUHJ010000323.1:0-5720 GCA_964444365.1 uncultured Alcaligenaceae bacterium | reverse complement strand
CGTCGGCGGCCTGTCGCCGGGTCGCGCCGGCCAGGATCAGCCGGGCGGCGGCGCGGACCGTGCCTTCGGTCAAGCGGCGGGGGCGGTGGGTGGGGTTGGACACGGGGACTCCTCCGGTGCGGGTTACGGGTTGACGGGGCCGCTCAGGCCGGGGTTGAAGCCGGGGGCTCCGGTGGACACCAGTTCGTTCGTCATCTCCCCGCAACACGGGACGTCGGCCACCCCTTCCCCGGTGAAGGGGTTCACGACCGGCAGGGTCGCGTTCGGGAAGGCGATGCAGTCGGAGGCGAACCCGACCACCCGCTTCGCGTCGTCGGCCAGGTCGCACGACAGGTACGGCGGCAGCGGGGCCTGTACCGTCACCTTCGAGGGGTCGAGGAACTCGTATTCGTAGATGCCGCTCACCTCGTACCGGGTGCTGACCCCGTCCGCGGCGAGCTCGAGCTGGGCGGGGGCGATGGTGCCACGCAGGTAGACCGCGTTCCGGTCCGGGCTGTCCTCGGCGGCCGGGATGACCGGCGGCCCCCCGACCTTCGCCGCGGTCCACTCCAGCGCGAGCTTCGCGCTGGCGTTCCGCAGCCGCACGCTGGTTGGTGCTCGACGGCACGCCGCCGCCCAGCCCGCCGGGGAACGGGAACGGGGCGGTCCGGAGTTCGCTCGTCCGCGCGTCGAAGTCGCCCCCGCCGGCCCGGAGTTCCGCGTCCTGCCCGCACGGGTCGTTCAGGGCGGCGAACGCGAGGCGGAGCGCGTCGGCGGTGCCGTAGGTCGGCGGCGAAATCGCCCGGTCGGGGTCGGAGTTCGGCAGGGTCTTCCCGACCCACGGCACGCCGGTCGACAGCCCCGCGAGGTTCTGGCCCTTGGCGTTCGGGACCGGCGGGGCCGCGGTGCCGCCGAACAGCTGCCCGCCCAGGCCGGGGAGCAGCAGCCCGGCCACCGCCCCCGCGGTGAACGCCTTCGCCGCCCCCGCGTTCGTCACCCGCCCCGGCTCGGGCTTGACCCGCCAGTTCACCGCCACCTCGACCCAGCACTCGTCGTCGCCCAGCCCCTCGGACACGCTCCAGCCCTTGAAGATGCGGCCGCCGGGGGTGCGGTAGAACCCGGCCGCGTGGACCCGGTCGGTCGCGGCGAACACCGCGGCGTTGAGCAGGTCGCGCTTGTTCGTGCCCTTCGCGCCGTCCAGCCGCAACCGGACCTGCCCCTGGCTGATCGACCCCGGCGGGGCGGCGGCCTCGACCTGCACCCCCTTCATCCGCACCGCGGGGAACGGCGGGGAGGTCATCATTTCCTTGTCCGTGAACGAGAACCGGACGATCCGCCCGTCCTCGGACAGCGTGTACTCGGCGGCCTCCCGGCGGAACCCGCTCGGCACGTCCGGGGTCACCACCGGGCGGTAGGAGTCCGGATCGGTCGTCCGGCGGGCGGACAGGATGAGGGTTCCGGTGCGCCGCCGGGTCGCGATCCACTGCGGGTCGTAGGTGAGCGTGTCGGACCACTTCAGGGACAGGTACGACCGGCCGGCGGCGTTCGCACAGTCCGTCAGTCGGACCTTGCAGGTGAAGTTGACGAGAAACGATCCCGCGTTGAGTTGGGTGTAGTCGCAGGTCGTTTCGGGGCCGTTGGCGTCGTCGCGGCCCGCGGAGTTGATGACGTCGACCCCGTTGACCCGGTAGCGAAAGTCCTGCCGGGGCTGCGCGAGCATGTGGCGGAGGCGGACCATCGCCGCGGCGGGGTCCTCGCCGGGGTTCACCGACCCGACGCCGGGGTAGAGGATGGACTGCGCGGAGATCGTGAACAAGGTGAAGAGCTGGTCGACCCCCGACGGGTCGTACTCGGGCACCTGAGACACCCGCTCCGTGAACGCGTAGCCGAGGTCGACGCCGTTGTAGATGATCTGGCTCATGTCCCCTCGAATCGGTTAGCGGCGGTAGTGCTTGTCCCGCAGGCTGTCCATCCGGGCCGCCGACGCCGCGGCCCGGGCCTGCTCCTGCCGGTAAATCTTCTCCATCCAATCGGTGTCGCCGCCGTAGGGCTCGCCCCGCTGGACCAGGACGCCGAGGGCCTCCGCGATGGGCTTCACCAGCTCGAAGATCGACGTGACCACGTCGAGCAGTTCGGACGCGATGGTGTTCTCGATGTTCTGGAGCAGTTCGCCCCACGGCTGGGTTGCCGTCTCCCACCGGTCCAGAGCGTCCGCCAACTTCGAGGCCGTGCCGGAGGTGTTCTCCCCCTTGTCGATGTCGCGACCCATCCTGTTCGCGTCCCGCTGAGCCGCAATCGCGGCCATGCTCGGGGACACCTCGGCCAGCGCGCGGTTCGCCTGCTCGCAGGTCCGGGCGAAGTCGACGATGGCCTCGGTCGTTTCCTTGAACGCGACCCCGGCCGCGATGACGATGGCGATTGGGGCCGCGACTGCGCCGATTGCGGCCGCACCCCCGCCCGCGGCACCGGCGGCCCCCGCGCCGGCACCCCCGGCCCCGCCTGCCCCCGCGCCGCCCCCGAAGATGCCCCCGAGCCCCCCGCCGCCCCCGGCCCCGCCGAGGAGTCGGCCGAGGCCGCCCGCGGCCCGTCCCCCGCCCATCGCCTTCCAGGCCGGACGGGCGCGGCCGAGGAACTTCGTCCCGATCCTCCCCATGCGGGTGCCCTTCAGGGCGTTCGTGACGGGCTGCAGCGCCCGCGACCACTTGTAGCCGCCCCCCTTGCCCGTCTTCTTCGGCAGGGCGAGCGTCGGCTTCGCGGCGGAGGCGGCCGTCAGCGCCGCGGTCGGGTTCGCGTTGACCCCGATCACCTTCACGGCGGAGGCGGCCACCAGCTGCCGGATGCCGTCGCGGATCTGCTGCAGCAGTCCGATGACGGCCGTCGCGTAGACGTCCCCTTTGTTCATCCCGGCGAAGTTCCCGCCGCCGGCCCCGGCCACCTGGCCGTTGACCGGGACGAGGGCCTTCACCTGCTGCGCCAACGCACTCACCGCGAGGGCGAGTTTGCCATCTTCCGGTCTCGGATCGTCCACGGCTCGCCTCGGGTTACAGGGGTTGGAACATCGTGCGGAAGTGCTCGGCGAGCCGATGCCGGGCCGCGCGGGTCGTCTCGGCGACGCGGACGACGCCGCGGAGGAACTCCTCGGTCACGTGGCCGGTCACGCCGATGGCCTTTGCCGCCGGCCAGTCCGGGACCGACAGCGCGACCTGAACCGCGTGGAGCACGTCGGCCCGGACCGCGCGGGTCCGCTCGTCGGCCTTCATCCGCGGGGCACAGACGATGAACAGCTCGGACGCCACGGCGACGAACGCCAGGTCGTCCCACGGCGACCGCCCGCAGCGGATGTTCCGGTCGACGAACTCCGCCGTCTGCTCGGGCAGCACGTCGGCCACCAGGTCGGACCACCGCGAGACGATCAACTTGACGGCCGGGTGAACCGCCTTCCAGCGGGGTGTCTTGTTCGCGGCCGCCCACACGTCCGCGGCGGGGACGTACACGGTTCGGCCGTCGCTTGTGGGGATCGCCATGGTCCCCGGCGCGAGCTCCGCGGCGGGGACGCGAACCGCGTTCGGGGCGTCCAGCGAGGGGAGGAATTCGACCACGTTCGGACTCCGTCTTCTTGCGGGGTGGGGTGGTCCCACGTGCGGACGGGTCGGTCTACTCACTCCGACCCGTCCGGCGGCCCCGGTCGGGGCCGACACGCCCGCACCGAGCGGCGTCACGCTTGCAGGGCGCGGCGGGAATTCCCGCCGCTGCTGTCTCAGTAACGCAGAATCTCGCGGGCTCGTGCGGCGACCCAGGAACAGCCCGTGCGGGCCTGATACTGCAGCGCCCGCTGGTACTGCCCCGGCGTCAGCTCGCCTTCCGGTCCGCTGTCGCCTTCGGCGAGGACCGGGGCGTCCGGCCCCTCCTCGCGGTACCGGGCGACGAACCGCTTGAACAGCGCATATTGCCGCTCTTCGTCGGGGGTGAACGGCTGGGCGGTCGGGTTCATGGTCTTCCTCTCGGGGTTGGGTCGGGGTCGGGGACTACATCACTCCGTGGTCGCGGGTGTATGAAACGACCGTCTGCCGGAGCGTCCCCGCGTTGGTGACGTTGTCGATCGACAGCAGGACCGGGCTGTCCCGGACGTGGCCGGCGACCACGCCGGCGGTGTCGTCGGCGTAGGTCGTCGTCGCGGACGCCGGGAGCGTCCACGTCGGGTGGGCCGTGCCGATGACGGGGTCCGTGTCGGACAGGATGCCGAAGTTCCACATCGTTCCGCTCGTGGCGCTCTCCCCGGCGACCAGCGCGGTCGTGAGGGTCACGGCCAGGGCGCTGACCGACTGCACGGTGTACAGCCGCGTGATGCCGTCCGTCTCGCGGATGGCGAGCAGGTCGTTGGCCGCCAGCGGGTTGCCGGTCGGGCCGGGGTCGCGGGCGACCGTCACGACGATGCCACCGGCCGCGGCGGCCGCGGTGAACGACGTCCGCCCGATGGGGCGGAGCGCCGTCAGCGTGTGGGCGGTCAGGCCGGCGGCGTAGGCGAGCCGCATCAGCCGGGTCGTGCCGTTGGGGACCGGCGGGAGCAGCCGGCGGATGGGCGTCCCGGCCGCCGCCGTGAGGATCCCTTCGCCGTTGCCGAACGCAAAATCTGTCCGCATGTTCGATCTTCCTCCGGTGGTCGGGTGTGGTGGCTCAGACCGCGGGGGCCGGCGGGGCGGCCACGGGCAACGTCGACGCGCTGTAAACCGCACTGTGTGCCGCGGCCAGCTCCGCGAACGGCCCGGCGACGGCTTGCTCGACCAGGGCGACGGCCCGAGCGAGCCGGCCCCGCGCCTCGGCCAGCAACCGGGCCCGCTCGGCGCTCAGGGCGTTCCGCAGCTCGGGGCCGGCCTTCGCCGCGGCTTCCGCCGCGGCCTTGCTCAGCACCCCGTGGATGCGGTTTGCGGACGTGGCCCGGGCTTCTGCGTCTCGCAGCTCGGCGTACTCCCGATCCGCCGGGGAGCCGGCCGAAACCGCGGCCTCCCACAGCGCGAACGCATCGGCCGCGGTCGCCTCGGTCTTGACCTTTTCGCGGAGCGCGGCCTCGGCCCGTGCCGCGGAACTCCGGGCTGCCTCGAACGCGGGGTCGCTGTCGATCTTGTCCCGGAACCGCGCGTAGCTCTCGCGGATCATCGAGTCGGCCTCGGAACACGCGGCTCGGTACGCCACGCCGTCGGCGGCGCTGGCGAACTCCATTGCCAGCATCAGCTGCCGGCCAGGGGTGAATCCGCAATCGTCTATCGCCAGTCTGAATGCGTGGGGCATCGGGTCGATCCTCGGGGTGAACTCGGGGGCTCGCGGCCGTCCTGCCGGGAGGTTAAGGCGGTCGGGTCCGCGGGTCGGCAGTGGCCGGCTGATGCCGGCTAGAAACAGGGGCACCGGTGGTCAGTTGGGGGCTTTGCTCGCACGCTTGCGCAAATGACACCACCCCCGCAATCGCGTCAGGATGCCCCTGGAATCGCCGATCTTATCCGCCGGGAGAAATCCTCCGGGTTCGGGGGCTGATCGCGCCACAGGCGCGATCCTCGCGCGAATCCGGGGCGGTCAGCTGTTGTGGGTTAGGTCGAATGCCCGGTCGATCTCGTCATCCAAGTCCGCGACCGCGGCGAGGATCTCGGCGTCGAACGGGGACAGCGCGAGCGGGATCATCTCGTCGACCCGCTGCCGACAGCGGCGCACCGCGGCGACGACGGCGGCCCGGAGGTCGGCGAGGCGTCGGG
>CAYUHJ010000322.1:0-5753 GCA_964444365.1 uncultured Alcaligenaceae bacterium | reverse complement strand
GGTGTACACCGTCCGCTGCCCGCCGATGCGGACCATCGAGGTTTGAATCTGGAAGGAGTCCTCGGCCTGGCCGACGTCCCGGAGGAAGACGGTGCTGCCGTTGTCGAACTTCAGCGGCAACTCGTTCAGGTCGGTCACCGGGTCGACGAGGGCGTTCGTGTCGAGCTGGAACTCGTAGTTCTGGAACTTGGCCACCCCGGTGCCGAGGAGCAGGTTCCCGCCCGAGACGGCGTTCACCACGTCGCTCTGGGCCATGCCGCGGGCCTCGAGCCGGCGCGGGTCGACGAACAGCATCACCGCCCGGTCCTTGCCGCCGAACGTCCCGAGCGCCTGGGCCCCGCGGACCCCGCCGATCTGGGAGCGGATGTTCGTGACCGTCAAGTCCTTCAGCTTCGCCTCGGACAGCGACTTGCTCGTCACGCCGACGATGAGGAGCGGCTGCGTCGCGGTCGGGTTGAACGGGATGACGTTCGGCTGCAGCGTGTTCGGGGGCAGCTTCGCCAGCGAACTGGACCCCTGGGCGCTGGCCTGGGCGATGTTCGTCCCCTGGTCGCTCCCGTCCTGGAAGTACGTCGTGATCTGGGCGACGCCGTTCACGGAGCGGGTCGTGACGCGCTCGGCGGCGAGGGAACTCGACTGGAACCGCCCCATCGTCACGGTCATGGTCTTCTCGACCATCTCGGCGGTCATGCCCTGGTTGTACGCCTGCACCCGCGCGGCATTCACCCGGAGCACGGGGAGGATGTCGATCGGGATGCTGACCAGCGCGACCGACCCGAGGATCAGCAGCGCGAAGACGATGGTGGCGACGAGGTACGGGTTCTTGAGCGACGCGATGATGATTTGCATGGCGGGCCGCGGCGACTCCGGACCGGGGGTAGAGGGTATGGTCCAACGTAGCCGGCCGGCACCGCGACGGCATCACGGGCGGGCGTTCGCGGTCAAAACGCCGCCCGGTAGATGTCGAGGATCTCGGCCGCCGACGCGGGGAACCGGGGGTTGACGCGCATCAGCCGCTTGATGCCGAACGCCTTCTCCGCGAAGCCGGGGAGCATGTCTTCGGTCACGCCGAGGTCGCGCAGTCGGGTGGGGATGCCGATCTCTTCCCGCAGCTTCCCGACGATTCCGACGGCCCGCATCACTTCGGAATCCTCGTCGTCCGCGGGGTGAATCCGCCCTAACAGTTTCGGCAACGCCGCGAGTTTGCCCTTCGCGAGCGGCGAGTTGTACATCATGACGTACGGCAACAGCAGCCCGTTCCCCGCGCCGTGCGACACGTGAACTGCCCCGCCGACGGGGTACTCCATCGCGTGGACCAGCGCCACACCCGCGTTCGAGAATGCCAGCCCGCCGAGCGTCGCGGCGAGAGCCATGCCGTCGCGGGCTTCCAGGTCCTTGCCGTCGTCCACGGCGCGTTTCAGGTACTTGCCGACCAGCGTGATGCACTCGGCCGCCATCGCGTCGGCGAGCAGGTTCTTCCCCTGGTAGACCGTCTCGCCACCGGGGGGACGCTTCAAGAACTCGTCGTGGTCAACGGCCGTGAATGCCTCGATCGCGTGGGTGAGAGCGTCGATACCGGAGTCGGCCGTCACCTTTTTGGGGCAACCGACCGTCAGCAGCGGGTCGACGACGGCCGCCGCCGGGCGAAGGTAGTTGCTGAGGCACGACACTTTGATCTTTTTCGCGGTGTCCGTGAAGACCGCCGCCGCCGAGACTTCGGAGCCGGTGCCGGCCGTCGTGGGGACGCAAATCAGCGGGTGGACCGGTCCGGGGACGCGGCAATCGCCGACGTAATCGGTCGGGTCGCCGCCGTGGGCCAGCAGGATCGCGACGAGTTTCGACACGTCCATGTTGCTGCCGCCGCCCAGGCCCATGACGGCGTCGGGGGCGAATGCTGTCGCGGCGGCGAATGCTTCCCGCACCGTCTCGACCGGGGGCTCCGGCTTGCCGCCGTCCCAGACGCCGACGGTCACGCCCGCCGCTTCGAGCGGCGTCCGCACCGCGTCGAGGATGCCGTTCCCGGCCAGCACCGTGTCCGTGACGACGAACGCCTTCTTCGCGCGAAGCCGGCGGGTGATGTCCCCGAGTTGTTGCACGGAGCCCCGGCCGAACACGAGCGAGCCGGCGGAGTGGAACGTCCAGGGTGCGGTCATGGTTTTCGCCGGGGAAAGGGGCACTCCCGCCGTTGCGGGGTCGGATCGGTAGAATTCAGTTTACGAACTCATTTGCTGCCCCCGGCCCTCAGAGTAAGGGTACACCATGTCCCCGATCCGCATCGGCGTCGTCACCGTTTCCGATCGTGCCAGCGGCGGCGTGTACGAAGACCGGAGCGGCCCCGCCGTCGTCGCGTGCCTGACGGACATCCTGGCGTGCGAGTGGGAACCCGTCCCCCGGCTGATCCCGGACGAGCAGGACCGCATCGAGGCGACCCTCACCGCGCTGGCCGACGACGAGGGGTGTTGCCTGGTCGTGACGACCGGCGGGACCGGCCCGGCCGCTCGGGACGTGACGCCGGAGGCGACCGAGGCGATCTGCGAGAAGCTCCTTCCGGGCTTCGGCGAGCAGATGCGGGCCGTGTCGCTGAAGACGGTGCCGACCGCGATTCTTTCCCGTCAGACGGCAGGCATCCGGGGCAAGACGCTGTTCGTGAACCTGCCCGGCAAGCCGGCCGCGATCCGGGAGTGCCTGCTCGCGGTCTTCCCGGCGATCCCGTACTGCGTGGACCTCATCTCCGGGCCGCGGCTGATCACGCACGAGGCGGTGGTGAAGGCGTTCCGGCCCCAGGGCTGATCCCGGACCCGGTCACTTGGTCGGAATCTCGATCGTCACCCGGAAGGACGTGTACGGGCTCGGGACCGTGGGGAACTGGGTCTGCGGCACCTGTTTCTCGTAGTCCATCGTGGCGTACGTCAGGGGGCTGCGGAGGGTGTAGTTGCGGCCGCGCAAGATGCGGAGTTCGCCCGGCTGGATTTTCTCCAGCGGCGTGCGGGTCCACTCCCGGCCGTTGCCGGCCATGTCCCGAATGCCGAGCGGGCTCTGGTCGTCCGAGTTCGGGACGACGGGGTACACCGGGGCGGGGGCGGCCCGCTTGAACTTCGGCTGGCCGCCGATCTTCGTCGGCCCTTCCAGGCTCCCGCGGTTGTAGAATCCCGCGGCGTGGTCCCACTCGTCCGCGGACGGCAGCGCGCCGCCGAAGACTTCCTTCGCGAAGGCGGCGGCGTCCGCGGCGGTGACGCCGGTCACCGGCAGGAACGGGTCGCCGGCGGGCGTCGCCTTGCCGTGCTTCCGCGCGTACTCGCTGTAGAGCCCGGCCCAGACCTTCGTGTCGAGCATGTAGAACGGCGCGACGCGGGAGGACTCCCCGCCGGTGCCGGCGATCAGCACGAACTGCGGCGGGTGCTCGCGGTCCACGTCCGGGAAGACGATGCGGTCGTACAGGTCGTGCCCGCCCGCGAGCGACACGGTCTTCGCCCCCGGTGCCGGCTTCGCCCCGGGGGGGAGCCAGTTCTTCTCCACGGGCTTCGGCTTGACGGTCGGCGGCGGCCGGGTCGTGCTCGGGGTGGTGGCGGGCGTGGTCGGGGGGGGCGGCGGCGGAACGGGCTCGGTGGTCGGGGCGGTGGGGACGACGGCCGTGCCGGTCCCGCCGCCGGACAGCATCATGACCGCAAGCCCGCCCCCGCCGACGACCAGGGCGAGGCCGGCCAGGATCAACAGCAGCGGCGCTTTGGACTTCGCCGGGGCGACGTCCGGCTTGCCGACCGTGCTGGTCGTCATCCACTCGTCGACGGTCTTCTCGGACGCCTCCGCCGGGGCGGGGGCTTTCGGCCCGGCTGGGGGCTTCACGGGGTGCGACCGGTCCCCGAGCGTCTTTTCGGGGATCAGCGTTTCCATCAGGTTGCCGGCCGGGCGGCTCGGGGTGCCGGTCGGCGGCGTGCGGACGGCCGCCGCGGTCCCGATCGCCGTGGACGACCCGTGCTTCCGCGACCGGCGGATCACGTACGACGCCCCGCAGGCGTCCGCCAGGGCTTCGATGAACGCCGCGCACGACGGGTAGCGCAGCTCGGGCTCGCGGGCCAGCGCCTTCCGCAGGACCGCGACCTCGGCCGGCTCCAGGAAGTCCGCGAACTCGAACTTCCCCTCGATGTGGGCGAACATCACGTCCGCGAACGGCCCCGGCTTGATCGGGCAGTACCCCTGGCGGACCTCGATGTACGCGAACGCCAGCGAGTACTGGTCGCTGGCCGGGCCGCCCTTCCCGCTCCACCCCTCGGGGGACATGTAGATCGGGGTGCCGGCGAAGCTCATGCTCGCCATGATCTCGTCCTGCTGCCGGGCGAGGCCGAAGTCCGCGACCTTCGTGTGCCCGTTCAGGATCAGGATGTTGTCCGGCTTCACGTCCCGGTGGGTGATCGACTTGGAGTGCAGGAAGTCCAGCCCCTCGGCGGCCTCCGCGAACAGCGGCAGGATTTCCTCCCGGGGGACGCCGGGCAGCCCTTCCTTCGCGCACTCCTTCATCCGGCTGCGGAGCGTCCCCTCCGCGAGCTCCATCACGATGTGCAGCTTGCTCTTGGACACCCAGTAGTCGAGCGTGGCGAGCAGGTACGGGTGCCGCAGGTTCTTGATCAGTTCCAGCGACCCGAGTTCCCGCTGGGCGGCGTTCTTGTCGATGGCCTGCTTGACGATCTTGACGGCGACCTCGATGCCGGACGGGGCCTTGCGGGCGAGCCACACGTCGGCGAACGCCCCGCTGCCGAGCACCCGGACGAGTTCGTACCGCGAGTTCATCGACATGACGGACGACGACGGGCCGGACTTCTCCTGGTGCTCCGGGTCCGGCGCGTCGATCTCGATCGCGCTGTGCTGGACCGCGGGCTTCTCCTCCTCTTCGGCCCCCTCGTGGACCATCGTCATCATGTGGTGCGACGGCATCGTGCTCGCCTGGACGAGCGAGTCCGGCACCGCCGGCGGGTCGAGTTCGGCCCCCAGCGCGGCGGCCTGGATCGGGAACCGGTTGCGGTACTCGCCGGGGGTCGGGGCGGGGCCGAACTTCTGCCGGCACCGGCGTTCCTCCAGCAGCAACTTCTGCGGGACGCGGTCAGCCGGCCCGAGTTCCGGGAACCGGCGGACGTACTCCTCGACCAGCGGGGACTCCCCCTTGCCGTACCGGTGCCCGAGCTCGAGGATCGCGAGTTCCGTCAGGACCGCCGCCCGCAACCGTAGCGGCAGGTCGCCGAGGAACGGTTCCCAGTCCGCGACGGGGCCGGCCCGCAGCGCGGCGTGGAACCGGTCGGCCCGGTCTTCCAGATCGGCCCACTCGTCGGCGGTCAGTTGGGACGACTCGTGCGGCATCGGCCGGGTCCGGCGAGGCAGGGGTGGGGCGGTGGCGGATATTCTACGTCATCCCGCGGCCGATGGGACACGCGAGTTTGCGAACCCCGCCGGACGGTGCGGTTTTCCTTCCTTGCCGGGCTTACCCGGTCGAGGCGGTCGCCCCGTCCCCGATCGGGCGTTTACCGTTCCTTTGTCAGAACTTCAACCGCAACCCCCTCGGCCGGGCCGCGGTTTCGGCCACGATCGCGTCGGGTTGGGTTCATTTCGGCGCGGCGAAGATGCCACAGAGAAAGGGCTTGTACCGGCGAAAGTCTTGCAGCAGACAGGGGGGCAGGCCTTTGCGGGTGAGGGGCTTGCGGGCCGCGATGAAGAGCGAGTCCGCGCCCGACCCGGGATTCAGCGAATTCTGCCCGAGCACTGCG
>CAYUHJ010000321.1:0-5894 GCA_964444365.1 uncultured Alcaligenaceae bacterium | reverse complement strand
GGGTGAGGGTGGGGGTGGTCTGGGGCGTGAACCCTTCACCCCCACCCCAACCCTCACCCCTCAAGGGGGAGGGAGAAAGTTCAATCCTCCGCGCGTGACGCATTTAACACCCGCACGGGCCCACTCCCCCCACCCGGACCGCCGATGTCAGACCTCCGCCCCCTCGGCGAGCGAGCCGTCCGCGAGATCGCCCCCGGCACCGTCGTCGGCCTCGGCACGGGCAAGGCCGCCACCGCCTTCATTCACGTCCTCGGCGAGCGGGTCCGGGCCGGGCTGTCCGTCCGCGGCGTCCCCACGTCCGATGCGTCCGCGGCACTGGCGAGGGATCTCGGCATCCCGCTCGTCGACTTGGCGGACGTGGACGCCATCGACGTCGACTTCGACGGCGCGGACGAGGTGGAGCCGGGGTGCGACCTGATCAAGGGGTACGGCGGGGCGATGGTGCGGGAGAAGATCGTCGCCGCCGCGGCGAAGCGGTTCGTCGTGCTGGTGGGGGACGAAAAGCTCGTCCCGGTCCTGGGGACGCGCGGGAAGTTGCCGGTGGAAGTCGTGCCGTTCGGGCTGCCGGTCGTCCGCCGGAAGGTCGCCGCCCTCGGGTTCGAGCCGGTGCTGCGCGCCGCCGGCGGCAGCCCCGTCGCGACCGACAACGGCAACCTGATCCTCGACGTGACCCTCGGCCCGCTCGCGGACCCCGCGCGGCTCGAACGGGACTTGCTCGCCATCCCCGGCGTCGTCGGCACCGGGCTGTTCCTCCGCATGGCCGACCTCGTGCTCGTCCAGCGCGGGGACGGCACCGTGACGGAGCTGCGGCCGACCCGGACCTGATCGCCGCTGCCTCGGCCCGCGCTACCCGTTGACGCTGCGGAGGAACAACTCTTCCAGCGTCTCGTCGTCGCGGACGAGGCCGCGGATGACCGCGTCGGTCGCGTTCGCCACGCGGAAGAACTGCCGGTTCGTCCAACCGGCGGGGACGGCGACGCGCCACTCGCCGTGGCCGTTGTCGGAGAGGACTTGCACGCCCTGCCCGAGCAAGTCGGCCCGGAACTGGTTCGCCTCGCCCTGGACGCGGAGCTTGAACCGGTCGGCCCGGCGGGCGCACAGTTCCTCCACGGTGCCGACGCCGCGGACCCGGCCGCCGGCGAGGATGACGACGCGCTCGCAGACGGCCTGCACGTCCGCGAGCAGGTGCGTGCTCAGGATCACGGACTTGCCGAACTCGGTGCCGAGTTCGCGGACGAGTTTCAGCATCGCGTCCCGCCCGGCCGGGTCGAGGCCGCTGGTCGGCTCGTCGAGCAGCAACACCGGCGGGTCGTGAACGATCGCCTGTGCGAGCTTCGCCCGCTGCCGCATCCCGAGCGAATACTCCTCCACCCGGCGATAGCGGGCTTCTTCCAGGCCCAGGTATGTCAGCACCTCGTGGGCCCGGCGTTCGGCCTGGCGGCGGGGCATCCCGTACAGTTCGCCGGCGAGCCCGACGTATTCGAGGCCGGTCAACCCCGGCACGAGTGCGTCCGCCTCCGGCATGAAGCCGACGAGCCGCCGCAGTTGCCAGTTCGATTGCGAATCCCGGTCGCCGCCGAGTTCTTGGTCGAGCACCCGGCCGGTGCCGGAACTCGGGGGGATCAGGCCCATCAGGATCTTCAACAGCGTCGACTTCCCCGCCCCGTTCGGCCCGAGCAGCCCGACCCGCCCCGGCGGCAGCGACAGCGTCACGCCGTGCAGCGCGGTGAACGCCCCGAACGTGCGCGTGACTTCGTGGAGTGAGAGGAGGGTGGACATCCCATTACCAGATGCGGGTGATCCCGTAGGCGTCCAGCTTGTCGTCAACGCTGACGATCGGGACGTTTTCCGCCAAGGCCTGAGCGACCAACAGGCGGTCGAATGGGTCTTTGTGATGTTGCGACAATCGCGATTGAATGTCGGCGACATCCAATGTGATCGGCAAGAGTGTGAGGTTGAGATCGGCAAAGGCAATTGTCATCCATTCGCGAAATGGCAGTGACAAAGTCAGCTTGTTGAGACCCACTTTGATGCCGATTTCCCACAAAGTTGCCGCGCTCAACAGCAGTTCGCTGGCTTGGTCCGTGACGAAATCTTCGGCCCGAACGCCCAGTTTCTCTGTGGCATCCATCGTCCAGATCAAGGCATGAGTGTCGAGGAGTGCTTTCACTCCATGTACTCCTTGAACTCTTCGAGTGGAGCATCAAAATCGGGAGCCATGTATAACACACTTCCGCGCAGCGTTCCGATTTTGCGACGCGGCTTGTCAACCGCTGCCGCCACCAGTTTTGCGACCTGCCGGTCATTCTCCGTGATCACGATCTCGTCCCCCGCCGCGAGTTGCGCGACGAGTTCCTTCAACCGGCTCTGAGCGTCTTCGAGCGTGACCGTCGCGGACATGGCGTACCCTCCCACGGGACTGCCATTCTACGCCCTTGCCCGCAGCGCGGGGAATCGGACACTAACTCTTTCCCGAACCCCACCCGAGCCGCACATGGACGACCGGTCGCACGAGTTTCTGAAGCGAGTCCTCGAAACGCCGAGCCCGTCGGGGTTCGAGCAGCCGGTGCAGGCGGTCGTCCGCGAGTGGGCCGCCGGCTTCGCGGATGAGGTTCGCACCGACACGCACGGCAACGTCTTCGCGGCCCGCTTCCCGGGCGGCAAGCCCGCGTCCGCCCCGCGGGTGCTGCTCGCCGGGCACTGCGACCAGATCGCGCTGATGGTCCAGCACGTCGACGCCGACGGCTACCTGAACATCCAGCCCATCGGCGGCTGGGACATGCAGATTCTTCTCGGCCAGTACCTGACCGTGTGGGGCAAGGCGGGACCGGTCACGGGCGTCGTCGCACGGCGGGCGATCCACCTGCTGAACCCGGAGGAGCGGAAGAAAGTGCCGGAGTTCCACGACGTGTGGGTCGACATCGGCGCGCGAAACAAGGAAGAAGCCGAGCAACTCGTCCGCCCCGGCGACCCGCTGACGTTCGCCCTCGGCTACCGGCCCCTCCGCAACGGGCTGGCCGCGTCGCCGGCGATGGACGACAAGGTCGGGCTGTGGGTCGTGATGGAAGCGGTGCGGTTGCTGCACGGGCGGCCGCTGCAAGCCGCGGTGTACGGCGTGTCCACGGTGGCGGAAGAGATCGGCCTCCGCGGCGCGACGACGGCGACCTACGCGGTCGACCCGCACGTCGGCATCGCGGTGGACGTCTGTCATGCGACGGACACGCCGGGGACTGACAAGAAAACCCAGGGCGAGATCAAGTGCGGCGGCGGGCCGGTGGTCTTCCGCGGGCCGAACATCAACCCGCGCGTCTTCGACCTGCTGGAAGAAACCGCGACGAAACACGGCATCCCGGTGCAAGTCCGCGGCACCCCCCGCGCCACCGGCACCGACGCGAACGCGATCCAGATTTCCCGCGCCGGCGTCGCCACCGGGCTCATCGGCATCCCGAACCGCTACATGCACAGCCCGGTGGAAGTGGTCCACCTCGACGACCTGACGAACGCGGCGAAGCTCCTCGCCGAGTTCTGCGCCAGCGTCGGCCCGGAGTCGAACTGGATACCGTGAGGAAGCAGTACGTATGTGGAAATTCCTCCGCGAACTGTTCCGCGAACAACCACCACCGTCACCGGAACGGCTCGCTGAACCGCCTGAAGAATTCCTTGGAGTCGATCCGCCGGATTGGGTTATCAACTGGACACTGCATATCTTGCCGGGCGGAATTCGACACCAAGGGGGACTGACGCTGTGGGAGACGAGTTCCCGCATGACGGGCGGCATACACACCGCGGTTCGGTCAGGGCCGGAAAGCCCCACCGTTGAGTTCAAAGTTCCAGCAGCCGCCGCATCCATGATTTGGAATGTGTTGCGAAACGGTAGCCCCGAAAACCTCACATACGTCAACTCAGACCTCCGTGACGGCTGCCCTATGATCCTCGCGGTGTACCGACGCGAACCCTACTTGGGTGTTCGCGTCAGGTGCAACGTTTCAGATACACTTGTCGCAGGGCTGGAACTCGTTCCAGAATTCAGCCGAATGACGGACATCCCTCCAGTCTGTGAAGCAGCAGGACGGCCGTTCCCACCGACGCTCCTGCTTGGTTGCGCGTTGTTCGATCTCACGCCAGGGCTCTATCGTGATTCGGTAGCTTCCGATGCCCAGGCTTGAGGGCCACCCCATCGACATCACCTCCATCCCCCAACTCGCCCGGAACCTGAACCGCGTCGCCGAGATCATCGGCACGCTGGCGAAGTATGGGCTCGCTGGCGGGCTCGATCGGATCGACGCGCGGTTCGTTCGCCGGCTCGTCAACCGCACGTCCCTCGGGCCGCTCACGGACACGTCACGGGAGGTTCGCGTTCGGCTCGCGCTCACGGAACTCGGGACGACGTTCATCAAACTCGGGCAGATGCTCAGCACCCGGCGCGACCTCGTCGGGCCGGCCCTGGCGGACGAACTGTCCCGCCTGCAAGCCGACGTGCCCGCGGACTCGTTCGAGGTCACGAAGGCGACCGTCGAGGCGGAACTCGGCAAGCCCCTCGCGGAACTGTTCGAGTCGTTCAGCGAAACCCCGCTCGCGTCAGCGTCGATCGGGCAGGTTCACCGGGCGATGTTGCCGGACGGCCGCGAGGTCGTCGTGAAGGTGCAGCACCCCGGCATCGCGGCGAAGGTTCAATCCGACGTCTCGATTTTGGCCGAACTCGCGAAGCTGGCGGAGGAGTACGTTTCCGAACTGCGACCGTACCGGCCCGTTGCGGTCGTCGCCGAGTTCCGGAAGATGCTGGTCCGTGAACTGGATTTTCGCCGGGAATTGCGTCACCTCCAGATCTTCAACCGCCACTTTGCGGCCAACGAGTTCGTGCGGTTCCCGGTGCCGTTGCCGGGGCTGTCCACGTCCCGTGTGCTGACGATGGACTACCTTGCCGGCACGCCGCTCTCCAAGCTCGGCGATTCGGCGGACGTCGACCGCAACGAACTGGCCTCGCGGGGGGCGCAGGCGTTCCTCGACATGATCTTTCGCGACGGCTTCTTTCACGCGGATCCGCATCCGGGGAACATCCTCGTTTTGCCGGGCAACGTGATTGGCCTGCTCGACGCCGGCATGGTCGGCCGCGTGGACGAGCGGTTGCGCGGGCAGATCGAATCCGGTATGGTCGCTGTCATGGCCGGGGACGCGGTCGCCCTCACGGACCTCGTCACGCAAGTGGGGGAGGTGCCCGCCGACCTGGACCACGCGGGGTTACAGTCCGAAATTGCGGACCAGCTCGCGTTCTACTGGGGCATGCCGCTCGATCAGTTCAACCTCGGCACGGCCCTCGACGAACTCACGGAAGCGGTGCGGCGGTATCACATCCTTCTGCCGCCGCCGTTGGCGATGCTGCTGAAAGTGATCGTGATGCTGGAAGGGTCGGCCCGGCTTCTGAACCCGCGGTTCAACCTCGTCGAGGTGCTGGAACCGTACCGCCGGCAGTTCGTCACCCGTCGGCTGAACCCGCGCCGGTTGCTGCGGCGACTGCTCACCGCCGCGACCGATCTCGACGAGGTCGCCGCCGGGCTGCCGCGGTTGGCCCGCGACGTGATGACGCTCGCCCGCCGGCAGCAGTTCGCGGTGAACCTGCGGCACCAGCACCTCGAACCGTCCGTGAACCGGCTCGTGTTCGGGATGATGACGAGCGCCCTGTTCCTGGGCTCGTCGCTGATGTGGGCGTCCGAAGCGCCGCCGCTGCTGTTCGGCGTGTCGGTCTTCGGCGTCGTCGGCTGCGTGGCGAGTGCGGTCCTGGGTTATCGGCTGTTCCGGGCGATTCAACACTCGGGGAAGTTGGAAGAGTAAGGCAACCCCGGCCCCTCACCGAAAAGGAGAGGGGAGGGTTCTGGTCCCCTCCCCCCTTGAGGGGG
>CAYUHJ010000320.1:0-5906 GCA_964444365.1 uncultured Alcaligenaceae bacterium | reverse complement strand
GCGGGGTGTGGGACCGCGTGCCGGAGACGATCGCGTACTTTCCGCCGTGGAGCCTGGCGGTGCTGGCGGCGCTGCCGGTGGCGGTGCGATCCCTGGTTAGCCGCGAGGCGCAGCCGAGCGCGGGCGCGTCCTGCCGGGGAAAATCGTTGGATGGGGTCGAAGCGCCCGCGCTCGGCTGCGCCTCGCGGCTAACCGGTCGGATTCTCGCCGCGTTCTTCCTCGGGTGGTTCGCGCAGGCCCTCGTCTTGCAGCGCGGGTTCGACTACGTCCACGTCCCGGAAACGATCCTCGCCCTGGCGGTGCTCGCGTCGCGCGGCTGGACGCCGGCGGTGCCGGTTCTCCTCTGGTTCGTGGTCACCGGGGTGCTGTTTACCGTCGTGGAGGTCCGGCCGCTGGTGGCGGGCGACGCCCGGCCGTACTTCCTCCCGCACCCGCTGGCGGACCCGAAGGTCGTCCCGCACTGGCCGCGGTGCTTCGTCGAGGGCAGCTCACCCGCGTTGCGGGACACGCTGGCCGCCCACGCGAAGGTCCACTGCGGCACGGAGTGGGTACCGCTCGACGACGTGGCGAAGTACCTGCGGTCCGTCGAGCCGCCGCTGCGGGACGGGGAGCTCACCTGCTGGCACGATTCCACCCACCCGCTATACTTGGTGTTGGACCTCGACCCGTCGACGCGGTACCTGCACTTCGGCACCGTGTTCGGGATGCGCAAGCACGCCCAGGAAGTGGCCGCAGAGGTCGCCGCCAGTCGTCAGCGGTACGTCGTCAGCGACCTGCGGCGGATGACCTGGAGCGAGGACGCCCCGACCGCGCCGGGGGCGCTCGGGCCGCACGGCCTGCCGGCATGGTTCCCCCCGTCGCAGCGGCGGCGGTTCCCGTGGAATCAGCCGGTCGTGTTCCGGTCCGGGCGGTACGTCGTCCACCGCGTGGCGAACCCGCTCGGCCCGGTCGACGTGCCGGCGTGGGAGGATCTGGACGGGTTCGGCCCGCCGCCGAAGCCGCGGTGACTCACTCCTCCGCCACGCCGTTGAACATCCCGATGTAGCTGTGGTACCGCCGGTCGCTGATCCGGCCGCGGGCGACGGCGTCCTTCACGGCGCACGTGTGCTCGTGCGTGTGCGTGCAGTCCGGGAACCCGCACAGCGGCACGAACGGGCGGAACTCGCGGAAGTAGCCCTCGACCTCCTCCGGCCGGGTGTCCCACAGTTGCAGCTGCCGCACGCCGGGCGTGTCGACCACCCACCCGCCGGTCTCCAGGCGGATGAGCTCGGCCGTCGTCGTCGTGTGCTTCCCCTTGTTGTTCACGTCGGACACTTCCTTCACCCGCAGCCCGAGCCCCGGCTGGACGGCGTTCAGCAGGGACGACTTGCCGACGCCGCTCTGCCCGCTGAAGACGGTGGCGCGGTTCCGGAGCCGCTGCCGCAGGCGGTCGATGCCGAGCCCGGTGACGACGCTCGTGAGCAGCGTCGGGATGCCGAGCCGGGAGTACGCCCCGACCAGCGGTTGCAGGTCCACGGGGTTCGCGAGGTCCGCCTTGTTCAGGCACACGACCGGGGCGAGGCCCCCCTTCGCCGCCGCCGCGATGTACCGGTCGATCAGGTGCGGCTTCAGGTCCGGGTTGACGAGCGACACGACGATCGCGAGTTGGTCGACGTTCGCGACGAGGACGTGTTCCCGCCGGCGGGACGCGCGGGTGAGGACGCCGTGCCGGGGCTCGACCCGCTCGATGGTCCCCTCGCCGTCCGCCTCGCGGACCCACACCCGGTCGCCGGTGGTGACGACGCTCCGCTCGTCGGTGGCGAGGGTCTTCAGCAGCCGGCGGACGACGCACCGGACGACGGTGCCGTCCTCCCGCTCGACGTAGCTGTACAGCCCGTGGACCCGGAGCACCCGCCCCGGCCGGCAAGCGGCTTCGTCCACGGCGGGCATCCCGTCGGCGGCGTCGGCCGCGATCGTCCGGTGCCGGGACACGTCCCCCTTGGCCCGCACCCGCTCCCCGGACGACGCCTCCGCGGCCTTGTCGGCGTCGTCGTGGAACGCGCGCGTCAGGTCGTTCCCCCGCGGCGGCTTCGCCCGGTTCTTCCGCAACTCGACGCGGGTGAGTTTCTTCTTGGACATGGGTCAACGCATCCGACGAGAACCGCGACCCCAAGGGAGCGGCCGCTTCCCGGGTCGGGTCGCATCAAGTTCGGCCGAAACGGCGGCGAGAAGGGATGTCGTCTCGCTGATGGGGCGGCCGCTCCCTTGCGGTCGCGGCTCTCGGAAGAACAACGACTCGCCTGCGGTCGGCGGTTCGGGACGGGCGGTGCTCATGCCCGCATTCTACCCCGACCCGGACGGCCTGTCACGGCGGGGAAACGAACCCGCCCCCGAGGTTCGGGGGCGGAGCGCGAACGCGTTCCGGATCGCGGCTCAGCCGCTCACGGTGATAGTGAGGTCGTTCGAGCCGTCCGGCTTCACTTCGACTTGCAGGTCGCTCTCGCCGGTGTCGCTGGTGTACTTGCCGGGTAGCGCCTTGATCGTCGCCTTGGACTTCTCCTCGTCTGCCTTCGACTTGCCGGGGTAGGGGAAGAACTTCACGCTGTACTTGCCGGGGATGATCTCCAGGGTTTCCCCGGCGCGGTTCGGCTGGAGCGCACCCGCGTCGTCGGTCGGGAACTGGATCTGCAACTGCTGGGCGGTGGTCGGAATGAACTGGACGTAGACCGACTTCACGGGGCCACCGGGTCCGGTGACCTTGGCAGAGAACGGCACGGCCTTGGGCCGGGGCTTCGCCGATTCGCCGCACCCCGCGGCCACCAGCGGGAAGAGACACAGGGCGAGAACGGCACGACGGGTCGACATGGGAACTCCGGGGGGAAGGAAACAAGAAGGGCCGGCGGTTGTCCGCCGGCCCGATCCGTAGCCGGGTCTCGGTCCGTTTACGGGATCGAGAAGGTTTCGCCACCGGCCGAGGTAGCCAGAGCCTTCCCGATCAGCGGGTCCACGCTGTCGTTGAAGCTCCGCACCGAGCCGTCGCCCATCACCGCGTTGACAATGCCGGTGTGGAACGAGAACGGTTCGTCGTTCGGGCCGCAGTTGTTCGTGCCCCAGAGGCAGCCCGACGGACCACCGAGTGGGTTCGCGCTGTTGTTGAACACCTTCGCCCCGAGGTCCGGGCCGGCCGGCGGACCTGACAGGCCGTTCGTCGCGGCGTCGGGATCAGCCCAGGCGTGGACGCGGCGAGCATTCGTCACCGAACCGGCGTTGAAGCTGTCCGTGGTGCTCGCGGCTGCAGTCGGAAGCGGGCGGGTCGAGTTGGCACCGTAGGTGGTGATCGTCGGGTGAGCGCGGCCGGCGTCTTCGATGAAGCAGATCGTGTTGCTGGCCCCGTCGGTGACGCTCACAATCGTCCGGCCGTCGCACGACATGAACCCTTGCTTGGTCATCAGGTCGCGGCGGGTGGGGGCCATGCCAGCGCTCGAAGCTCGTTGCTTGAAGTTCGCCTGGGCCGAGTCTTCTTCGATGTCCGAGATGGCAATGGCCATGTAGTCGATCGGGCCGTAGCCGTTCGGGTCACGCCCAGCCGGCGGGAGCGGGGTGCTCGGGCACACGAACAGCTTGACAACCGTCTTGGCGGCGTCCGACCACGCGGTCGAAGAGTTGTCGGTGTAAGACCGGCCGCGGGCGGTTCGGTGCAGAATCGCGCCGTTGACGGTGTAGCTCCCGTTCGCGCCAACCGTGCCGCCCGTGTAGGCGGTCTGCGGGTCGGTGGTCACGTCGAACCTGGTGTACAGCGGGCCTTGCTCGATGTACGGCAGGAGCATCGTACACCACGAGTGAATCATGTAGGTCGTGGTGCCACCGCCGGTCGAATCGCACTGGCCGGGGGCCGGCAGGGTGCCGAATGACGACTCGTAGTTGTGGACGCCGAGGCCGAGTTGCTTCAGGTTGTTCTGGCAGGTGCTCCGGGCGGCGGCTTCGCGCACCTTTTGCACGGCGGGCAGCAGCAGCCCGATCAGGACGGCGATGATCGCGATGACCACCAGGAGTTCGATCAGCGTAAACCCACGCCGACGCGGAGAGTGGTTCAGACTCACGGGGAGTCCTCCAAGACGGAAACGGAACCGGTAACGCACCGTTCGTTCTAAGGCCGAATGTGTAGATTGCGTGAAGACGGCGTGAAACCGCGCGGAAGGAACCGAACCCGCCCCCCACCAGCTGACGGACTTCCCCGCCGCTCCCGGCCGCAGTCGCTATAATCCCCCCACACCCTCACACAACCCGAACCTTTGCCAGGGGCCACCCGATGCCCGATGATTCCCGTTTGCCCCGCGTCTCCGCCAACCTGCCCGCCGCCGCCCTCGTCGAGGCCGCCCTCGCCCGCGGCGAAGGCCAGCTCACGAACGTCGGGGCGCTCGCGTGTCTGACCGGGGCCAAGACCGGCCGCTCGCCGAAGGACAAGTTCTTCGCGGACGACCCCGGGTTCGGGGCGGACATCCACTGGGGGCCGGTGAATCAGAAGCTCACCCCCGCCGCGTTCGCGAAGCTCGCCGACCGGATTCGGGCGTACCACCAGAACCGCGACCTGTTCGCGTTCGACGGCTACGCCGGGGCCGACCCCGCGTACCGCGTGAAACTGCGGGTCGTGTCGGAAACGGCGTGGCACACGCTGTTCGCCCGGTGCCTGTTCCTACGGCCGGACGCCGCCGACCTCCCCGGCTTCGCCCCGGACTGGACGATCCTCCACGCCCCCGGCTTCACCGCGGACCCTGCGATCGACGGCACGAACTCGGGCACGGTCATCGCCCTCAGCTTTGCCGAAAAGCTGGTGCTGATCGCGGGGACGCACTACGCCGGCGAGATCAAGAAGTCCGTGTTCACGCTGATGAACTACCTGCTGCCGCGGGCCGGCGTCCTGACGATGCACTGCTCCGCGAACATCGGCGCGGCCGGGGACGTGGCCCTCTTCTTCGGGCTGTCCGGGACCGGGAAGACGACGCTCTCCGCGGACCCCGCCCGCCGGCTGATCGGCGACGACGAGCACGGCTGGGGGGACGACGGCGTCTTCAACCTGGAGGGCGGCTGCTACGCGAAGACGATCAAGCTCTCCCACCAGGGCGAGCCGCAGATCTGGGACGCCATCCGGTTCGGGTGCGTGCTGGAGAACGTCCCGCTGGACCCGGCCACCCGCGTCCCGGACTTCGACAGCCAGCAGTACACGGAGAACACCCGGGCGGCGTACCCGGTCGACTTCATCCCGAACGCGGAGCTCTCCGGCCGCGGCGGGCACCCGAAGCACGTCTTCTTCCTGACGTGCGACGCCTTCGGGGTGCTGCCGCCGATCAGCAAGCTGACCCCCGAGCAGGCCGCCGAGCACTTTTTGGCCGGGTACACCGCCAAGGTCGCCGGGACGGAAGCCGGCGTGACGGAGCCGACCGCGACGTTCAGCACGTGTTTCGGCTCGCCGTTCCTGCCGCTGGCCCCGAAGCGCTACGCCGACATGCTCACGGCGAAGCTGGCGAAGCACCGCGTCCCCGTGTGGCTGGTGAACACCGGCTGGACCGGCGGCGGGTACGGCTCCGGCACCCGGATGAAACTGGCCCACACCCGCGCGATGCTGTCCGCGGCGCTGAGCGGGGTCCTGGACGACGCGGCGTTCGAGACGGACCCCGTCTTCGGCGTCGCCGTCCCGACTGCGGTGCCGGGCGTGCCGTCCGAGGTGCTGAAGCCGCGGTCGACGTGGCCGGACAAGACCGCCTACGACCATCAGGCGGCGAAACTGGCGAAGATGTTCGCGGACACGTTCGCGTCCCACGGGTGAGAGGTGCCGTCGGCGAGCGGCGCGGCGTCAGCCCGCCGTGGAGCCCGCGATCGGCAAGTCTCGTTACCGACGGATGAGAATTTCTCCGCGGTGGGGTCCGCAC
>CAYUHJ010000319.1:0-5931 GCA_964444365.1 uncultured Alcaligenaceae bacterium | reverse complement strand
GCCGAAGGTCGCCCGCACGTCGGCGAACGTCTTCCAGTCGGCGGCCCGTGTGGCAGCGTACCACGCCCGTAGCGAACTTTCTGCATCCGGATAGATAGCCCAGAAGTTCTGCAATCGGCTCAGGGCGATGACGACCACGGCGTACTCCGGCAGAAGCGCAAGGAGCACTCGATAGGATACTTCGCAAAGTGCGAACTCGCTAGCGGAACTTCGCAAATCGCGAAGTCGGACGGTCGGCACTCACTCCACCAGCGCCATCACCGGTGCGCCCTTCGACAGCGAAATCGGCCGGTTCGCCTGGTCGTGGATTTCGCCCGCGGGGTCGATGCCCAGGCAGTGGTAGATCGTCGCCACGAAGTCGGCGGGGGTCATCGGGTTCTCGGCGGGGCGGCCGGCGATCTTGTCGGACTTGCCGTAGACTTGGCCGCCCTTGATGCCGCCGCCGGCGAACAGCACGCTAAAGCACTCCGGCCAGTGTTCTCGCCCCGCGTTGCTCTTCGTGATTTTTGGCGAACGCCCGAACTCGGACGCCACCACCACCAGCGTTTCTTCTAGTTGGCCGGTCTTGTCCAGGTCCGTCATCAGCGAGTCGAAGGCGAGGTCGAACGGCGGGACGAGGTACTCCTTGTGGGCCGCAAAGTTGTTCCAGTGCGTGTCCCACGCGAAGCCGTCCACGCCCTGGCACCGCTGCCAGTTCACTTGCACGAGCCGGGTGCCCGCGTCGAGCAGCCGGCGGCCGAGCATCACGCTTTGCCCGAAGAGGTTTCGCCCGTACCGCTCGCGTTCGGCCTTCGGCGCGGCCGACAGGTCGACCGCCTTCCGCACCGCGTCGGACGACAGCACGCCGACCGCCTTCGCCTGACTGTCCTTGATGGTCTGACTCATCGCGAGTTCGTTCAGGGCCGTCGATTGCGCGTTGAGCTGGTCGACGAGCCCGAGCCGCCGCTTGACGACTTCCGCCGGTTGGTTCGCGGACAGCGGCAGGTGGTCGAGTTTGAAGTCGTCGTCGTTCGGGTTCCCGCCGGGAAGGAGCGGGTCGTACTTCGGCCCGAGGGAGCCGGCGAACTGCCCGGCCCGCCGACCGCCGGCCACGTCCATCCGGTGCGGCACCATCGCCCACGCGGGCAACGGCCCGGCCCCCGGCGCGAGCTTCGCCAGGCACGCCCCGATGTGCGGCATGTCCGCCCGGCTCATCGAGTTCACGTCCGGCACGCTGCCGAGGTACGGATAGCCCGTCACCATCCAGTACGTCCCGCGGCCGTGGTCGTTGTGTTCGTGCCACATGCTGCGGACGAGCGCGGACTTGTGCATCCACTTCGCGGACTTCGGCAGCAGTTCGGAGAACCGCACGCCGGGAAGGGTCGTCTGGATCGTGCCGAATTCGCCGCGAATGTCGTCCGGGGCGTCGGGCTTCGGGTCGTAGGTGTCGAGCTGGGCGGGGCCGCCGGACAGGTAGAGGATGATGCAGTTCTTCGCCTTGCCGAAACTCTTGGAACTCTTCGCCGACTTTGCCGCCGATGACGCTTGGGCGGACTGGCGGAGGAGCATCGGCAGCGTGACGCCGGCGAGGCCGAGCCCGCCGACTCGCAGCATTTCCCGGCGGTCGATGAACGGCGTCGGGGCGTTGGCCCGCAGGTTCAGCATGGCATTCTCCGGGACGCGGCCCCGGTGGGTGGGGCGGTGAAGCAGGCGGGAGTTCTGGCGTGCATTTCGGTCGTCGACAGTATACCATCTCGTTTATCCCGCCACACCGCGAATTCGGGAAACCGAGTCGCGTCCCCTGCCGAGTCGGTCCGATGAGATTCCAGCACACGGATGGGTCTCCCCCGTTTAGCCGCGACGCGCAGCGGAGCGCCGACCCCACCCCACCGGATGTTGCGTCGCCGGGCGGGAAGCCCGCGCTCCGCTGCGCGTCGCGGCTACACGTCGCGTTCGTGATTACATTGTTTCCCGCGTTCGCATTCGCCCAACCCACGGTTGAACACCTGATGCCGCCGGTCGTGGAAAGGGGCAAGACCACCCGCGTCACGTTCCACGGCAAGGACCTCGCGAACGCGGAAACCGTGTGGTTCGCGGTGCCGGGGTTGAAGGCGAAGCCGGTCGAGAGTTCGCCCGCGAAAGCCACCTTCGACGTGGTAGCCGAGGCGAACGCCCCCGTCGGCGTCGGCGGGTTGCGGGTCGCCACGCGGGACGGCCTCGGGAACGCGGTGTTGTTCCTCGTCGACGACTTGCCCGTGCGGGCGAAGCCGGACGGTGACAGCCCGGTGTCACTGGTTCCCCCGGCCGCGGTGTGGGGCACGTTTGGCGATTCCGCCGTCGACCGTTACCGTCTCGAAGCGAAGGCGGGCGAACGGCTCACGTTCGAGGTCGTGTCGAACCGGCTCGGCAAGGACGCCGACCCGCTGGTGACGATCCGCGACGCGGCGGGGAAGTTCGTGGCCGAGAAGGACAACGACCCCGGCCTGTACTTCGACTGTCGATTCGCGCACACCTTCGAGAAGGCCGGAGCGTACACGGTCGAGGTGCGGGACGCTCGCTACCGCGCGGCGGACTCGCACCATTACGTGCTGCGGGTGGGCCGGTTCCCGGCCGAGCGGACGGCGAACCCGGTGGCGGTCGCGAAGGCCGGTGACAGTATGGTGTCACCGCTTTCGTACCGGGAATTCAAGGGTACGGGCGACACCGCCTCCGCGTGGGCACCGGTCGTAACGGGTCGCGGCCCAGTGACGGTGTGCGCGGAGTCGGACGCGGCCCTGGCGGACGCTTACGCGCAAGCGACCTCGCCCGCCGTGAACTTCGCGTACAACATGACGCCGCAACGGGTGAGCCCGTTCCTCGCGCTGAACGCGCACATCGCCCACGGGCCGATGCGCGCGACCCCGGCGACGGTTCCGGGCACCCTGTGCGGCGTGTTGAGCCGGCCCGGCGCGCGGAACGCCTTCCTGCTGAGGCTGGAGAAGGGGCAGAAGATCTCCGTCCGGGCGCAGGCCAACGATCTGAACTCGCCGGCCGATCTCGAAGTGGTGATGACGGACCGCACCGGCAAGGAAGTCCGCCGCACGGGGGAAACCAAGGACGAGGTGAACTTCGACTTCGCCGCCGGGAACGCGGGCGAGTACGGGCTGATCGTCCGGGACGCCCTCCGCGACGGCGGCCCGGCGTTCGCCTACCGCGTGGAAGTCCGAACTGATCCGTTCCCGCCACGACTGTCCGCCGACGTGGAAGGGCTGACCGTGCCGCAGGGGTCGTACCAGACGGTGCCGATCGCCGTAACCCGCACGGGAACCGCCGGGCCGATTCGCCTGAAATTGCAGGGTGCCCCCGCCGGCGTGAAGTTGACACCCGACGTGATCGGCGAGAAAGAGAACGCGGTCGTCTGCAAGCTCGAAGCCGATCCCAGTGCGCCGCTGGGACTGCACACGATTCAAATCGTCGCGGAAAGCGAATCCCCTGCTGGTGTGGAACGCACGCTCGTCGCGACCCGCCCGCTCATCGACAAAAAGTACTGGAACGTCGACCTCATCCCGATCGCGCTGCGGGAAGACCAGACGCGGGTGCCGCCGGCCCTCACCGACCGCTTCGCGCTCATGGTCGCGCCGCCGAGCCCGTTCACGTTTGAACTGCCGGACGCACTCGTGAATTTGCCGCGGTACCAGACCGCGCCGATCCCCGCCGTCACGACCCGCGTCGCCGGGTTCGACGGGCCGATCTCGTTCGCCGCGAAGGGCGGGCAACTCGGGGACAAGACCGAGGGCCGGACCCGCGTCTACGCCGAGTTCCCGGACGCGACGGCGAAGACGCCGACCGTGACGGGGACCGCTGTGTCGAAGATTCTGTCCAACACCGCGAAAGCCCGGATCGACGTGACCGCGACCGGCACCCACGCCGGGCGGAAGGTCAGCCTCACGCGGACGTTCGACCTCGACCTGACGCCCGCGTTCGCGGTGAAGTGCGAGCCCGCGAAGCTGTCGCTGCTGCCCGGCGAGTCCGGCACCGTGCGGCTCACCGTCACCCGCGTGAAAACTTTTGACGGCCCCGTGAAGGTGGAACTTCAGCAGTCGCCGGGGTTCACGATCCCGGAGCACGTCACGATCCCGAAGGGGGCCGACGGCATTGACATCCCGGTGTCACTGGCCGCCGACCTGACCCCGCGACAGCACCGGCCGTCGTTCCACGCGACCGCCCTGGTCAGTGGGTTCGAGGAGGACGTCCGCGGGCAGCTCGCCGAGATCGACGTGAAGAAGGTCGAGCCGCCGAAGAAGTAAGGCGGTTCACCCCCGCACCCGCCCGGCGAACGCGGCGAGTTCCTTCGCGTACGGTGCCACCCACTCCGGCCGGGGGTTCACCGGCGTGCGGAACTTCACCAGCGCCGCGACCGCGTCGGCGGTGGTGTACTCCTCCTTGATGCCCTGCTCGCGTCGGAGCTTCGTTTCCAGCCCTGCCAGGGCCGTCACCGCTGCACCGAGGGCCGGGCCTTCGCTCGACACGAGCCGTTCCAGCGGCTTGTTCAGCACGCTCGCCAGGATCTCGCCCATCAGGTCGCTGCGGGCGATGCCGCCGGACACGGTCACGCGGGTGACGGTCTGCCCCGCGGCCTCGTGCTCCTTCACCCCGAGCGCGATCAGGTACGCGATCGCCTCGAAGGACGCCCGCAGCCGAACGCCGGGGTCGGTCGGCTCGGAAGGCAGCCACTCGAACCGCGGGGCATTCACGCCGATCGACGGCTCCGACAGCGCGAACGGCAGCACCGCCGTCCCGTTGCAGCCGGGGGGCACCGCCCGCGCCGCCGCTTCGAGCTTCGCCCAGTCCGGGTTGGGGCCGACGACGCGGTCGAGGAACTGCGCCCCGTTGGAGTAGCACCGCATCCACAGGTACGGCCCCCAGTTCAACTTCATCGCGTCCAGGTGGCCCGACTTCGGCAACATGGCCGACGAGGAGTTCACCACCGCGGAGTTGCCGAGGATCACGGCCACCTGCCCGGCGTCGACCGCGCCGCCGCCGACGAGCCCCGCCGCCTGGTCGTCGAGTGTCGGGAAGACCAGCGGCCGGCAACCGTCGGGAAGGCGGGCGTCGAGCGCGATCGAGTCCGACAGCGGGCCGACCGGGTCGTGCATGTCGATCACTTCGGGAAGCTGGTCCCACGCCAGTTCGCGGAGGGCCGGGCTCGCAATCGCGTCGAGCATTTCCTTCCGCCACCGGTTCGTGCGCAGGTCGAGAATGCCGGTGGACGCCGCCGCCGAGACGCTGACGCAGTCGTACCGCCCGGTGAGGTACGCCGCCGCCAGGGAGCCGTGCTGCATCACGAAGGAGGTGCGCTTCCAGTCCGCTTCCGAGAGCGTCTGCTCGTCCTTCACGAGGTGCGACAGCGAGTACCGCACGGCCCACGGGCCGCCGGTCAGTTCCTTCGCCCGCTCCTGCCCGCCGAGCCGCTTCAAGCCCTCGGCGTGGTACTTGCCCAGAGTCTGATCGTTCCAGCAAATCGCCCGGCGAATCTGGTTCCCGGCGTCGTCGATGCGGCCCGCCGAGTGGTGCGTTGCGGAAATGCCAACGGCCGCGGTCTTGGCCATACTCGGGGCCAGCCCGCGGATGACGGCCCGGGCCTGCCCTTCGAGTTGCATCAGCGACAGTTCGGAGACGCCCCCCTCGGTCCACAGGTCGGTGGGGAACCGGACCTCCGCGACGGTCTCGCCCTGCAAGGTGAACAGCAGCCCCTTCACGGAGCCGGTGCTGAAGTCGAGGCCGGCAATCAGGGCGTCGGGCGGCACGCAACGGAGATGTTCGGACACGGCAAAACTCCGGGAGGGTGGGGGACGTTTTCGCTCCGTCGGAGGGCGGCGGCAAGGGACCGGCGTTGAACGCCTCCGTCCCGCCCGTAAAGCGAAGGCAACGGGCGAGCGGCGGGGCGTCAGCCCGCCGTGGTCGGTGCGAACC
>CAYUHJ010000318.1:0-5939 GCA_964444365.1 uncultured Alcaligenaceae bacterium | reverse complement strand
CTCGACGACCTGCTCGACGTGGCCCGGATCGCCCAGAACAAGATCGAGGTCCGCAAGACGGTGTTCGACCTCGGGGCGACCGTCGACGACGTGCTGGAAGAAGTCCGCCGCGTGTTCGACGCCCGCCGGGTGCGGCTGACCGTGACCCGGCCGGCCGGACCGCTGCCGGTGTCGGGCGACCCGGCCCGGCTCCAGCAGATCCAGGTCAATCTGCTCACGAACGCCGCCAAGTACACCCCGGACGACGGGGAGGTGTGGTACGCGCTGTCCGCCCAGGAGGGGGATGCGGTGATCCGCGTCCGGGACACCGGGGTCGGGATGACGCCGGACATGCAGACCCGGGCCTTCGACCTGTTCGTGCAGTCGGACCAGACCCTGGACCGGTCGGACGGCGGCATGGGGGTCGGGCTGACCCTGGTCCGGTCGATCGTCGAGCTGCACGGCGGCCGGGTCACCGCCCACAGCGACGGCCCCGGCACGGGGAGCGAGTTCGTCGTCCGGCTGCCGCTCGCCGCGTCGCCGGCGGCCGGGACGCCCCCGCCTCTCCCGTCCGAGGCGAAGCCGGCCGCCGGGCCGCGCCGCGTCCTCCTCGTCGAGGACGACCCGGACATCCGCGAGTCCGTGCGGTCGATCCTGACGCTGGACGGGCACGGCGTGGAGGCCGTCGGGGACGGGGCGTCCGCCCTCGCCGTGCTCGACCGCGGCCCGCTCCCGGACGTGGCCCTCGTCGACATCGGCATCCCCGGCCTGAGCGGGTACGAACTGGCCCGCCGCATCCGGTCCCGGCCGGACACCCCGCTGCGGCTGGTCGCGCTCACCGGCTACGGCCGGCCGGGCGACCGCGAGGCGGCCCTCGCCGCCGGGTTCGACGAGCACCTGACCAAGCCGTTCCACCCCGACGACCTCTCCGCCGTCCTCCACGGGCAGCGGCGGTCACCCTGACCGTCCTCGACGAAGCCCCGCCTTTCTCTGAGAGCCGAAATCTCGCGATACGCCGTTTTTTTTCTTGACTTCCCCCGATCTGTCTTCGAACATGGGCCACGACGTCAGGACGTTGCACGGCCAACGCCGTGGTCGATTCACCTGGGAACGGAGGCCCCCATGCTCGTGCTGTCCCGTCGCGCCGGCGAACGCATCGTCTTTCCTTCCCTCGGCGTGACCGTCGAACTCCTGCGGATCCACGGCTCCGTCGTCCGGGTCGGGATCGAAGCCCCGCCGAGCGTCCGGGTGCTCCGGGAAGAAGTGGCCGCCGCCCCCCAGGGCAAGCGCCCCGAGCGACCGTCCCCGACCCACGAGCTGTGCAACCGGCTGAGCAAGGTCGCGCTCACGCTGCACCTGTTCCAGCGGTTGCGGGACGCCGGCCGGGACGCCGAGGCCGAGTCCACTCTGGAGCGGGCGTTCCGCGCCCTCGACGCCCTGGACCGGGACGCGGTCGCGGCACTGGTCGCCGGCGACCCGCCCGCCGCACCGCACCGCGCCCCCCGGGCCCTGCTCGTCGAGGACGACGCGAACGAGCGGGAACTGCTGGCCGGCCTGCTGACCATGAACGGGTGCGAGTGCGTCACCGCGGCGGACGGCGAGGAGGCCCTCCGGTACCTCGCGGGCGAGGACCGGCCGGACGTGGTGCTGCTCGACATGCGGATGCCCCGGCGGGACGGCCCGTCCACCCTCCGCGCGATCCGGGCCGAGCCCCGGCTGGCCGGCCTGCAGGTGTTCGGCGTCAGCGGGTCGGCCCCCCTGGAACTCGGCGTCCCGACCGGCCCGGACGGCGTCGACGGCTGGTTCCCGAAGCCGCTCAACCCGCGGACACTCTGGGACGCCATCCGCCGCAGCGTGGCCTCCCCGGCCGCCAGCAACTGATCGGACGGGCGTGAAGAAGTCACGCCGTGTAACGGCCCGCAATCCGCCGAACGCGGGTCCTCGTCGGAACGGCGTATGCCCGATCCCGCCGAGGATTCGCCGATGACCGTGTCCCGCCGCAAGTTCCTGGCCGCCGCCGCGGCCGCCGGGCTGACTCCCCTCGCCGTCCGCCGGGCCCTCGCCGCGCCGCCCGCCGATCCCGCCAAACCTGTCGCCGACGCCAACACCGCCTTCGGCTGCGACCTGTACGGCGAACTCGCCAAGGCGAACGCCGGCCAGAACCTGTTCTTCTCCCCGCTGAGCATCGAAGCCGCCCTCGCGATGACCGCGGCCGGGGCCGCGGGGAACACGTTCGACGAGATGCAAAAGGTGCTCCGGCTGCCGAAGGACGAGACGGCGACGGACGCCGGGTTCAAGCACATCTTCGCGAAGATCAACGACGCCGAGACCCCCGCCGAGAAGCGGGGGTACACGCTGTCGCTGGCGAACGCCATCTACGCCCAGCAGGGGTTCGCCTGGGAGAAGCCGTTTACCGACCGGGTCGCCACCGCCTACGGGGCCGGGATCCTCGACGCGGACTTCCAGGCGGACCCGGAGAAGGAGCGGCGGCGGATCAACAGCTGGGTCGAGAAGGAGACGCGGGACAAGATTAAAGATCTGATCGCGAAGGGGATTCTGACCAAGCTGACCCGGATGGTGCTGGTCAACGCGGTCTACTTCAAGGGGGACTGGGAGTCCGCGTTCAAGAAGGACGTGACGAAGGACCAGCCGTTCTTCCTGGCCGACGGCGGCAAGGTGGACGCGCCCCTGATGTACCAGCGGGGGGCGTTCGGGCTGTACCAGGACGACACGCTGCAGGCGCTGGAGCTGCCGTACAAGGCGGGCCAGATGGCGATGGTCGCTCTCCTGCCGCGGAAGAAGGACGGCCTCGCGGAGCTGGAGAAGGCTCTTACCCCGGCGAACCTCGGCAAGTGGACGGAGTCGTTCCGCCAGCAAGCGGGGGCCGCGGTCGGCCGACGGTCCGACAAGGTCGACGTGTTTCTCCCGAAGTTCAAGATCGAAACGTCATACGCTCTGAAGGAATCACTCGGCTCACTCGGGATGAAGGATGCCTTCATTCGCGGCAAGGCGGACTTCAGCCGGATGTCGCCGATGGCGCTTTCGGACGAGTTACACATCTCAGCGGTGGTCCACAAGGCGTTCGTGGACGTGAACGAAGAGGGAACCGAAGCCGCCGCGGCGACGGGGGTCGTCCTGGAGGGACGGAAGTCCGCCGCCCCGCCGATCCCGGTGTTCCGGGCGGATCACCCGTTCCTGTTCCTGCTCGTCCACCGGCCGACGAGCGCGATTCTCTTCCAAGGCCGGGTGACGAACCCGAAGGGGTGAGGACGACGCAGTTTCATGAGCCACGAACGGCCGTGAGCGGCTGACGTCCTCCCCGGTGAGGCAGTTTAACTTGGGCTGGGGCGAACCGCTCCTTAGCAGTCGCGGCTCTTGCAATCCGCGCGACCTCGCCCGGATGGCAGTCCGCCGCTACGCGATGATCTCCTTCACCACCCGGCCGTGGACGTCCGTCAGGCGGTAGTCCCGGCCGCCGAAGCGGTACGTCAGCTTCTCGTGGTCGAGCCCGAGGAGGTGCAGGATGGTGGCGTGGAAGTCGTGGACGACGAGCTTATATTCGACGGCCTTGTACCCGTACTCGTCGGTCGCGCCGTAGGCGACGCCGCCCTTCGTGCCGCCGCCGGCGAGCCAGACGGTGAACCCGAACTGGTTGTGGTCCCGGCCGTCGCTCCCCTGGCTGAACGGGGTGCGGCCGAACTCGGTGGTGAACACGACCAGCACGTCGTCCCACAGCCCCGTCCGCTTCAGGTCCGTCAGCAGTGCGGCGATCGGCCGGTCCACCATCTTCGCGTGCAGGTCGTGGTTCTGCTTGAGCCCGCCGTGGGCGTCCCACCGGGTGTCCCCCTGGACCCGCGGGAGGGTGAGGGAGACGAACCGCACCCCGCGCTCGGCCATCCGCCGGGCGAGCAGGCACTGCCGGCCGTAGGTGCGGGTGTGCTCGAACGGGTCGTCGAGGCCGTACAGGGCCTTCGTTTCCTTCGTCTCCCGGCTCAGGTCGAGCAGGTCCGGGACGCCGGTCTGCAGCCTGGCGGCGAGTTCGTAGTTCTTGATGCCGGCCTCGACCGGGTCCGGCTTGCCGAGGCGGTCCGAGAAGGCGCGGTCGAAGTCCGCGATCGCCGCGAGCTGCTTGCGCTGCGCCTTCGGGTCGGCCGGCTGCAGGTTCGGCACGGCCGGGTCGGACTTCTCGAACACCGTCGGCCCGTGGGCGGCGGGGAGGAACCCGCTCTTGAAGTTGTCGATCCCGCCGGTCGGCAGCAGCCCCGCGTTCAGCACCACGAACCCCGGCAGGGCGTCCGCCTCCGTGCCGAGCGCGTAGTTCACCCACGCCCCGGTGCTCGGCCGGCCCATCTGGCCCCAGCCGGTGTGCATCCAGTAGTTCGCGGTGGCGTGGATGGCCGCCTCGTTGGTCATCGACCGGATCACGCACAGGTCGTCCGCGTGCTTCGCGAGCTCCGGAAACATCTCGCTGACCCACAGGCCGCTCTGGCCGTGCTGCTTCGTCTTCCACGGGGACTTCAGGCACGGCCCGTTGCTGTCGAACTGGGTCGCCTCGATCTTCATCGGGAACGGCTTGCCGTGCAGGGCGTTCAGCTTGGGCTTCGGGTCGAACGTGTCCAGGTGGCTGATGCCGCCGTCCATGTACAGCCAGATGACCCGCTTGGCCCGGGCCGCGTGGTGCGGCTTCGCGTGCCCCGACAGCGCGGCGAACGCCAGCCCGCCGACGCCCAGCGCCGCCCGCTCCAGGAACGCCCGCCGCGACGGGTCACGGGACATGGATGAACTCCTTCGTGTTGAAGAGCGCCAGCGCGAGGTCGGCCCACCCCTGCCCGTCGTCCCCGAGGAGGGCGAGCGCCCGCTTCCGTTCGGCGTCCGACGGGAGCCGGGCGAACGCTTCCCGGAACATGAGGTCCACCCTGGCGGCGGGGGAAAGGGTTGTGGCGTCGATCCGCTTCGCCCACGCCTTCGCCTGCCCGGCGACGAACGGGTCGTTGAGCAGGGTCAGGGCTTGCGTCGGGACGTGCGACACGTCCCGCTTGCCGAACGTGCTCAGGGCGGACGGCTTGTCGAAGACTTCCAAAAACGTGTCCGGGAAGTTCCGGCGGCTGCCGAGGTACAGGCTCCGCCGGCGGTCGCCGTCGACGGGGCCGCTCGGGGGGTAGTTGTTGCCGCTGTCGCTGCCGGTGCCCTGGAGCTTGTGCGGTACGGGGACCGGCTCGCCGCCGAACTTGCGGTCGAGTTCGCCGCTGACGGCGAGGACGGCGTCGCGCACCGCCTCGGCTTCGAGCCGCCGGAGCGGGAACCGGGACAGCCAGCGGTTCGCGGCGTCGGCCTCCGGCGGGGGGCCGCCCTGCATTTGGAAGGCCCGGGTGAGGACGAGTTCGCGGACCAGTTTCTTCACGCTCCAGCCGTGCTCGTGGACGAACCGGTGGGCCAGGAAGTCGAGGAGTTCCGGGTGGCTCGGGGGTTCGCCGAGGAGGCCGAAGTTGTCCACGGTGGGGACGAGCCCGCGGCCGAACAGGTGGTGCCAGACGCGGTTGACGAACACGCGGGCCGTCAGCGGGTTGTCCGGGGACGCGAGCACGTCGGCGAGTTCGCGGCGGCCGCTGCCGGTCGTCGGCGGGGCGTGGTCGACGCGGGCGAGGTTGAAGTACCGCCGGGGGACGCGGTCCTCTCGGGGCTTGTTCGCGTCCCCGCGGGCGAACACCGGCACGTCCGCGCCGTTCACGTCCTGAATCCCGATGAACCGCGCCGGCTTCGGGATCGTCGCTTCCAGGGCGTCGAACTCCTTGTCGGGGTTCGGTGCGGGGTTCGCGTTCACGTCCACGTCGGCCGGCACCGGCGGGCGGTCGCCGCCGGTCAGCACCACCGCCCGGAGGCCGAACCGGCTCTTCGGCGTGTCGAACGTGTGCAGGATGCGGTGGTCCGCTTCGACCTTCCCGGTGAAGACCTCGACGTGC
>CAYUHJ010000317.1:0-5964 GCA_964444365.1 uncultured Alcaligenaceae bacterium | reverse complement strand
ACCGGCTGTCAACTCGTCCCACCGAATTTTTTCCCGCCGCCATCACGGGGGACACTCATTCGGCGAAACCAGGCCACCGTTTCTGGAGGAGAGGGGACTCGAACCCCTGACATCCTGCTTGCAAAGCAGGCGCTCTACCAACTGAGCTACACCCCCGTGTCCGCGATTACCCCTTCTGTTTTGTAGACTTCCGTCGTGTTTTACGTCCAGTGCGGGTACGTGGATTCGAACCACGGACCTCAGCTTTATCAGAGCTGCGCTCTAGCCAACTGAGCTATACCCGCATTCGTGTCGCCATCAAACGCAAGAGCCAAACCGATACAGGTTTGGCTCCCCAAGGGCAACGCATTTCCCCGCGAGAGCTTACCCGTCTGACGGGTGAATCCGAATGGTGGTCGGGTATGCCATAAGCGTGCTCCGGTGGAAACGCATAGGGAATGATAAACGTCCGCCGTCCGGTGTCAACCCTCGCGCCTCGATTCGTCCGTCGCGTTGCCCCCGGCTGCGGCCGAACGGTTTTCGCTGCCGACACTTCCGACGAACTCCACAGCTCGAAAAATCTTCCGAGACGCCGCGGCATCGGCTACGATTCTCTCGCACCCGACCCCAGAAGGACGCCCCATGTCCGCACCCGGTTCGCCGTTTTCCGCTTCCCCCGGCGCGACACTTCGTGCCCTCTGGAAGGACGGGCCTCTTCCGCTGCCCGGCGTCTTTTCCCCGTTCGTGGCGAAGCTCGCCGAGCGGGTCGGGTTCCGGGCGGTGTACCTGTCCGGCGGCGCGCTCTCCGCGAATTCCGGGGTGCCGGACATCGGCTTGCTGTCCCTCGCCGAGTTCGCGGACGAGGCACGCCGCATCACGGCCGCGACTTCGCTGCCGCTCGTTTGCGACGCGGACACCGGGTTCGGCGAGGCCCTGAACGTCGAGCGGACCGTGAAACTGCTCGAAGCCGCGGGCGTGGCGGCGATCCACCTCGAAGACCAGCAGATGCCGAAGCGCTGCGGACACCTGTCCGGGAAGTCGCTGGAGACGCCGGAAGTCATGGCCGCGAAGATCCGGGCGGCGGTGGCGGCGAAGCGCGACCCGAGCTTCGTCATCATTGCGCGAACGGATGCTCGTGGAGTCACGGGCTTCGACGACGCGGTCCGCCGGGCGAAACTGTATCTCGCGGCCGGCGCGGACGCGATCTTTCCGGAAGCCCTGGAATCCGAGGCGGAATTCGCGAAGTTTGCGAAGGAAGTGCCGGCCCCGTTGCTGGCGAACATGACCGAGTTCGGCCGCGGCCCGCTCCTGGACGTGAAAACCATCGGCGACCTCGGCTACAAAATGGTCCTCTTCCCGCTCACCGCTTTCCGCTCCGCGATGAAGGCCGCCGAGGAGACGCTCCTCGACGTGTTCGTGAACGGGACGCAAAAGGCGTCGGTGCCGCGGATGATGACGCGGGCGGAACTGTACGATCGGCTGGGCTACACGGGGTACGAAGCACGGGACCAGGGGTATTTTGGGGGGTGATGATGCATAGTACAATCAATTCCACACGAGCATAGGCACATTGAATACTACGAGTAGGGGTCGACGGTCTACAAGAGGACAAGCCATGTCGATTGAACTCTTGCTCTCTCTAGTTCCGGCACCGATAAAACCAAGCGAAGTGGGTCCGAAACGCAAGTGGGCATCGATTGAGAAAACTGTGGGCGTAAAGCTTCCGAACGACTATCACGAATTCATTCGACATTATGGAAGCGGAAAGCTAGCGAGTTTTATTCGAGTGTTTAATCCCTATTCGAGTGACGAGTTCATTTCTCTCATCCCCTCAATCGAACGAATCTGCTCAATTCGAAGGGAATTGAAAGAGTTGGAAGGCGACGAGGAGGTTCCGTTCTTGGTTCATCCCGAACGTCCTGGCATCATGCCATTTGGAAATGACGAAAATGGAAACACCCTGTATTGGCTGACAGAAGGCGATGCTGATAAATGGTCGATAGTCGTAGGCGCAGGACGATCTCGCGAATGGGAACATTTCGATTGCAATCTAACTTCATTTCTTTACCGAGTATTGACAAAACAAATTCGCTGCAGGCTTTGGCCAAAAAACTTCCCAAACACAAAGAAACCCATCACATTCGAGCCTTACAGCTAAGAATTCTCATTGAAATCTATATAGATTCTCTCACCCCAACCCCAACCCCCCCAGCACCAAATCCCGCACCCCGGTCATCGCCACGTCGCCGCTCGGCTTCGCGCCGTGGCCGATCAGAATCGCCCCGTCTTGCGGGTCGGCGGCGGGGAGGCCGTGACTCCCCTTCACGATCGCCGCGTCGAGGGGGACCACGTCCAGCGTCGTGCGGAAGCCGAGCTTCTTCTGCAACAGCCGGCGGGCGGCGTGGAGTTTTGGGGCGCGGAAACGCGGGTCGAAGAAGAGTTCGCAGGGGTCGTAGCCGGGCTTGTGGTGGATGGCGACGGCGCGGGCGTAGTCGGGGGCGAGGCGGTCGTCGAGCCAGAAGGGGTAGGCGAACCACGCATCGCGGTCGGAGAGGAGCACCAGTTCCCCGGACCGCTCGTGGACGAGGCCGACTTCGGCGCGTTCCTCACCGACGAGTACTTTTGCGACGCCGGGGACGGACGCGAGCAATTCTTTCACGCGCGAGACATCGGCGGGGTCGTCGACGTAGACGTGAGCGAGCTGGTGATCGACGACCGCGAACGCCCGGCTGCCGTAGGGGTCGAGTTGTTCGCCGAACGGCCCGCCGCGGACGCCGAGCAACCCCGCCGTTCGCAGAACGCGATTCAGGTAGACGGGTCGGGATACGTCGCAGTGGCCGTACTCGCTGACGACCCACACCTGCGCCCCCGCCTGTTTCGCGGCGTCCAGCAGCGGCTCACAGGCGTCGTCGAGTTCCTTCACGCATCTGGGCATGGACGTCTTGGACGGGCCGAACCGTTGCGGGTCGTAGTCCAGGTGCGGCAGGTAGACGAGCGTCAGGTCCGGGGATTCGCGCTTCAGCACCTCGGCGGCACACCTTGCGATCCACGTCGTACATGGCAGCCCGGCCATCGGCCCCCAGAACGTGTGGAACGGGAATTTTCCCAGGTCGCGTTCCAGTTGCGGCGGCAACCCCTCGGGCGTGCCGGTGATGCCGAACACCTTGTTGCCGTCGACCCCGTACCACGGCTTCGGCGTGACGGAGATGTCGACCGCCGCCCCCTGGTTGAACCACCAGAACAGTTTGGCGGACTTGAACGGCCGGCCGCGTTCGGCGGCGCGTTTCTTCGCCGTCGCATACAGCGGCTCCGCTTGAATCAGCCGGTTCGACTGCTGCCAGAAGCGGACCTCGTTCGTGTCGCGGAACAGCCAGCCGTTCCCGACGACGCCGTGAACGCTCGGCGGTTGCCCGGTGAGAATGCTCGCCTGGGCGGTGCAGGTGACGGCCGGCACCGCTTCCGTGAGCGGCGTCGCCCACCCCGCCGCGGCCAGGGCCGAGAGGCGGGGGGCGTGGGAAAGAAGGCGGGGCGTCAGCCCGACGGCGTTGACGAGGACGATCGGTGGCATGGGGTCAGGATAGCGGGTCCGGGGCGGCGGTCACTTCCCGGCCGCGGCGGCTTCGGAGGGCGAGAGCAGGCCGTCGCGGTCGGCGTCCAGTCGGTCGAAGGTGGCCGGGTCGCCGGTGAATTCGCGGCGGGAGACGTCCCCGTCCCGGTTGCGGTCCATCGCGCGGAACCAGTCCGGGCCGTCGCGGGCGGGGACGCCGAGGGGCGTGACCGGGTGCCCGCGGCTGACCGTGGCGAGCAGGACGCGGGGCAGTTTGGCGCGGTCGAACCGGTCGGCGGTGACACACCCGGCCGCCGTCAACCGGGGCCACGCGGTGCGGAGTTCGCGGACGGAGAGGGCTCCGTCCCGGTCGGCGTCCAGCACCTCGAGCAGCCCGGCCCCGCGGTCGACGACCGTCAGCAGAACGTGGGCACGGGCGACCGCGTCCTGCACGTCGAGCCAAGCCGTCAATTCGGAGCGGGACAAGCATCCGTCCGCGTCGCGGTCGGCGGCGGCGGCCACGGCCCGGAGTTGCCCGGCCTTCGGGTTCTTGAGCTCACCCGCGTCGAGTGACCCGTCCGCGTTTCCGTCGTACTCGGCGAACTGCGCCAGGTAGCGCTTCCGGGCCGCGGCCGTCTGGGCGGGGAGTTTGCCCTCGGCGGCGCGGAGGTCGAGGCGGAGCTTGCCGTCGGCCCAGGTCAGCCGGTCCTGGGCGGGGTCGGCCCCCTTCCCGATCCGGACGACCCAGGCCGCGGCCGGGGGGGCGGCGTGAAGGGACTTCAGCGCGGCCTCGCCCAACCCCGCCCGGCGGGCCACGACCGAGGCGTCCGCGGCGGCACCGAGCCGGACCAGTGGGAAGGAGTCCGTCACCGGGTCGGGCGGTGAGCCGGCGGACGGCGGGGCCAGCAGGACGGTGCCGAGCGCACCGGGGTACGCGGTTCGGTCGACCAGTTCGTTCGGGGTGACGAGTTCGTCGTCGTCCGCGTCGAGCTTCAACAGGCCGGCCGCAGCCGCGCCCCACTCCGCTTCTCCGGTTTTCCCGTCGGCGTTGGCGTCGATCCGCTTCAGGATCGCGTCAGTCAGGGCGTCGGGAGCGGGCGGCGTGCCAACCCCCACGAGGACGCCCCCGAGCCCGGCCCGGCGGTAGAACCCCGTCACTTCTGGAAGCGTGACGGTCCCGTCGGCGTCCGCGTCGAAGTCGGCGAACGCGGGGGCCGGGCCGGACGGGGCGAACTGCCCCCAGGCGACCTGGCGGAGTGCGAACGCCGACGGCAGCCGGCCGGCCTCGGCCCGATCGAGCGTGCGGTTGCCGTCCCGGTCGTGGAACGCGAACAGGGCGGCGAACGCCTCGTCCCACAGATTCGGCACCGGGGTTCCGTCCGCGTCGACCCGGAGTTCGACGCGGGCCGGCTTCGCACCGAGGGCGAGCAGTTCCAGGGAAGGCGGCGGGTCGGCGGCCGGGGCGGAGACGGCCAGGAGCCCGAGCGCGAGGACGGCGAGGCGGGTCACAGGAGCGCTCCGATCGGCTTGGCGGCGGGGTCGGCGACGCGGATCGGCCGGCCGACGTTCGACAGGTTCTGCTTCTGCGGGTCGATGCCGACCGCGGCCGCGACGGTCGCGATCAGGTCGGGGACGGAGGTCGCCGGCCCGTCGACGGCGAGCCCGTCGGCGGTCGTCTTCCCGACCGCCTGCCCGGTCTTCAGGCCGCCGCCGGCGAGCGCCACCGCCCAGGACGCCGGCCAGTGGTCCCGGCCGGTGGCGGCGTTGATCTTCGGGGTGCGGCCGAACTCCCCCTGGCAGACGACGAGCGTCGTGTCCAGCAGTCCGCGGTCCTTGAGGTCGGCGACCAGGGTGCCGAACGCGGCGTCGAGCGTGCCGCAGAGCCCCTTCACCTGCTCGAAGTTGTTCTGGTGCGTGTCCCACCCGTCGAGCATGACTTCGACGAACGGGACGCCGCGTTCGACGAGCCGGCGGGCCAGCAGGCACCCCTGGCCGAAGCGGTTGCGGCCGTACGCGGCCTGGACCGTGTCCTTCTCCTCGTCCACCCGGAACGCGGCGGCGGCGTCGGGCCGCATGAGCCGGGCGGCCCGCTCGGTGGCGGTCCGGACGGACTCCGTCACCGGGCTGCTCCGCCCGTCCGCGAACTGCCTGTCCAGGCCGGCCAGCAGCCCGAGCCGGGCGTCCTGGGCGGCGTCGGTCACGCCGGGCACCCGCGCCAGGTTGGGCACCGTCAACCCGTCCCCGTCCGCCGCCCCGAGGACGAGCGGGTCGTAGGTCGGCCCGAGGAACCCGCCCGCCGGGGCCGCGTACCGCGCGGGGTTCACGCTGACGAAGTTCGGCAGGTCGGCGGCGGCCGCCTCGAGTTCCTTGGCGACCACCGCCCCGACGGCCGGGAACCGGATCGCCCCGACCGGCGTGTACCCGGTCCGGAGCAGGTA
>CAYUHJ010000316.1:0-5974 GCA_964444365.1 uncultured Alcaligenaceae bacterium | reverse complement strand
CCGCAGCCAGGACCGCCGGCCACGCCCGGAAGAGTTCGTCGTGCCCCTTGTACCGCTCGGGGACGACCCGGCCGGCGATCGTCACGCGCGGCGGCCCTTCGGTGCGCGGGGTGGAAGCAGGCGGGTCGTCGGATTCCGTCGCCAGCCAGCACACCTCGGACCGGGCGAACCGCGGGTCGAGTTCGGCGGCCCGGTCTCGCGTGTGGTGCGAGATCGACACGAGTTCCGTGACCCTGGGGGCGGCACGAACGTGTCCGGGGTGAAAGGTGCCGGGCCAGACTTCGATTCCGCAGATAAACGCCAAGCTCGGACGGCGCGGGATCGGGAGCCACTGGTGGGCGCGGGACATTCCCAGGCAGTCGTACACGAAGTGGGTGTGAGTCGGAATCGCGCGGTTGACCGCCAGGACGTATCGCAGCCGCGAGCCGCGAGTCGTCCGGAACGGGACCCCGAGGTCGCGGGACGGCTGGGGGTCGCTGAACGCCACGCCGTCGACCGGCTCGGACCGCTCGCCGAGCACCTTGGCCATCAACCGCGCCACGCGCGCGATCCCGCCGTTGCCGGCCCGGACGGATTCGGTCGCGAGAAACACACGAGGCCGAGTCACGGTTTCGCCAACAAGTCCGTGACCATCCCGCGGAACGCGGCGCGGTACTCGGGCCAGCCCCACCGCTGGGCGAGGTCGTAGGCCCGGCGGCCCATCGCGGCGGTTTCGTGCGGGTTCGACAGGCACCGGTCGAGGTGCGCGGCGAGCTGGTCGTCGTCGCCGTGGGGGTAGATCAACCCTTCCGCCCCGTGGGTGACGAAGCCGGGGGCACCGGTATGGGTGCTCGCAATCACGGGTGTGCCGCAAGACAGGGCCTCGTTCAGAACGAGGCCGAACCCGTCGCACGCGGACGGGAACACGAAGACCTGCGCGGCGGCGTAGTGCGCCCACAGGTCGCTCCGCGGCACTTGCGGGACGTGTTCATACATCCCCGCGTAATCGGCGAGGAACTTCGGGGCGAGCATCATCTTGCCGATGAGACGCAGCGTGTGGGTGCGGTACGCTCCGAGCTTCTTCCACGCACGAAGCAGGCGGGGAATGCCTTTCGGTAAGCTCAGGCGTCCGACGTAGAGGACGACGGGCTTGCGAGAGGTGTAAGGCATGAACGCACGTCCGGGCTCGCAACCGAACGGAAGCACGGTGACACGTCTCCGATCGATGCCTGCTTCGATCAGGCTTCGTCTAACGAATTCAGATGGCACGACGACGTTATCTGAGGCAGTTAACTCACGATCTTTTCGCAGCCTTCGGTGGAGAGTGTACGGCTGCGAAGTGTTGCTATTGATCTCAATTCCTGGAAACTCCGCCAATTCCTCCTCGCGAATGCGATGGGCCGTGAGATGGTGCGCCGTCGGTAGATCATACACGGTCACGGCACCCATCCGCCGGGCGGCGGCAAACGTTCGCTCGCAACAATCTTCCCGCCCGATCACGATTCGATCCCCGGTTCGGAGAAACCGAGCCGCGAACCGATCTAACCGATCCAGTTGGGCATCGCCGGACTCGACACTCGGCCGACAAAGACCACTCCGGGCCGCGAGCTCACCCCAGATTTCCGGAAAGGGATGGGCAACCAGCGAGGCGGCGTGAGCCTCGTCCGACACCCGGCGGTTCTCGCTGCGGGAAACGAGACGAGTACCAGCAACTCGGTCGATCGCCCTGATTCCCCGGCCGAGGGCCGAGTCACGATGGTAGGCTCCACCGCACACGAGCGACCGCAGCCAGCCGGCTTCCGAGAGGGCACGGACGTAATTCCTGACATCGGCCGGCAGCACAGGGGCGACGCAAACGACCGTCCTGCGGCTCACGGCCTGCTCCCCTGCTCCGCCGCGGCGTAGCCGCAGATCATGGCCACGCAGAGGTAGGTCACGGCGACGTGATCGTAGGCCAGGTGCATCGGCAGCATAAGGGCCGTATACCACACGGTGGGCCACCACACCGCATGCCATTCACTCACTCTGGGACGTAACAACCGTGGTGTGTGATGGTAGAACACTAGCGGCACGCCGACGCGGATCGCGACCGTCCCGAGCAGTCCGATGAGTCCGACCTCGAAGACAATCCGGGCGAGCTCGAACTCAAAGATCCACCCCGCCTTCCCCGTCGCGACGACCTGACCGCCGGTCTGGGTCTGGCCGAGCCCGCAACCGATCGGGTCGTAGGCTATCGCTTCGGGAACCTGCATCCAGGTGTCCAGTATTCGCGCCCATGCTCCCTCCCCTGTGGCTTTATGTCGGGTCGTCAAGGCCTGAGTAATTCCGGGCTCGTCAACGGCCGTGGGCTCGCTCTCGGGCATCAAGACCATCGCCGCGGCACCGGCACCGACCGCGAGGAGTCCGACCACCCGTCCTGCTGACGTGCTCATCAAACTCAGCCCGACGATCACCGCCGCATTCGTGAACCCGCCCCGCGACATCGCCTCGGAGGTGACCACAAAGCCGCCCGCGACGAAGACATACCCCCACGGCCGCCCCGGCGACCGCAGGATCAGCACCGACCCGGCCCAGCACGCGAACGCACACAGTGATGCCATGCCCGAGAGGAAAGCATACGTCCCCGAAGCCCGGACCCGGCCGATGTCGCCAATCGCGGACTGTGCGTCCGTGACTTGCCGGTTCAGAATGTCACCCGGCGGCGAAAAGAATTGCAGCGCCCCCAGCACCGCATTGACCCCCACGCAGACGCCCGCTGCAGTCAGGACGGCCGTCAGATCGTTCCGGCCGACCAGCGCCGGCCCGACGATCATCGCCGCCCAGGGCAAGAGCACGAGGCCGCGAATCGACACGACCGCACCGATGGGGGAGATCCCGTCGACGGACATGAGGGTGCCGGCAAAGAGGAAGACCGCCCCGAGTGTGAGGACCTGACGCGCGGGTCCGAAAATCGGAGCCCGCGGCCGGCACCGGAGACCGATCAGAACCGCGAGAATCAGCGGCAGGTCCTTACTGAAATAGAACAACCCCTGCTCGGCCGGGGAACTATTCGGGATAACCCACTTCCGACCCGCCCCTTCAAAGGTGCAGAACAGCACGACGGCGACCACGCACCACCCGGCCGGCGACACGCCACGTCCGCTCGTCACCGGGCCTCCCGGACGACCGTCCGCAACACGTCCTCATACCGGTCGGCGATCGCGGCGAGTGTGAAGGTCGTGCGCGCCCGCTCCACCGCCCGCGCGGCGAGGACCGCCCGCCGGGCCGGGTCGGCCGCCAGGTCGGTCATCGCCCGCGCCCAGGCATTGACGTCGGCTCCGGGGACCAATACCCCCGAGTCCCCGACGACCTCCGGGCACGCCCCGTGGGCCGACGCGACGACCGGCGTCCCGCACCCCATCGCCTCGACCATCACGATGCCGAACGGCTCCTCCCACTGTGAGGTGAAGAGCACGGCCGTCGCCCGCCGGTATTCGGCCGCCAGATCGGCTCCGCGCTTACCGCCCGCGAACTCGACGACCTCGCCGACCCCCTCGACGGCCGCGAGCCGTTCCAGGGACGGCCGCTCCGGGCCGTCGCCGACGATCCGCAACCGGTGACCCAACCCGTTGCGGCGAGCCGCGGCGAACGCCCGGATCGCCACGTCGACCCCCTTGATCGGCACCAACCGGCCGACGAACAGGAACACCGTATCGACCGGGACCGTTGCGTCGGGATGAAAGACCTTCGGGTCGAAGAAGTTTCCGATCACCCGCGACCGGGGGGCGGGAACCCGGTCGGCGACGCACTGCGAAACGAACACGTTGGCCGCCGCCTGTCGGACGGCCAGCCGGAGCACCTGAAAGGCGGCCACCCGCCGCACGTTCGTCGCCACCGATTGATTCGAGACGCGGCACCCCAGGCACTTCCCTACAGCGTACCGGCACCGCCGCCCGTCCCGCCAGCCGATGCCGATGGGGCAATCCGCCGCCGGCCCGGTGTGGACGAGCACAACCGGGACGCTGGCCCGCCACGCGTGGGGAACCATCCGCAAGGGCGGACCGATCGACAGAAGGGCGTCGGCCCCGCGTATGACCGCGGGGCGGTCGGCCGACGCGCCACGAACCACACGAACGGGAAAGTCGCCGTCTTGGGCCAAGCCCGCCGGGTTCTCGGCGAGCACGGTCACCCCGTGCCCCCGACCGGCAAGCTCCCCGGCGAGCCCCGCAGTAAACGTCTCAACGCCACCGACCATCGGGTGGTAGAACGGCGTGTGGAAAAGGAGATTCAATGTGATGATACAGACGAATATATTATAATATATACGTTAATTGTTGGCTTAAAAGTTGACTATTGGCGAGTAGCAAAGAGCAATGACATAGAAAGTAGATTGTGCCACTGCTAACCACCAATCTTGCGACGCATGGATGTTTTGAAGGCATGCCAAAGCTGCAACAATGCTGCATGAAAACCTGGAGTGTAGATCTTTAGCAGCACCTCATTGTGAATCAAACAAAAATCAGGAGGGACAAGATCGGGCAGAGCAAGGCGAATAATACGGGGGTTGTTAGTATACAGATATAGATTTTGCCGATACCACCACGGTATCGCATTGTCATTAATGATATGTGGACGAATAGCATCAACTCGGCAATACTCATGTAGACCGAACAAGTTTGTCCAGTAGCCTGGCAATTGCTCGTTTATGTGGCCATGTCCGCCTTGGCCGGGAATAGCGGCCGAGAACAGGATTGTTTCTGCGGAAGCAGTGAGCCAATTTACGAGGGGAATGGCTCTGGACGCCGTTAAATGCTCCGCGCATTCTAAACAGATGGCGAGATCGAACCGGCGTGGACTGGGAAAGTTGCGATTTAGATCCACGGCAATGAAGCACGATTTCGGTATGACTAAATCTGATTCGACTTGGGGACAATCAATCAGGAGAACTTCTTGAGCGCCCTCGTCTTGAAACGCCTTCAGCCAACCCCCGTTCCCCCCTCCAAGATCGACTACGGAGCGGACAGGGCCTATGAGGTTCTTTACGAGCGGAACGACTCGTTCCGCAGCGTAGAGTGATCCAGGCATTTCGGTGGCGTGGGGGTAGTTTGAATGGTTCATAGTTTTCGAAATTGTATTATGATTAGTGCACTCAGTCGACCGTCATCGATCTGTAGCCGCTCCATACATGACGAATCAAAACCGCGCGGCATCGGAGCTTATCTTTAAGTATGCTCCGATGCTGTGAAACGATAAGCCATGCGCATGATAAGGCCGCAATTTCGGCAATGTGGCGGATACTGAGGAATAGTATTATCACCCATGGATTACGAATCTTTCTGTGTTTGCATAGTAATAAATACCGATTCCTGTGAAAGCGGAGAACTCGTTTGCGTGTAGACTGAGGACTGCCTGATCCTTTGTGAAAGCACAGAAGACTAGGAAATGGCTTGACTTCCCAGCCGGCAGCCATTATTCTCATCGAAAAATCGATGTCTGCATCTAAGAAATCAAATAGCTCATCAAACCCGTTTACATTATCGAACGCGCGCTGCCTAACGACGCAACAGCATGAGTGGGCAACGAAGCGACTCTTAAGCCCGACTCGCCGGTTGCAAATAGTTGCCGTGAGCGATTGCCCAAGGATAAATTGGGTTGCGGTTGGTTCTGCACTTCCCGAAATGTGACTCGTTCCCGTTTCACCGGTTTCGGACATGGCTATTACGCCGAGAGTTGGCGATCGCGCAAATGCTTCCGTTACTACGGGTGTGATATCCATCAGTGGGTAGGCATCGCAATCCAGAATGATAACTGCATCGCAGTTGCTCAGCAATTTTATGCCTACGTTGACGCTTGCGGCATACCCTAGATTCCTAGGGTTTCGATAGACTTGAATCAGCGGATGGCTTGGGATGCTGCCATGCGTTGTCGAGGCGTCATCAATGATGACGATTCTGCTTAATGATTGCTCCGACCAACGCAACAACTCCTTTACCGCCCGAGTTGTGTAATCCCACGT
>CAYUHJ010000315.1:0-6043 GCA_964444365.1 uncultured Alcaligenaceae bacterium | reverse complement strand
CGCGCGCTCGGCACCCGCGCGGGCGGAGAGGTCATCAATGGCGACTTCTAACCGCTTCTCGACCCAACCGGCAACCGCCGTGTTGTACTGAAACTGCGGCACGCCGTGGCGGGCGACACCTGGTGCAGATGAAATGAGCGGTAAAACTCGACGTGCGGGGCTTCGGCCTCGCACGTTTTGCGTGCGCAGGAAAAAAGTTCGCGGTCAAAGAAACCTCGATCCCGACCGCGAACCCCATCCCGGAACCGTACGCCCGAGGCGAGGAGAAGACGCCGTTCTTCGTCCGCGGCGACGTGCGGCACGACGTGACCGGGACCAGCCCAAGTTGGTGGGGACCGTCCGGCATCATCATCTCGACCGCTGCCGACCTGGGTAAGGCGGCCAAACCGCTCGCCACCGGGGCGCTGCTGAAGGAGAAGGGGAAGAAGGAGTTGCTCACCTGGACGGCGGCCGACCAGTCGGGGTTCGAGTACGGGTTACACATCGAAAAGACCAACGGCATGATCGGGCACGACGGCGACGTGCCGGGCTATCAGAGCGGAATGTGCTACCTGCCCGACTACGACGCAAAGGCCGTCGGGCTGAGCACCCTGTACGGCTGGTCGGTCCGCAGGATGCCGACGAACACCCTGGTCAAGGCGGCCGTCGGCCAATGCTTCCCGAAGCCGGCCGGTAAATGACTCGGGGAACACACGAGTCGATCGTCGCGCGTCCGCCGAACGCCACAAGGTGTACCTTTTGTCGGAATTCATGAAGCGGGCGGGGCGCTGCACTTTATTGGTGACAAAAGGTGGGTGACAGAAAGCGGCCGCGATTTCTTCTGGCATTTCCGTGACTGATCCCGCTCGCATCCGTATATGCCCAAGCTACCGCCGCGCGGGACCGTAGAAGTTCTTGACATGATCGTCAGAGTGGGGCACCATCGTCAGATGGGCTAAATCTACATGACCGGGTGAGGTATTGTGACTGGCAAGAAATGTGACGTATTCCGAATGACCTTGGACGAATCTGGCAGGGTCAGCATCCCCGTATCGCTGCGCACCGCCCTGGGCGTTGGGAAAGGGGACAGCCTCTTGGCCATTCGGGCAGGTGACGAAACCGTCCTCTGTACCCCCGAGCAAGCCCTCCGCAAAGCACAAGAGTTGATTCGCCAGCACATACCACCGGGCATTGACCTGGTGGGGGAACTACTGGCGGAACGCCGAGAGGAGGCCGCGCGTGAGCGTCGTGATCCTTGACGCCTCGGCATTGCTTGCTGCCCTGATGGGTGAAACGGGCTGCGAACTGGCTGCGGGTCAGATCGCCGGGGCGGTGATGTGCGCCGTCAACTACTCTGAGGTGCTGAAGCGGCTGACACAGGCCGGAATGGCGAACGATCTGGTGACGACGACGCTGGCCGGGCTGGGGTTCCGCGTCATCGATTTGGACGGGCGTAGGGCCGAGATCGCCGCTTCCCTATGGCACGACACCAAAGACTTCGGCCTATCCCTGGCCGACCGCTGCTGCTTGTCCCTCGCGGTGGTCAACGGCGGGCGGGTACTGACCGCAGAGATAGCGATGGCCAAAACGGCCCTGCCGATTGAGGTGATTCTGGTGCGGCACCGCTCCGCCAGCGATCCAATGAAACACTGATTTGAGGACGATGGGCACAGTCATCGGGTACGCCCGCATTTCGTCTGCCGACCAGTCCGAGGACGGGCAGGTCGATGCCCTCCAACATGCCGGAGTTTCCCGTGTTGTGGTCGAGCGGGCGTCGGGCGTCGCCGAGCGTCCCGTCCTTGACGAGGTAATCGCCTCGCTGACGGCCGGTGATGTGCTGGCCGTCACGGAGGTCAGCCGGCTCGGTCGCTCGACCTCGGACGTTCTGCTTCTGGCGGACGATCTGCTTCAGCGCGGCGTTCACCTGCGCGTCCTCAATCTCGGCATCGACACCGCGACACCCGCCGGCGGCCTCGTGCTGACCATGATGGCCGGCCTCGCCCGGTTCGAGCGGGAGTTACTTCGGGAGCGGCAGCGGCGGGGGATCGACGCGGCTCGCAGGCGTGGTAATCACCTCGGCCGACCCCGCCTTCTGACGGGGGACCACGCGGAGAAGGCCGTAGACAGGCTACGTTGCGAGGACACGCTCGCCGTCCTGGCGGCCGAGTGGCGGGTGTCGGAGCGGACCGTGTCGCGGCACGTCAAGCGGCACCTCGGGGACGACGCACCGTCGCCGCTGCGTCCCGGCGGGAAGGGCAAGCCGAAGCGGCGCGGGCGGATTTCAACGGCGGGGGACTGATGGACGACCTCCTCTACCTCGGCCTGGAAGCGCACAATACCGAGCGGAATCACCACCGGCGGTACGAGGTCCGGCTGTCGCGCGACCTGTTCGGGCAGTGGGTGGTGACGATCGGCTACGGTCGATCCGGCTCGGGCGGGCAGCACCTCGTGTACTCGAACGCAAGCCCCGAGGTCGTCCGCGATGTCATCCGCGAATGCCTGCACCGCCGCACTTCAGCCCCCCGGCGGATCGGCTGCGAGTACCGGGTCCGCGAGCTGTCGGCCGCGGACGGGATACGCCCGGAGGATTGGCTACCGCCGGGCTACTGCAGGGCCGGCCGCTAAGGTTCGTCGAATGAGGCTACCGGGGGCCGGTTGACCGAACATTTCGCCGAGCCGGCCCACGGCCACACCGCCCTTTCCGCACAGGGACGCGGCGTGAGTCACGCCGCCGCGCCATCCCATGCCGCGGCAATCCAGAAAGGGGTTGCGCCGGGAGCGGGGCCTACTGTATTCTGTGCGAAACCATCACCCCGACAGTATGCGACACGTCAATTCCTCGGACTTCAAAACCCACCTCGGCGAGTACCTCGACCTCGTCGCCGAGGAACCCGTCACCGTCAACCGGCTGGGCCAGCCGGCCGCCGTTCTCGTGTCGGTCGCCGAGTACGCTTACCTGTGCGGGCTGGCCGAACTCTTCCGCGCCGCCCGCGAGGCCGAGGCGGCGGCCGGCGGCCCCCTCGGTTACGACGAGGTCACGGCCCTGTTGCTCGGGCGGTTCGCCCGGCCGGAATAGTGGACTGCCGCCCGCGGCTTGGTTCTTCGAGACGGATCGGTCAGTATCAGTCACCCGCCGGCAACCGTCGGGACGGGTAGAATTTGTGCGGCAACCCCGCCGCGAACGGACACCCCGGCGTCCCCATGACCTACGACGACCACATCGACCTGCTGTTCGCACGCCTGAAGTCCCCGCAGGCCGGACTGCGACGCGACACCGCCCTGGCCCTCGCGGTGGCCCGGTCCGACGTGATCCCGGCCCTATTCGGGTCACTGGGAGGCAGCCCGTCCCACCTGGTGGACGGGGACGCCCGCACCCTCTCGGCTGCCGGCGAGGCGCTGGTCGGCCACGACCCGGCGCTCGTCGGACCTCGTATGGTGTACCTCCTGAGCGACGGCCCGCCGTCGGCCCGGCGTGAGGCTGCGGCCGTCCTCCGGGCCATGGGAAGCGACGCGCGGCAGGCGTCACCCGCCCTGGCGGTGGCACTCGGCGACCCCAGCCCGGCGGTCCGACGCGAGGCGGCGGTCGCCCTGGGCTGCACCGGTGCCCGATCAATCGAGGAGAGGCGTGGCTACGTCGAAGCCCTCGGCCGGCTCTTGGGCCGGGACGCCGATCCGGAGGTCCGGTCGGAGGCCGCGTGGGCGCTCGGGCAACTGGACCGCGAACGGCACCCGGTCGGAATCTTGACGGCCGCCGGCCGGGACGTCGACCCGCGGGTGCGGCTGCACGCGGCCGCCGCCCTGGGTTTGGTCACCCGGGACGCGGAACCGGCACTGGCCGTGTTGGGGGCCGGCCTCGCCGACCCGGACGCCCGGACGCGGGTCGAAGCGGCCGTGGCCCTGGCGGCCATGGGGTGGCAGTTGAGCCGGGCGCGGGACGAAATCGGACGCGCCCTGGGCGCGGCGCTGGCCGACCGCAACGGGAAAGTCCGCCGGTACGCGGCCCTCGCCCTGGGGCACTGGGGGTGGGACGCGCAAGATGCCGTACCCGCCTTACGGACCCTCCTGGGCGACGGCGACGGTGCGGTGAGGTGGGCGGCCTCCACCTCCCTGTGTCGCATCTTTGACTACCCGGAGTGGCTGGACCACCCCGACGTCCACCTGGGCTGGCGGATGAGGCGGGAGGACCTGGCGGGCCACGCCCACGCGACCTACCTGGCGCTGTTGGCGGGCCTCGCCGACCCGGAGGCGGCCGTCCGCGGCAACGCCGCGGCCGCCGTGGGACTGGTCTGCCGGCTGAGCGACGAACTCGCCCCGGCCGCGGTCGCCCCGCTGCGCGCGGCGCTCGGCCGGGAGGCCCACCCGAACGTCTGCCTGCGCCTGATGTTCGCCGTCCGGTCTGCTGCGGAAGCAGCCGGCGGTCCCACGGAGGAGTACGTCTCGGGGTTGCTCGCCGCCGTGCGACGCGCTCCCGAAAACACCCGCGTCCGCAAGACCGCTTTGTCGGTCCTGGCCGCCCTCGGGCCGAAGGACGCGGCCGACATTCCCCCGGTGCTAGCGATGTTCCTCGATGGCGATGCCGAATCACGGGACGATCTCGGTACGTTCTTGCGGAAGGCCGGCCCGCTGGCGGCCGAACCTCTACTCGCGGCAGCGTGGGACCGGGAAGCAGCACTCCGGCGACTCCTGGCGACGGCCGCCGAGTCCGCCGCCCTGCCGCCTTCGGCGGGGTTGGAGCGGATGGGGCGGCAGGCGGTCGAGCAGATCGACGACCTGCGGACGTTCTGGTACGTCGGGGCGGCCCTGCGCGCGCGGCAGGTCCGACAGATGACCTACGCAGAACTGGAGGCCGCACTCTGGGCCGAGTACCAAGAGCAGGTGAGTGGCCATACCATTCGGACGCGGCTCCGCGGGGTGGTGGAGTTCCTCACCGACTACTACGTGCGTTACCACAGCCGCAACCGCTCCGGGCTGGCCTTCCTCGACCGGGTGCAGGGGCGACCGATGGAGATGCGCGACGACGGGTGGGCCGGCTGGGAGGAGGTCAACCGCTATTTCGAGCGGCTCGGCGAGACCCTCACATAGCGCTTGCGCGTACCGCCGGGTTGCGCTAGTGTCGGGGGAACAACCGACGAGCGCCCCTTGAACGACCGCCCCCACCTCCTGGCCGAACTGGAATTCCCGTCCGACCGGCTGACCCTCGGAACCCTCCGCCGCCGCTTCCCGCAAGCCTTCGACCGGCCACCAGCCGACGCGGGGCACGGCATGCCGTTCTTCTTCGACAGGAGCGGCAACGGGCCTGGGCATACAGTCCGTGAACGGCTCTTCGACATGATGGAGTCGGAACGGCAGCTCGCGTTCACCACTCTCGTCGAAGCCCAGGGATCAACTCGCACGGACCCCGATGCGATGCCGCCAGAGGAGGACCGGGCGGTCCTCATCAAGCGGTATCAGGAGTTCGGCCTCGCCGAAGGGCCGGAACACGCCAAGCAACTCATCCGGAACCTGGAGTCCGCCGCCGCGGCACTCGACCAGGGGCGGTCTCGCTCCTGAAGCAACCGCCCCACCCGTTGCACACTGCGGGTCATCGCAAACACTTCTCCCCACACGACTTTTGGCAGCCTCGACAACCCGTTTCCGAGGTCCGCCTCGGCGGTTCGGCATCGCGTATCGTTCTGGTGTCGAGCCTGACGTGAACCGGCTCGATGCCATCCCTCTCGCCGCGACACCGCGTTCCGGTCGCCGGCCGCGTCGCCATGCGGTCGCGTCCGCGGTGCGCGCCGCTCCGGGCGGATGACGGGATGACGGTTCCGACGATGGTCGCCATGAACTCTCGCCTCTGGAAGGATCGGCCGCCATGAATCGCCTCAGCGAAGTCACCGAACAGCCGGCCGGGACGGAACCGTTGCCCGACTGGATCGCGGCCAGCGGCCTGACGCTGTTCACCGACCAGCACGGGATGGAGTGGGCGCGGATGCCGGTCCGCGGCCACTACGAGACGCACCGGCTCGCCACCAAGGCGTTCCGCAGTTGGCTGACCCGGTACTTTCTCCGCCGGGGGGTCGCC
>CAYUHJ010000314.1:4630-6075 GCA_964444365.1 uncultured Alcaligenaceae bacterium | reverse complement strand
CCAATTCGGAGGCGGCTTCGGACAATTCGGCGGAGGGGGTTTCGGTCAGTTCGGCGGCGGGTTCGGGAACATCGGCGTCGGCGGGTTCGGCGGCGGCTTCCCCGGCAAAGTGGGCTTCGGCTCCGACCGCGACAGCGGACTGTAAGGAGCCGTCCGGTCACTACACCGCGTTTTCCGTCGGGACTTGTTGACTTGTGGCACCGGCCTCTGGCCGGCTCCAGCGGCCAGAGGCCGGTGCCACAAGTCCAATCACGGTGTTGGTACTGGACCGTTCCTAATCATCGAACCGTGCCGCGAACGCCGACCCGTTCGCGGCACGGTTCGTTCACAGGATGTATTTGCTCAAATCCTCCCGCTTCGTGATCGCCCCGATCTTCTCCCGCACGACGGCCCCGTCGATCACCACGCGCTTCTCGGCCAGGTCCGGCCCCTCGAAGCTCACGTCTTCGACGACCCGCTCCAGGATCGTGTGAAGCCGCCGCGCCCCGATGTTCTGGGTCGTCCGGTTCAGGTCGAAGGCCAAATCTGCGAACGCTTCGACGCCGTCGGGCGTGAACTCCAACTGCACGCCTTCCGTCTTGAGAAGCTCGGCGTACTGCTTCGTCAGGGCGTGCTTCGGCTCCGTCAGGATGCGCAAGAAGTCGTCGCGGGTCAGGTCCGTCAGTTCGACGCGGATCGGGAACCGGCCCTGCAGTTCCGGCATCAGGTCGGACGGTTTAGACGTGTGGAACGCCCCCGCCGCCACGAACAGGACGTGGTCCGTCTTCACCGGCCCGTGCCGGGTGTTGACCGTCGTCCCCTCCACGACCGGGAGCAGGTCGCGCTGCACGCCTTGCCGGGAAACGTCCGGCCCGTGCGAGGCTTGCGGGGCACACACCTTGTCGATCTCGTCGAGGAACACGATGCCGTGATTCTCGACGAGGTCGACGGCCCGCTCGGTGACGGTCGCCTTGTCGATGAGGGCCTCGCTTTCCGCTTCGAGCAGGATTTTCCGGGCCTCGCGGACGGTGACCTGTCGGGCCGCGGACCCGCCCTTCGGCATGATGCGGTCGAACATGCTCTGCAGGTCGGCCTCCATGTTCTCCATGCCCAGGCCGATGCCGGACATGATCGCCACGGGGGAGGACCGCTGTTCGACGGCCAGTTCGACGACGCGGTCTTCGAGTTCGCCGGCGTCGAGCTTCGCCTTCAGCTTCTCGCGGGTGCGTTGCCGGCGTTCGGCGTCCTCGCGCTCCTGGTCCGGCTCCCACGTCGTCGACTTCGGCAGCGGGACCAGTAAATCGAGCAGCTTTTCGGTGACGCGCTCGGCGGCCTTCTCCTTCACTTCTTCCTTGAGTTTCGTCTTCACGAGGTTCACGGCCGCGTCGGTCAGGTCGCGGATGATGCTCTCGACGTCCCGGCCGACGTAGCCGACCTCGGTGAACTTCGTCGCCTCCACCTTGATG
>CAYUHJ010000314.1:0-4620 GCA_964444365.1 uncultured Alcaligenaceae bacterium | reverse complement strand
TTGCGCCAACCGCCGGGCGATTTCCGTCTTCCCGACCCCGGTCGGGCCGATGAGGATGATGTTCTTCGGCGTCACGTCTTTCCGCAAATCCGCGGGAAGTTGCTGCCGCCGCCAGCGATTGCGAATCGCGACCGCGACGGCTTTCTTGGCCGCCGCCTGGCCGACGATGTACTTGTCGAGTTCGGCCACGATCTGCCGGGGGGTCATTTCGGACACGGAAAGCCTCGCAAAGTGCTCACACCAAGCCACGAAGACACAAAGCCGACTTTCAGTTATCCGCTAGGGGTCTTTGTGGCTTGGTGTGAGATCATCTGGATACTCAACTCAACTCCACCACTTCGATGGTGCGGTTCGTGTAGACGCAAATGTCCCCGGCGATCTCCAGGCCGGCCCGGACCACGTCCGCGGGGGGGAGCTTCGTGTGCGCCAGCAGGGCACGGGCCGCCGCCAGCGCATACGCCCCGCCGGACCCGATGGCGGCGCAGTTGTCGGTGGGGGCGATCACGTCGCCGGTGCCGCTGAGCATGAGCAGGTGGTCGCGGTCCAGGACGACCAGCATCGCTTCGAGCCGCCGAAGGACGCGGTCGGTTCGCCACTCCTTCGCGAGCTCGGTGGCGGCCCGGGGGACGGACCCCTGGTGGTCGCGGAGCTTGGCCTCGAAGCGTTCGAGGAGGGAAAAGGCGTCGGCGGCGGCCCCGGCGAAGCCGGCGAGGACTTTGCCGTCGTACAGTCGGCGAATCTTCTTCGCGTCGGACTTCATGACGATCTGGCCGAGGGTGACCTGCCCGTCGCCGCCGATGGCGGCCCCGTCGGGGGTGCGGACGGCTAAAATCGTGGTGGCACGCAGTTTCGGCACGAAATCTCCCCCGACGACTCGCGAATGACCTCGGGAGGAACGGACGCCGTAAGGGTGAATCCTCGCGGCGGGTACGACACTCCAAGGGACACGAGGGGTATGATACCCCGCCCGGCGGCGAATCGGGACCGTTTCGGACGGTTTCGCGGGTCCGGCCGGCTAGAATGTGGTGTGACCGACCAACCATTCCGCCCCGCATTTTCGGTGCGATTTTTATCGGAGGTGCGACGACGATGACCCGATACCTGATGCTCCTGACCCTGGCTGCCGGCCTGACCGGCGGGCTGCTCACTCCGGCGTTCGCGGCGAAGACCCCGCAGGCCGGGCAGCTGACCGTGAACGACGAGGCGAAGGCGTTCACCCCGGACGGCGTGAAGAAGGCCGAGGAGGCGTTCCACGCCAAGACGTTCAAGTCGGTCACGCACTTTCACGTCCACACCGTGACGGCCGTGCCCGACTCCAAGAGGAAGGACTTCGACGCGGCGAAGGCCGACAAGGCGAAGGCCCCGGCGTTCTTCCTCGACTGGGCACGGGAACTGGCCAAGGCCGACCACGACCGCGGCGTGTTCACGTTCGCATACCTGAGCGAGGACGGCAAGAGCTTCTACGTCCTGACCCTCGCCGACTCCCAGACCGACCGGGCGCGGGGGTTCGACGACGCGGACGGCAAGAAGACATCCGAGAAGCTGATCGCCGCGTTCCGGGCGGCCAAAGAAAAGTCCGGCGAAGAGGCCCAGAAGGCCCGCGACGCGGGTCTGCTGGAGGCGACGAACTTCGTGACCGATCAGTTGAAGAACACGTCCGCGAACGACGCCGCGACCGGGGCGACGCACTCGTCGGACGCGAAGTCCGGGGGGTCCAGCATCATGGGCTACGTCTGCATCGGCATCGTGGCGCTGCTCGGCATCTGGCTCGTGATCGGCCTGATCCGCGCCTTCACGGGCGGCGGGGGCGGCGGGTACGGCCCCGGCGGGTACGGCGGGGGCGGGTTCGGGGGCGGCGGCGGCGGGTTCATGACCAGCCTCCTCGGCGGGATGTTCGGGGCCGCGGCCGGGATGTACCTGTACGACCAGTTCATGGGCCACCACGGCTCCGACCTGTCGGCCGGGCAGTCCGGCGGCGACTACGGCGGCACCTCCGCGGACGCCGGGGCCGGGGACTTCGACGGCGGCTCCGCGGGCGGCGGCGGCGACTTCGGCGGCGGGGATTACGGCGGGGGAGACTTGGGCGGCGGCGACTTCGGCGGGGGCGATTTCGGCGGCGGCGGCGACTTCGGCGGCGGGGATTTCTAAGCCTTTTTCCTCCCTCCCCCTTCAAGTGGGAGGGAATCTGCCCACGGACTGCGGTCCGTGGGCTTTTTTCGTTCCCTTCGCTACGATTGCGGAATGACGCACACCCCGCTCCGGCTCGGCACCCGCGGCAGTCCGCTCGCGCTCTGGCAGGCGAATCACGTCGCGGCCCGGTTGCGCGGCCCGGTCGCACCGCGGCCGGTCGAACTCGTCCTCATCGAGACGCACGGGGACCGCGACCAGGCGACCGCCCTGTCCGCAATGGGCGGCTTCGGCGTCTTCACGAAGGCGATTCAAAATGCGCTCACCGACGGCCGCGCGGACGTGGCGGTTCACAGCCTGAAGGACTTGCCGACGGTCCCGACGGACGGGCTGTCCCTGGCCGCGGTGCCGGCCCGCGGGCCGACCGGGGATGCGTTCGTGTCCGTGAAACATCGGCGGTTCGACGACCTGCCCGAGGGTGCCACGGTCGGCACGAGCAGCCTGCGGCGGCGGGCGCAACTGCTCCACCGCCGGCCGGACCTGCGGCTCGTCGAGCTCCGCGGCAACGTCGACACCCGGCTGCGGAAGCTCGAAGACCAGGACCTCGACGCGATCATCCTCGCCGAAGCGGGGCTCGTCCGGCTCGGGCTGGCGGACCGCATCACGGAACTCCTCGACCCCGAGTGGATGCTGCCGGCCGTCGGCCAGGGGGCGATCGGGCTGGAGTGCCGGGATGCGGACGCGGACTCCCGCGGCTGCGTCGAAGTGATTCACGACCCGGCAACGTGGGCGCGGGTGGCCGCGGAGCGGGCGATGCTGGCGGCGCTCGGCGGCGGGTGCCTCGTTCCCATCGGCACGGTGTCCGCGGCGGCGGACGGCGTCCTGACGGTCCGCGGCGCGGTCCTGAGCCCGGACGGCCGCCGGCGGGTCGTCGCCACGCACCGCGGCCCGGCGGAAACGCCCCTGGCGGTCGGGCAGGAACTCGCGGCGAAACTCTTGGCCGAGGGCGCGGGGGACGTGTTACAACTGACCTGAGCGACCGCCCCGCCCTCCCGGACCGCGCATGGAACCCCCGCCGCCCAGCGTCCCGCTGACCTTCCCGGACGTCCCGCTGTTCGGGCCGCCCCCGGAGGTGCCCGGCCGGATCGACCGCTACCTCATCGAGCGGATCCTCGGGGAAGGCGGGTACGGCGTCGTCTACCTCGGGTGGGACACGCAACTCGGCCGGCAGGTCGCGGTCAAGGTGCTGTCCGCGGTCGACCCGGAGCGGCTCGCCCGGTTCCGCTCGGAGGCCGGCGTCCTCGCCTCGCTCCAGCACCCCGGCATCGTCCAGGTGTTCGACCAGGGCGTGTTCGACGGCAAGCCGTTCATCGTGATGGAGTACGTGCCGGGGAAGTCCCTGTGGCACGTCGCCCTCGCCGCGGAAATCCCGGAGCGGGAGGCGGCCCGGCTGACGGCGGCGGTGGCCCGGGCCGTCCACGCGGCGCACGAGCGGGGCGTCGTCCACCGCGACCTGAAGACGGCGAACATCCTGATCGGCCCGGACGGGGTCGCGAAGGTGACCGACTTCGGCCTCGCGGACCGGCCGACGGACGAGGTCGTGCCCAACAAGTTCGGGTCGGTGATCGGCACGCCGGCGTACATGGCCCCGGAGCAGGCCGCCGGCCGGAACGCCGACGTCGGCCCGCTCTCGGACGTGTACGGCGTCGGGGCCATCCTGTACGAACTGCTCGCCGGCCGCCCGCCGTTCCAGGCGTCGTTCAAGAAGGACCTGCTCGAACTCGTCATCAACGCGGACCCGACCCCGGTCCGGCGGATCAGCCCGCACGTGTCGCCCGACCTGGACATGATCTGCCTGAAGTGCCTGGAGAAGGAACCGGGCCGCCGGTACGCGTCCGCCGCGGACCTGGCCGACGACCTGGACCGGTTCCTGGCCGGCGAGCCGATCGCGGCGCGGCCGGTCGGCCGGGGCACCCGCGCGGTCAAGTGGGTCAAGCGGAACCCGCGGACGGCGGGGCTGGCGGCGGCGCTGGTGCTGTCCGTGCTCGCGGGCGTCGGCTCCTCGCTCGGGTTCGCGCTGTGGGCGCTCCGCGAACGGGACCGCGCGATCGCCGCGGAGCAGGCCGCGTGTGCCGAACGGGACACGGAGCGCAAGGCCCGGCAGGACCAGGACTCGCCGGACGCCAGGGCCCGTCTCGCGGCCCGGGAGATGGCGGTGCTGGCCATCCGGTACCTCGACGCGGGCAAGCCGGAGAAGGCGGCCCCGCTGCTGGAGGCGGCCGCGGACAAGCTGGAGTCCCACTTCGGGGCCGACCACCCGGAAACGAAGGGCGCGAAGGCTCAAGTGGCCGAGGTCGAGAAGCAGCTGGGGCGACCCCCGCGGAAGTGAGGCCGAACGGCGTGGATTGGTGATCGTTGCTCCCCTCTCCCCGCTGGGGAGAGGGGCCGGGGGTGAGGGGCGAACCTCAGACCCGCATCAGCGATCGGAAAGGG
>CAYUHJ010000313.1:0-6093 GCA_964444365.1 uncultured Alcaligenaceae bacterium | reverse complement strand
ACGCAGTTGGTGTCTGGAGGGGTTTTGTCCCCCTCTCCCCGCTGGGGAGAGGGGTTAGGGGTGAGGGGATGCAACCTCAACTGGGAGAACGGTTTGCCCCTCACCCCCGCCCCTCTCCCAGTGGGGAGAGGGGAGAAAAGCAACTCGAATAACCTTCGAGTGCGGAATTGCTCACTCGGATTGGAGACTCGAAGAAAACGTGAGGATGTCCAGACTCGCAGAGCGGTCTCGGCACGGGTCGCGAAGGGGTCGGGTTGGTTCCGAAGGGACCACTCCGGGCAAGTGGCCGGTCGAGCGCGAAGATTTGGCAAAAAGTACCGATCCGTGCGATTCATGCGGGCAATGAATTGATCTCCAACGATCTTTTTCTGGTCATCGCAAAACCCGCATCTTGTTGAAATGGATCATGTTAAGGAAATGTCTCGGATCGTAACCGATCCGGCACTGTGAGTGCTTCTCCCTCAGCCGGAACATCAATCCGAGGTGTTGCCGGCAGCGGATCCCCGTCCGAAGCTGTCCGTGCAATGGCACCCGTCGAGGCTCAACCCCCGGTCGGTCCGTCCGACCCGTCCCGTTGACTCGCCGGTGTCGCGGTTCCGACTCGCAATCGGACCGCCGGGCCTCCCGCCCTCGTTCCTTCGCCCGCACGATTTTTCGCGCTGTTGCTCGCACCCGCCGTCACGGGTGCGGTAGGGTCGTTGTACGCTTACCGGACGACCCCGGCGCGAGAAGTTAACACACCCCAGGGAGACCTCACGATGGTCGGCTCGCAGAACCGTCGCGCCTTCACGCTCATCGAACTGCTGGTGGTCATCGCGATCATTGCCCTCCTGATCGGGCTCCTGCTGCCCGCGGTGCAGAAGGTCCGGGCCGCCGCCGCCCGGACGGAGAGCACGAACAACCTGAAGCAGATCGCGCTGGCCGCCCACAACTTCCACGACTCCAAGGGCAAGCTGCCCCCGACCGTCGGCTGGGACACCGCCGCCGGCCCGTCCGAGGGCGGGGCCAACGGGTGCGTGTTCTTCCACGTCCTGCCGTACCTGGAACAGGACAACCTGTTCCAGACCAGTTACGGCCAGGTGCCGAAAGACCCGAGCCACTGGGTCGCGATGTACTACACCGGCGGCACCCTGTACGGGGTGAAGGCGTACCGGGCCGGGAACCTGGAGAACACGAGCGTCAAGGTGTTCGTCGCCCCGCTCGACCCGCAGTCGTCCAAGTCGTCCGGCCTGAGCTACGTGGCGAACAGCCTGCTGTTCGACCTGCGGCCGACGTTCGCGCAGGTGTCGGACGGCACGTCCAACACGATCATGATCGCGGAAGGCGTGGCGTACGCGTACACCTGGGACGACACCACCTGGATGTCGACGTCCCGCGGCGGGCTGACCGTCGGCACCGAGTCCCTCGAAATCGACTGGTCCTCCGGCTCCGCGAACCTGGTCACCGGGGCGGTGTCGGACGGCCTCATCTCGTGGGGCAGCAGCTCGTACTCGACCGTGGTCGGCCCGTCGTTCAAGCTGATTTCGTCCTACACGACGCAGGGCACCTACCAGTACGACCCGGCGACCGGGAGCTACACCTACGTCCCCGGCCAGACGATCGCGGACCCCACGTTCGAGAGCGTCGCCGGCAACAAGTGGGACTACCAGCCGCACCTGCCGCAGGCGTTCACGCCGGGCGTGCTGCAAGTCGCGATGACGGACGGGAGCGTGCGAAAGGTCATGAGCTCGGTGACGTACCAATCCTGGTCCGCCGCCGTGACGCCGAACGCCAGCGACATCGTCGGCGACCTCGGCAACTGACCCGCACCCGCCCCCCGCACACCGACCCGCCCCCGGAGGACTCCGTTGTCTCGTCAACTGTTCGGACTCGCGACGCTCTTCCTCGCGGCGGGGTGCTCGCAGCCGGCCGGCCCCGCGCCGCAGGCGGTCGCACCCCGGAAGCCGCACGTGCAGACGGCGAACGGGCTGACCGGCACGGTGAAGGTGAACGGCTCGAAGCCGCTCCCCGCCGGCTACCTGTTCGCCTACGCCCCGCCCAGCGTTGTCCCGTGTTCGATGGGCATGATCGACGCCAAGGGCGGGTACAAGCTGGACAACCTCCCGGTCGGGGAGGTCCACGTCATTGTGACGACGGACCCCACCCCGCCGTCCGCGCCGGGGCAACTGCCCGTGACCGGGGGGCCGAACGGCCCCCCGCCGGGCGTCCGCCCGGGTCCGCCCCCCGGCCCCCCGCGCCCCGTCGGCCCCGGCCAGGGCTCCCCCGGTCAGGGACCGCCCGGCCGGCCGGGACCGGGCCAGAGTGGTCCCGGACCGGGGCCGGCCGCCCCACCCCCGCCGCCCGGCCTGCCCGCCATCGAGGTCGGCCCCGAGGCGAAGAAACTCCTCGCCGAAGTCCGCAAGAAGTACGGCACCCTGACCGCCGAGGGGCGGGTCAAGGCCGTCGTCGTCGACGGCGTCACCACGTTCGACATCGACCTGCAGATTCCCTGAACTCAACACCCCGAGGCCGCCGGGGGACTCGCCCGGCGGATGACACCATGACCCGATCCACTGGCCGACCCCGCACCGCGTTCACGCTGATCGAACTGCTGGTCGTGATCGCGATCATCGCGATCCTCGTCGGGATGCTGCTGCCCGCCGTCCAGAAGGTCCGCGAGGCCGCCGCCCGCACCCAGAGCCAGAACAACCTCAAGCAGCTGGCGCTGGCCTGCTCCAGCTACCACGACGCGCACAAGGAGTTCCCCGAAGGCTACGGCGGGCTCAACCCCTACGGCGAGGGCGGCGTCGCCGGCACGACGTTCTTCCACCTGATGCCGTACTACGAGCAAGACAACCTGCTCAAGTCGACCTACGGCGACCTCGTCTACAGCTACACCTACGGGTCGTACAGCTACTCGTACCCCTACGGGTTCAAGGGCTACTCCGCGGGCCGGGCGAAGGGCGTCGTCAAGACCCTCGTCGCCCCGCACGACGCCTCGATCACCCCGGACCTGGAAGCCCCGGTCAGCTACGTCTGGAACAACCAGATCTCCAGCTGGCTGACGATGGCCAAGGTTTCCGACGGCACCTCGAACACCATCCTTGTGGGCGAGGGGCACGCGAAGTGCGAGCAGACCACCGACTACGGGTGGGCGGTCTACATCAACGGCCGGAACGGCTGGAACTTCGACGGGCTGACCTACACCTACTCCACCAGCAGCCCGTACACGTACAATTCGTCGCCGTCGATCTACTTCGGCCCGGTCTGGTCGCCGTCCGGCACGATCACGTTCCAGGTGCAGCCGAAGGCGGGCGAGTGCAACTCGCAGGCGGCCCAGTCGCACTCGGCGGGGGTGATCCAGGTCGCGATGATCGACGGTAGCGTCCGCGGGATCGCCTCGTCCGTGGCCCAGGGCACCTGGCAGGGGCTCGGCAGCCCGCAAGGGGGCGAAGTGCTCGGCGAGTGGTGAGCCGTTCGGATCGGAAACGACGCAACCCGCCCGGTGTTCGGGCGGGTTGCGTCGTTTCCGGCGGGCCGGGAAACCGGCGCAGACACCGGCGGGGGCGGATGCTACGGTCCCGGCCCACGACGGGGAAGAGGCCGTCGTGATTCCCCCGACTGGAGATCACACATGACCCTCACCCGCTGGAAGCTGATGGCCGGCGTCCTGGGCCTGTCCATCGGCGGGCTCGCCGCGATGGCCGAGTCCCCGGACAAGGGCCAGCGCAAGTCCGCGACCCCGCCGGCCCTGCCCGTGCTGGAAATGCCGGCGTGCCCGGCGGTGCCGGCGGTCGGCTCGACGCCCGCGATCCCGTGCCCGCCGGTGACCCCGCCGACGTTCCAGGTCCCGCCGCCGCCGGTGCCGGTCGTCCGCACGGTCGCCGCCGTGGAGCCGGCCCCGTCGCCGCGGCCGCTGCCGAACGTCGTGCTGCAAGCGCAAACGGTCGAGTTCGCGATCCCGACCCCGCCGCCGGAACCGACGCCGGTCGTCCCGGTCGCGGCCCCGACCCCCGCCCCGGTGCCGCAACCGCTGCCCGTCCCGCCGCCGGCCCCGTCCCCGATGCCGCTGCTCCCGCCGCCGTCGGCCACCGAGCCGCCAGTCGTGCAACCGGCGTCGCCCCCGGAAAAGAAGCTCCGCGTCCTGCTCAACATGGGCGACGACCGCCCCCGGTTCGAGGTCCGCGACGGTGAAGAGGCACTGCTGAAGGTGGTGTGCGAGAAGGTCGACGTGAAGTCCCCGTCCGACCGCGGCGAGAGCATGTCCACCCTGAAGGCCGTCGGCCGCGTGACGTTCGTCACCCCCGGCGGCGAGGGCACCTGCGACGAACTCAGCGTCGTCCCCGGCACCGGCCAGGTGGTCGTCGCCGGCAAGGTGTCCTTCCGCTACACCTGGGGCAAGGTCGAGACCGAAGTCACCGGCGACCGCATGACCTTCCGCCTCGGCTCGACGCCGGGCGTCGTCCTGACGGGCGGCACCACCGCCGTCCCCACGTCGTACCGGCGGTGACGCGCGTTCCGGAGAGCCGCGACCGGCACAGTACTTTCAACGTCCCTCGGGCACCGCATCGTTAAGCCCGAGGGGGATTTCGGGCCAGTGGCCCACGAACGATTCCGCCGCCAGCCACTCTAACAGGTCCGCGAACGGCAACTGCGACGCCCAGCCCCGGACCGCCTCCAGGTCGCTCGTCAGGTACACCCACACCTGGCGAATCACGTGGGCGATCCCCTCCAGCAACGTGCGATACGCCACCGAGACTCCCGTCGTCCACGCCCGACACGGGTTCTTCTGACGATAACTCGTCTCGATGCCGAACCGCCGGGCGTACCACTTCCGGGCCGCTGTCGGACCCCACCGGCCGCCGAACGCGAACACTCGCGACTCCGGCTCCCCCCGCTCGCGCCACACCACCACCGCCGTCGACACCTTTTTCCGGCTCCTCTCCGTCGTCCACGCCGGTTCCCGCACCGTCCCGGTCGGCCACGCGAAGCCGTCGTTGCGGCGGTTCGACCCCGCCCCCTTGCGCGGCAACCGGACCACGTACGACAGCTCCCGCTCCCGCAACAGCAGGATCGTTTCGCCGCTGGAAAACCCGGCGTCCAGGGCGACCCCGCCGACGAGCAGGTTTCGCCGCGCGATCTGGTCGAGCAGCGTCCGGACGATGTCGTGCGGCTAGACCGTCGGGCCCACCGGAAGGAACCCGACGGTGTACCGTCGCCGGGCGTGAAGGATCGTGGCGGTGGCGTAACAGGGGGTTCGCTGGGCGAGGGCGAAGAGCGTCCGCGTGGTGGCGGCCATCCGCAGGAGGAGATCGCCGAGCCGTTCGGCGGGCACCGCCCGGACGGCCTGGATGTTCAGGGCGGCGGCGAGCGTCGCGGCGGCCAGTTGGTGAACAACGCGGCTGGGGCTGGTAGAGTGCTGGTGATGCGCGGGGAGCGTCCTGGCTCAAGTGGGTGGTACCCTTGAACAGAGGAACTCCCCGTGTGTCATTGCGATACGTTGAAAGTACTGTGGCGTCCGCGGCTCTTGGGGATCACTGCAAGAAATCGGGACGGTGTGTCGTGCCGATTTCTTCGCCGTTCAGGCGTACTCTTTCTTCAGCGGCGGCGTCGCCCGGAGGATGTTCCCCCGCTCGTCGGCTTCCACGAAGTAGCTGTTCACGATGCGGACCTGCGTGGCGTCCTGGCCGGTCATCACGTTGACGCGGTAGTGGCCCTTCCACAGTTCCAGCACGGCGACCCGGTACAACCCGGCCGGCGAGCCGAGGGAGTTCAGGATGCCGGTGCGGATCGCCGCGTCCGGGCCGGGTCGGTTCGCGGTCTCGCTGACCGCCTGGGGTGTTCCGCCCTGGGGGGCCGCCGGGGACTTCGCCATGACTGCTCTCCGCACGAATATGACTGCCGGGCACCGGCACGGCGGCCGGTGCTGGGTACGATCATCGGCATCGGACCGAGTGACACTGAGATTATAGACCGCACCCGCGGGCAGTGTCCGAATTTGCCCAGGTTCGCACAAGATCGACTGCCCCGGCGAGCGGCGGGGCGTCAGCCCGCCGTGGAATCGTCGCGGAATCGCCGCGGATTCGCGCGGGTCTCGCCGCCGCAGCGCCCGAA
>CAYUHJ010000312.1:0-6196 GCA_964444365.1 uncultured Alcaligenaceae bacterium | reverse complement strand
GTCATGCGAAGTCCTCCGCGGGTCGGATAGTCCTGATGTTCGGAAAAGTCGGCACAACTTCACGTGCTTCATGAGCCGATCTGTAAGAGCGTGCGGATTCGCTCAAGTCCGCTGAACCTGCGCAAACGACGGGAGGTGGGCGATGGCGGCAAACGGGGAAATGTCCCACCACGGGCCAGTGAAGGGGCCGATGAAGGTCGTGGCGTGGGGGCCGTCCGCGATGGTCTTCGCCGCGGTCATCGGGTTGGCCGCGTTCAGCGTGCGCGGGCAGGACCGGCCCGCCGACCAGCCGCCCACCGGGTACAACACGAACCCGGACGACCCGTTCCCGATGCCGCCCGAACTGGCCGGCGTGAAGCTCATGGAGCAGACGGCCGGGGAGGCTCAGGCGAAGAGTGCCAGCTGCGTCGCGTGCCACCAGGGCAGCGGCGACCCGCACGGCAAGGACACGCTCCGCATCGGCTGCACGGACTGCCACGGCGGCGACGCCAGTTGCAACGTCAAGGAAAAGTCGCACGTCTTGCCGCGGTACCCCGAGGGGTGGCCGACGAGCGGCAACCCGGCCCGTAGCTATACCTTGTTGAACCACGAGTCCCCGGAGTTCATCCGGTTCGTGAATCCGGGGGACTTCCGCATCGCGCACATCAGTTGCGGGACCAGCGGGTGTCACCCGAAGGAAGTGCATTCCAACCGCAAGTCCATCATGACGACGGGTTGTATGCTGTGGGGCGCGGCGTTGTATAACAACGGTGCCGTACCGTATAAGCGAGCCCGTCACGGCGAACTGTACAGCATGACCGGTGCCCCGCTGCGGTTGCAGACGGTGCCCGCGCCGTCGCAGTGGGAGATGGAGAAGAAGGGCGTCGTCCCGTTCCTGAACCCGCTCCCGCGGTACGAGAACTCGCAGCCGAGTAACCTGCTGCGGATCTTCGAGGCGGGCGGCCGGTTCCGCCCGGAGACGGGCATTCCCGAAGTGAAGGAAGAACCCGGCCGGCCGCGGACGCGACTCAGCGTGCGGGGGCTGGGCACGGAAAACCGCACCGACCCGGTGTGGGTGAGCCTCAACAAGACCCGCCTGTTCGACCCGACGCTGAACTTCCTCGGCACCAACGACCACCCCGGCGACTACCGGTCGAGCGGGTGCAGCGGCTGCCACGTCATGTATGCGAACGACCGGTCGCCGGTGCATTCCGGGCCGTATCACGTCCACGGCAACAAGGGCATGACCGCGGCCGACAACCCGGACCCGACGATCCCGAAGGACCAGTCCGGCCACCCGATCGCGCACAAGTTCACGAACAGCATTGCAACATCGCAGTGTATGGTGTGCCACATGCACCCCGGCACCACGGTGTTGAACAGCTACATCGGGTACATGTGGTGGGACGAGGAAACCCACGGCGACCTGATGTACCCCAAGAAGCGCAAGAAGCTGACCGCCGAGCAGGTCACCCGGCAGGCGATGCTCAACCCGAACGAGTCGTCCGCCTACGGGAACCACGGCGACCCCGCGTTCCTGGCGGAGATCACCAGCCTGAACCCGCTGATGAACAAGACCCAGTTCGGGGACTTCCACAGCCACGGGTGGGTGTTCCGGGCCGTGTACCACAAGGACAAGAAGGGCCAACTGCTCGACGTGTTCAACACGCCGGTCCACGACGTGACCGCGAAGAAGTTGGCGGAAGCCGTCGCGTTCCCGACGAAGATGAAGGACTTCCACAAGGAGCAATTCCCGGACACGAAGGCCGCGATGGGAGCGGAGTACAAGCTGGATTGCAGCCGGGCCGGCAGCCCCGTCCATGCGATGGACATCCACATGGAAAAGGGGATGCACTGCGTCGATTGCCACTTCTCGCAAGACATGCACGGCAACGGCCGGCTTCAAATGGAGGTCCGGGCCGCGACGGAAATCGCGTGCATTGACTGCCACGGCAGCGCGAGCCAGTACACGACCCTCCGCACGTCCGGGCCGGCGGCGTACACGTCCAGCGCGGACCCGAAGAACCCCGGCCGGAACCTCGCGGCGAAGAAGACGCCGTTCGGCAAGCCGCTGTTCGAGGTCGAAGACCTGGGCAACGGGAAGAAGCGGTTCTTCCAGAATTCCATGGTCGAGAAGGGCGTCCGCTGGGAGGTCGTGCAGACGAAGGACACGGTGACGCCGGACCACCCGCGGTACAACGCGAAGTCCCACCTGGCGAAGACCGTCCGCGTCGAGAACGGCAAGATGGTCTGGGGCGACTCGCCCGCCGGCGACGGCAAGTGCGCGCACACCAACGACAACATGAGTTGCATCGCGTGCCACACGTCGTGGAACCCGAGCTGTTACGGGTGCCACCTGCCGCAGCGGGCCAACGCGAAGATGCCGCAACTTCACGCGGACGGAGACGTGACGCGGAACTACACGCCGTACAACTTCCAGACGCTCCGCGACGACATCTACATGCTCGCCCGCGACGGCGACGTGACCGGCAACAAGATCGGGCCGTCCCGGTCGTCGTGCGCGATCCACGTCGGCAGCTACAACGCGAACCGCGAGGGGATCTACGTCCAGCAACAGACGATCTCTGCGGAAGGCTTCAGCGGCATCGCGTTCAGCACGAACGTGCCGCACACGGTGCGCGGCAAGGGCATGACCAAGATGTGTACCGACTGCCACCTGTCGAAGGACAACGACAACAACGCCTGGATGGCGCAGCTCCTCATGCACGGCACCAACTACCTGAACTTCATCGGGAAGTACTGCTGGATCGCCGCCGGTGAGGAAGGCCTTCAAGCGGTCACGGTCACGGAGACCCAGGAGCCGCAGGCCGTGATCGGTTCGACGCTCCACGCCCAGGCGTTCCCGGAGGCGTACCAGAAGCACCTGGAACACCACGGCGAGTTGAAGACCGCTTACGAGCACCCCGGGTACGACATCCTCGACAAGTTCAAGAAGCCGTTGAAGGTGAAGGCCAACATCCTCAGCGTGCAGAACCGCGGCGAGTACGTGCTCGCGGCGTGCGGCGAGGGGGGCGTCCGGATGTTCGACATCGCGTTCATCGACAACAAGGCGTTCGCCGAGCGGATCACCACCGCCCCGGTGTCGCCGGCCGGCCAGAAATTCTACGTGCCGACGAAGTACGCCACCTGCGTCGTCGCCCCGACGACGATGGCCCCGGACCCGACGCGGAAGCACTTCCCGGAGAACAAGGAGGGCAGCGTCGCGGGGATGTATGCCTACGTTTATGTCACGGACAAGCACGAGGGGCTGATCCTCATCCAGATCGCGACGATGATCGACGGCAACCCGTCGAACAACTTCCTGAAGCGGGAAGTGACCTTCAACCCGAACGGCCTGCTGTGCGGGGCGAAGAGCGTCACCATCGTCGGGCACTACGCCTACATCTGCTGCGACGCAGGGTTGGTCGTCGTGGACATTGAGGACGCCAAGAAGTTGAAGGTCACGGCGGTCATCGGCGGGGAGACCATCGAGAAGCCGAAGGCGGTGCAGGTCCAGTTCCGCTACGCCTACGTCGTCGACGAGGAGGGCGTCAAGGTCCTCGACGTGACCGACCTGGCGGACCCGAAGCCGGTGTCGAAGATCAAGCTGGAGGACTGCAAGAACATCTACCTCGCCCGGACCTATGCTTACGTCGCGGCCGGGAAGAAGGGGCTCGTGATTCTGGACATCACGAAGCCGGACCACCCGAAGCTCGACCAGATCTTCGACGCGGGCGGTTGCATGAACGACGTCCACGACGTGAAGCTCGGCATCACCTACGTGAGCGAATTCGCCTACGTCGCGGACGGCAAGAACGGGATGCGGGTGGTGCAGTTGACGTCACCCGAAACCCCCGGCAACGACGGGTTCGCGGTGCGGCCGACCCCGAAACTCGTCGCGACCTACAAGATCCCGAAGGGGGGCGAGGCGCTCGCCATCGCCAAGGGCGTCGACCGCGACCGGGCGGTGGACGAGTCGGGGAACCAGCTGGCCGTCTTCGGGCGGGTCGGTGCCCGGCCGCTGAACCTCGCGGAGCAGCAGAAGCTGTTCCTGCGGGACGGTAAACCGTGGACGGTGTCGAACGACCCGCTCGACAAGGCGCGGTACCAGTACCGGCCGCCGGCCAAGCGACGCCGTCGCCGGCGGTAATTCCCGCACGGCTTCCCCCGTCGGAGTCGGCGGGGGGACGTGCGTCCGAGATTTTTCGCGTCGGGCGTCCGGTAACCGGGTAAGTTTGGGGGAAGGCACCCCCAACCCGGCCAGGACGCCATGACCCGTACACCGGTCCCCATCGTCGTCGCGTCGGTCGCCGCCGCCCTCGGGTGGGCCGCCGTCGCCCGCACCCAGCCCCCGGCCAAACTTCCGGACCTGACGGCCGCCGCCCCCACCGCATCCCCTGCGGGAATTGCGAAGGCGAAAGTCGTCGGGTCCGTTTCGTGCGCGTCGGCGTCCTGCCACGGGGCAATCGTCCCGCACGGCACCCCCGGCGGCGAGTCGATCTGCTTCGCCGACGCGGACCCGCACCGGAACGCGTATTCCGTGCTGTTCCAGGAGCGGTCGAAGCGGATGGTTCGCCTGCTGGCCGAAGGGAAAGACCACCCGCCGGCGCACCAGACGGAAGTCTGCCTGAAGTGCCACGGGGCCGCCCCGCCGAACGGGGATTGGCCTGCCGCGACTTCGGAACTGCACTCGGCCGCGTCGTGCGAGAACTGCCACGGGGCCGCCGGCGAGTGGCTGACCGATCACTATTCCCGCGACTGGAAGTCCCTTGACTCCCAGGCGAAGGCCGCGAAGGGGATGCTGCCGACCAAAGACTTCGCCTACCGCACGAAGCTGTGCGCCGGGTGCCACGTCGGCGAGCCGGGCCGCGAAGTCGACCACCGGTTGATCGGGGCGGGCCACCCGGCCCTCCGCTTCGAGATCACCGCGTACAGCACGCCCCCGGTGTACGCGAAGCACTGGAAGGCCGAGAAGGCCTACGGCCCCGACGCGGAAGCGTGGCTGTGGGCGATCGGGCAGGTCGGCACCGCGAAGGCGGCGGCGGAACTGCTGAATCACCGGGCGTCAGAAGCGGAAAAGCAGAAGCACGACTGGCCCGAGTTCGCCGAGTACTCCTGCTTCTCGTGTCACCGCGGCGTCATCGGCGAACTGCCGAACCCGACCCGTCCCGGCGGAAAGTCCGGGGCGTTGCCGTGGGGGACGTGGGCGTACCCGCAGGTGCTCGAATTCGCGGGCAAGACCGGCCCCGCGTGGTGCTCGCCGTCGGCGACCCCGGCCGGGTTGCTGAAACTCGCGAAGCTGTACGATGTGAACGATCGGCCGTCCGCGAAGGACGTGAAGGCCGCCTCCGCGGACGCATCGAAGGACCTGGATGCGTGGGTCAACGAACTGCAGTCGCGGGCGACGACCCGAGCCGCCGGCCCGCAACTGTCCCCGACGGAACTCCGGGAGGCCTTGAAGGTCGTCCTCAAGGCAAAGCCCGGCTTTGACTGGGACGCCTCGACGCAGCGGTTCCTCGGCACGGCGGCCCTGTACCGCGGCATCTGCACGGCGGACCCGTCGGCCCGGTCCCCGGAGGCGGAAGCGAAGTTGAAAGCCCTCGCGAACCGCCTCCAGTTCCCGCGTGGCCATGACGGGCCGAAGATTCAACCGGTCCCCGCGGAGACGTGGGACGACCTCTTGAAGCTGACACGGTGACATCCGCGTAGGGTGGGTCGAGCCGCCTCGGCGAAGGCCCACCGGAGTGGCAACCGCCTCTTCCGGGTTCGGTGGGTCTTCGCCGAAGCGGCTCGACCCACCCTACAAGAGTGCGTTCTTCGGACTACAATCTCCGCGAATCCCCCAAACTCGAACCCGCAGGGCTGCGATGTCGACGCGAATCCTCCTCAGCACCGGCGTGTTCGCGGTCGCCGTGACGGTGATCGGCCTGTCCCGGTCGCACGGCCAGCCCGCGCAGCCGCTCAAGGCGGACCCCGGCCGGCCGTCGCCGGGGATCAACAGCTGCCGGACGTGCCACAGCGGGGCGGACACCGGGCAGGCCGCGGGGTTCGTGAAGAACTACAAGTCCAACGAGTTCTGCCTGCTGAACGAGTCCGTCACCTGGGACCAGAAGGACGTCCACTCGCAGGCGATGGTCAACCTGACGGGGCCGCTCGGCAAGCGGATGGAGAAGGTGCTCGGGTACAAGGTCGCCGAGGACGTGCGGTGCCTGTCGTG
>CAYUHJ010000311.1:0-6244 GCA_964444365.1 uncultured Alcaligenaceae bacterium | reverse complement strand
CCCCTGGCTACCATCGGTCGCCCCGTTGGGGCAACGAAAACGGCCGGTGCCACAAGATAGAAATCAGGATTCGGATCCCTCTTCTCCCACGCACGCCGACAGGGTTTCGCCCGCCAGTCCCGCGAGTTCTTTCGCATCGTCGAACTCGATGGTGACGCCGCCCCAGGGTTCGCGCGGGTCGATGCGGACGACGGCGTCGAGCAGGTGCGGGCCGATCTGGTACGTCAGCCAGCCGGCTTCGAGCGGCTCGTGGCGGGCGTCGCCGGCGTCGCCGAGGACGGTCACGGCGGGGCGCTCCGGGGAGACGAGCCGGGCGACGGTTCGCAGGGTCGGCTTCAGCTCCGGGAAGACGTCGTCCGGCACCGGCGTCAGTTCCCAGTCCCGGCCGGCGACGCGGTAGTAGAGGATGCCGCCGTCGTCGGTGAAGCGGACTTCCAGGCGGTCGGCCCCGTCGCGGACGGCCATCAGGACGATGACGTGCAAATACCGCTCGGCGGCCGGGCGGGCGCGGAATTCGGCGGGGGAATCGAAGACGAGCACAGCAAACCTCAATTTTCGTCGCCCTTGTCCTGCTCCGGCAACAGCACCGTTCGCAGCCGCCGCAACGCCCGCAGGTACCGCATCGACGCGGCGGCTTCCGTGAGCTTCAGCAGGTTCGCGACTTCCTGGTTGGACAGCTGCTCGTGGTGCCGCATCAGGATCACGTCGCGGTCGTCGTCGGACAGTTGCTCGACCGCGGCCGTGAGCTTTCTCGCAAGTTCCGCCTGAATCGCTTCCGACGCGGGGGTGCGTTCCTGGTCGATGAGTTGGGCCACGAGCCCGGCACTCGACCCGTCGTCGGCCCAGGCGGGGTGGGCGGCGATCTGCTGCTCGCGGTCGATGCTCCGCCGCTGGGCGGTGCGGTGGCGGCGGTGGGTGTCGATGATCCGGTCTTGCGCGAGGTGCCGCAGCCAGAGGTGGAACGGCATGGTCGGCGACTTCAGGTACTCCGTCAGCCGCAGGTTCGCCTCGACGAGCACGTCCTGCACGATGTCCGAGGCGTCCACCCGGCGGGCCAGGACGGGGTCGAGCCGGAGGCCGATCACCTTGCGGAGCGGCTCGCGGAACTGGCCGAAGAGTTCGTCGACGGCCCCCGTCTGGCCGTCGCGGGCGGCGGACAGGAGGCGGTCGGTGTCGGTGCGGTCGGGCCACATGGAGATAGTTTACACCACGCGGGCGCGTCGGCGAACCGGGGACCGCTCTCGCCGGTTCCCGCGACATCCCGCTTGCCGCCCGTCCGGTCCGGGCGGAGAATCGCACTGCCCGACCGCGAACCCGCGACGCCGGAGGCGTCCCCCATGTCGTTCCCGAAGCTCACGCCCCGTCAGGTGTTCGAGGCCGCCGACCGACTGCCGCGGGCGCGGCTCGCGCACCTGCCCACTCCGCTGGAGGAAGCCCCGCGGTTCGCGGAGCGGATCGGCGGCCGGGTCCGCGTCTTCGTCAAACGCGACGACGCCACCGGCCTGCTGCTCGGGGGAAACAAAGCCCGGCACAACGAGTTCCTGCTGGGCGACGCCGTGGCCCAGGGGTGCGACGTGGTCGTGTGGGGGGCGGGGGTGCAGTCCAACAACTGCCGGCAGACCGCCGCCGGCTGTGCCAAGCTGGGCCTGGAGTGCCGGCTGTTCCTGAGCCTGGGGAACTCGTCCACGGAACCGCGGGGGAACCTGCTGCTCGATTATTTGGTCGGGGCGAAGGTCGAGTTCACGGACGCGCCGCTCGGGCCGGACCTCGACGCGCTGCTGGCGGCGAAGGCGGACGAACTCCGGCGGGAGGGCCGCAACCCGTACTACTGGCACCGGCCGCGGGTGGTCCCGCTCGCCGCCGTGAGCTACGCCGTCTGCGTCGCCGAGATCGCGGAGCAGCTCGCCGAACGGGGGCTGACCGCGGCGGGGCTGTACGTGTCGTCGTCCGGGGCGACCGGGGCGGGGGTCGCGCTCGGGAAGACCCTCCTCGGGCTGGACGCGGCCGCCCGGCTCATCTGCCCGATGCCGTGGCCGTGGCACATTCCCACGGCGATCGCCGCGGATGCGAACGACGCCGCCCGGATGCTCGGCCTGCCGCACCGCCTGACCGCGGCGGACGTGGACGCGGACGAGTCGTTCATCCCGCCCGGGTACGGCAAGCCGTCCTTCGCCGGGCGGGAGGCGTTGCAGCTGATGGCGACCAACGAGGCGATTCTGACGGACCCGGTGTACTCGGCGAAGGCCCTCGCCGGGCTCATCGCGGACGTGCGGGCCGGCCGCTACCCGGACGGGTCGGTGCTGGTGTTCATCCACACGGGCGGCGTGCCGGCGATCTTCGCGGACCCGGCGTCGGTTCTGGATGTGACGCCCTGACGGTGCCGATTATTCCCATTTTAACCAGTTTCACCAGTTTCGCGGTTGGGCGGTTCGCATAGCGTAGCGGGAAACCGCTCCGTTCCCCCCAACCCGCGTGACCCGCATGGCCCGCACCGTCCCTTCGTTCCTGCAGCCGACCGGCCCGGAGTTGCTGGAATCCCGAGACGTGCCGGCCGCGAGTTTCCGCACGCTGCCGACGATCCCGATCATCGACGGTGAGACGCAGGCGCACCTCCAGCAAGTCGCGCAGCGGGGGGCAGCGCTCGGCAACCGGCGGGACGTGTTTGCCAAAGCGGGCGACAGCATCTCGGCGATCACCTCGGACTCGTACACGCCGCTGGGTCAGTTCGGCTACAACCTCCGGGCCTACGGCCTCCCGGCGGAACTGGTCGAAACGTGGCAGACGTACCTCGCTCCGGTTCCGGGCGGGAACTCCTTCACCCGCGTCAGTTCCAGTGCCTTCCCCGGCTGGCAGGCGAAGGACATCCTGGCCACGGCCGCGGGCGAGGTTGCGGCCGTCCGGCCGGGGATCGCGCTCGTCATGGTCGGCACGAACGACGCGAGCACCGGGGACGCATACGGCTACGGGGAGAAGTTGCGACAAATCGTTCGCACCTACGAATCGCTCGGGGTCGTTCCCGTTCTGTCGACGATCCCGGACTGCTACCTGAACGCCATCACGCGGGTGTGGGTGGACCAGGCGAATCAGGTGGTGGCCGACCTCGCGGACGAGATGAACGTGCCGCTCTGGAACTACTGGCAAGCGCTTCAGACGGTGCCGGGGCACGGGATCAGCGCGGACACCGTCCACCCGAACACGGCCCCGGCCGGCGGCGGCGACTTTTCCCCGACGGGCCTGCTGTTCGGGTACAACGTCCGCAACCTGACGGCCTTGCAAGTGTTGTCCAAGGTCCGGGACGTGGTATTCGACGACGCCAACCCGGACGGCAACGACGCCGGCACCCTCACGGCGTGGCGGCCGCTCGACGGACTCGCGTTCACCGCGTTCGGGGCGAGCCGCGGCGACGCGCCGGTCGTCACGATCGCCGACGCGGACACCGGCGTGGTGCTGACCCGGTTCCTGGCCTACGACGAGGGCTTCCGCGGCGGGGTGAACGTGGCGGTTGCGGACGTCAACGGGGACGGCGTGCCGGACGTGCTCACCGGGGCCGGCAAGGGGGGCGGCCCGGTCGTGAAGGCGTTCTCCGGGACGGACGGCCGGCTACTCTTCAGCACGTTCGCGTTCGAGCCCGGCTTCACCGGCGGCGTCAGCGTGGCGGCCGGCGACCTGGACGGGGACGGCGTCGCGGAAATCGCCGTCGGGGCGGGGCCGGGCGGCGGGCCGCGGGTGCGGGTGTTCCGGGGCGGAACCGGGGCCGTCGTCCGCGACTTTTTCGCGTTTGAAAGCACCTTCACCGGCGGCGTCAACGTCGCGGTCGGCCGGTTCGCCTCCGGCCCGGCCATCGTGACCACCCCGGGCGCGGGCGGCGGCAGCGTCGTCAAGCTCTTCGCGGGGACGGACGGTTCGCTCGTGAACTCGTTCGAGGTCTTCGAGTCCGCGTACCGGGCGGGCCTCACCGTCGCCGTCTCGGACGTGAACGGAAACGGCCCGGCGGACCTGATCCTCGGGGCCGCCGTGGGCAGCAGTCGCGTCCGGGCCATCACTGCGGCGGGCGGGGAACTCGGGAGTTTCTTCGCCGGCCCGGACGTGTCGACCCGCGGGGTGCGGCTGGCGGCGGTGGTCGGCCGGCCGGCGAAGGTACTCGGCGTCACGAGTTCGGCGGCGGCCGTCTATAACATCTTCGACCCGGCCGAACCCGTGTTCGTAGGCGGCTAGCTCGATCCCCTCCCCCTTGAGGGGGGAGGGCTGGGGTGGGGGTGAAGACTCCCTCCCAGTAGCGACCCCCACCCTGACCCTCCCCCCTCAAGGGGGAGGGGAGCAGAGGCGTCACCGATGCACCCTCCGTTCCAGTACCTGACGAGTTTCACGGACGCCGCCGGGTGTGCCGCCCGCGTGTTCGCCCCGCTGGCGGCCGCGGCGGCCGGCCCCGGCCACCCGTTCCGGTCCTTCGCCGTTGCCACCGCCGACCCCGCCGGGGCCCCCGAGGTGCGGACGGTCATCCTCCGCGGGTTCGACCCGGCCGAGCGGACGCTCGCGTTCTTCACGGACTCGCGGAGCCCGAAGTTCGACTATCTGGTCCGGCAGAAGCGGGCGGCGCTGCTCTTCTACGACGCCGCCGCCCGGTTGCAGGTGCGGACGCTGGCCGCGGTCACGGTCCACCACGCGGACGCGGACGCCCGGCTGGTCTGGTCCGCGACCCGCGGGGAGAGCCGGACGATGTACGCCGAGCGGTACGCCCCCGGCGAGGAAATCCCGCCCGAAACGGAGACCGCCCACCCGTCGGTCCCGCCGGTCGACGACCCGTTCGCGTTCGGGAATTTCGCGGTGGTCGAGTGCCGGTTCGACTCGCTCGACGTGCTGGAACTGAGCCCGCTGGGGAACCGCCGCGCCGTGCTGTCGTGGGAAGGCAAGAGCGTGCGGCTGACGCGCCTCGCCCCGTGAGTCACGCGGGTTCGGTGGGAAGCGGCCGACCGAACTCGTCGAACCCGTAGCGGGCGAACACTTCCACGGGCGGAAGCCAGACGACTTGCCCGTCCCGCCATTCGCACACGGGCCGCCCCATCCGCGCGTGTTCGAGGAGGGCGTCGCGGTTCGCCCGTTCATGGGCGGCGGTCATCGCAGCCTGACGGGCACGAATCTCGTCGACTCGGCTTTGCGTCGCTTCACTCATGGTCGCCACTCCGAAGGAACGCCGTCCACAGCGCCTCGTTTTCGACAAGCTCTTCGACCGGATCCCCGGCAGCGATGAGGACACGCTCGCCGTTGGAATTATCGTACACTTCCCAGCAATCCGCCACCGGACGATACAGTTCCAGAAAGTTTCGCACGCTCCGCGAGTATCGCTGGCGGACCGTCGCATCGGGTACATGATGGCCGCCCGCCAACACCCGTTCGGCGACACGGGCGATCGCCATCTCGGGGCTCCGGAGCCAGTAATAGAACAAGTACACCTCATACCCCGCCGCCCGCAATTCCGCCAGCCACGGTGCGTAGGTCCGTGCGGCGAGTGTTGTCTCGAACGCGAAGTCGCGGTTCGCGGCCGCCAAATCCTTTAACCAGTCCAGCAGCACCCGCCCGGCCCGCACCGCCTCGGATTCGGGGTTGAACGCATTCAATCCCCGCGCGATCGCGTCGGCGTTCGCGAACACCGGGATGCCCAGCACGTTTTGCAACACTTCTCGCGAAGCAGTCGTCTTGCCCGCTCCGTTGATCCCGCCCAGGACGGCCACTCGGGGCATCGTCACTCCTCCGTCGGGTCCGAATCCGCGTCCCAGCTAGAATAGCCGCACGACCCCCGCCTCTCCTTCCGGAAGCCCCACGATGCCAGAGATTCGCCTCGAAAAAGACACGATGGGGGACATCGCCGTCCCCGCCGACCGGTACTTCGGGGCGCAAACCGCCCGGTCGCTGGTCCACTTCGCCATCGGCACCGACACGATGCCGTTGCCCGTGGTGAAGGCGTTCGGCACGCTCAAGAAGGCGGCCGCCCTCACGAACCGCGACCTCGGGTTGCTGTCCCCGGAGAAGGCCGATCTCATCGCCCGCGCCGCCGACGAGGTGATCGCCGGGAAGCTGAACGACCACTTCCCGCTTCGCGTGTGGCAGACCGGCTCCGGCACGCAGTCGAACATGAACGTGAACGAGGTCATCTCCAACCGCGCGATCGAACTGGCCGGCGGGGTGCTCGGGTCGAAGAAGCCGGTCCACCCGAACGACGACGTGAACATGTCGCAGTCGTCGAACG
>CAYUHJ010000310.1:0-6244 GCA_964444365.1 uncultured Alcaligenaceae bacterium | reverse complement strand
TCGCGGCGGTCGAGTCGAAGGCCGTCCGCCGCGTCCGGGTGTACGGCGGCGAGGTCACCGTCCCGGTCGGGCGGACCATCCTCGTCGCCGCCCCGCTCGGCGGCACACTGAAAGCCCCTACGGGCGGGGTGCCGAGGGCCGGCAGTGCCGTGAAGACCGGCACCCCCGTGTTCCAGTTGATTCCGCTGCTGACCCCGGACGGGCGGGCCACGCTGACCGCCGCCCTCGCGGACGCCAACGGGCAGGTGAACACGGCCAAAGCGAGCTTCGACCTGACCGACATCGCTGTGAAGCGGGCCGAGCGGGTGCTGAGGGAGGGGGCCGGCAGTCAGCGGCAGGTGGACGAGGCCCGTGCCGCCTTCGACGTGGCCAAGAGGACGCTCGACGCGGCCGTCGCTCGGCAAGCCATCCTGAACAAGGTCGTCGGGGACGCCGAGGGCGGGACCGCCGCCCCGATCACCATCGACGCCCCGGAGGACGGTATCCTCCGCGTCGTGTCGGTGCTGCCCGGCCAGACGGTCCCGCTCGGGGCCGCGTTGTTCGAGGTGGTAGACCTCTCGACGTTGTGGGTCCGTGTGCCGCTGCCGGTCGGCGACATCGACGGCATCGACCGCACCGAACCCGCCCAGGTGGGCAAGCTGTCCGCCCCGCCCGGCACCCGGCTGGCGTCCGCCAAGCCGGTCGCCGCCCCGCCATCGGCCAACCCGCTCGCGGCCACGGTGGACGTTTTCTACGAGATACCGAACGCGGACGGGAAGCTGACCCCCGGCCAGCGGCTCGGCGTCAGCATCCCGCTCGCGGACGCGAAGGAGGGCCTGACCGTGCCCTGGTCGGCTGTCATTTACGACGTACACGGCGGCACCTGGGTGTACGCCCAGACCGCTCCCCGCACTTATGCCCGCAAGCGGGTGGTCGTGCTGTACACCGCCGGGGCCGACGCGGTACTGGCGAGTGGCCCGGCGGCGGGGACGCGGGTCGTCGCCCACGGGGGGCAGGAGTTGTTCGGGGCGGAAACCGGCTTCATCAAGTGAGGACGCCATGCTGAGTAAGCTGATCTCGTCCTCGGTCAAGGGCCGGGTCGTCGTCCTCGCCCTGTGCGTCCTGCTCGTCGCCTACGGGTTTCGCACCGTCCGCACCGCCCCGCTCGACGTGTTCCCCGAATTCGCCCCGCCGAAGGTCGAGGTCCAGACCGAAGCCCCCGGCCTTTCCACCGACGAGGTCGAGGCCCTCATCAGCGTGCCGCTCGAAAACGCCCTGAACGGCACCCCCGGCCTGAAGGTGATCCGGTCGAAGTCGGTGCTGGGACTGTCCTCGGTGGTGCTGCTGTTCGAGGAAGGGACCGACATCCACAAGGCCCGGCAGTACGTTCAGGAGCGGGTCGCGGCGGTGGCCGCGAGCCTACCCGCCGTCGCCCGTCCGCCCGTGATCCTCCAGCCGCTCTCGTCCCTGAGCCGGGTGATGAAGATCGGCATGTCGTCCAAGACCATGTCCCAGCAAGACATGACCGTCCTGACCCTGTGGACGATCCGCCCGAAGCTGATGTCCGTCCCCGGCGTGGCGAACGTGGCGGTCTGGGGGCAGCGGGACAAGCAGTATCAGGTGCTGGTCGATCCCGACCGGCTGCGGGTCGAGGGCGTGACCCTGGATCAGGTGACGGCGGCGGCTCGGGACGCGACCGTGCTGGAGTCCGGCGGGTTCGTGGACAAGCCGAACCAGCGGCTCGCCGTCCGCCACCGGGCCATGATCCAGAACCCCGACGACCTGGGCCGCACGGTCGTCGCGTTCCAGGCGAACGCCCCGATCCGCCTGGGCGACGTGACGGACGTGCGGTTCGGCTCACCGCCCCCCATCGGGGACGCCATCATCAACGACGGCCCCGGCCTGCTGCTGATCGTGGAGAAGCAGCCGGACGCGAACACGCTCGAAGTCACCCGCCGTGTCGAGGCGGCGTTGAAGGAACTCGAACCCGGCCTGACCGGCGTCGAGATGGACCCGACCATCTTCCGCCCGGCGACGTTCGTGGAGCGGGCCGTCGAGAACCTCGCCCACGCCCTGCTCGTCGGCTGCGGGCTGGTGGTCGTCATCCTGGTCGTGTTCCTGTTCGACTGGCGGACGGCCCTCATCAGCCTGACCGCCATCCCGCTGTCGCTGGTGTCCGCCGTGGTGGTGCTGACGGCGTTCGGCGTCACCCTGAACACGATGGTCATTGCCGGGCTGGTGATCGCCCTCGGGGAGGTGGTGGACGACGCCATCATCGACGTAGAGAACATCGTCCGGCGGCTGCGGCTGAACCGGGCGGCGGGTAGCCCGCAGTCGGCGTTCCGGGTCGTCATCGACGCCTCGAACGAGGTCCGCAGTGCGGTCGTGTACGCGACCGCCATCGTGGTCATCGTGTTCCTGCCGATCTTCTTCCTCGACGGCATCGCCGGGGCGTTCTTCCGCCCGCTCGCCCTGGCCTACATCCTCGCCATCCTCGCCTCGCTGGTCGTCGCCCTCACCGTCACCCCGGCCCTGTCGTACATGCTTCTCACCGGCGACCGGGGCCGGCACGGAGAACCACCGCTGGCCCGACTGCTGCGGCGGGCCTACGGGGCGGTGCTGCCCCGCCTGATCGACAAGCCCTACGCGGCGTTGGGGATCATCACTGCGGCACTCGTCCTGAGCGGTGCCGCCGCCACCCGGTTCGGGTCCGAGTTCCTGCCCGAGTTTCAGGAGACGGACTTCCTGATGCACTACATCGCCAAGCCGGGGGCGTCGGTCGAAGAGATGGACCGGATGACGGTCCTCGCCAGTAAGGAACTGCGGGCCGTTCCCGGCGTGCGAAACTTCGGCTCGCACATCGGGCGGGCCGAGGTCGCCGACGAGGTGTACGGCCCGAACTTCACCGAGTTGTGGATCAGCATCGACCCGGACGTGGACTACCAGGCCACGCGGAAACGAATCCAGGCGGCGATGGACGGCTACCCCGGCATGTTCTGCGACGTGCAGACGTACCTGCAAGAGCGGTCGAAGGAGGTGCTGTCGGGGACGAGCTACAGCATCGTGGTCCGGCTGTTCGGGCCGGACATGGACGGGCTGCGGGCGAAGGCGAAGGAGGTCGAGCGGGTGATGGCCGGCGTAGAGGGGGTGACCGACCTGAAGGTCGAGTCGCAGGTGCTGCTGCCGCAGATCGAGGTGCGGCTGCGGCCCGAGGCGGCGGAACGGTACGGGCTGACCCCAGGCCACGTCCGCCGGGCGACGACGACGCTCCTGCGGGGGACCAAGGTCGGCGAGGTGTACGAGGGGCAGAAGCGGTTCGACGTGGTCGTGTGGGGCGTGCCTGCGTGCCGCGACGACGTGGCCGCGATCCGTGAACTGCCCATCGACACTCCAGCGGGGGTGCAGGTGCGGCTGCACGAAGTCGCCGACGTGGTGGTCGTGCCGATGCCGAACGAGATCAAGCGGGAGGCCGCGTCCCGGCGGCTGGACATCACCTGCAACGTCAAGGGCCGCGACCTCGGGGCGGTGGCGACCGAGGTCGAGCGGAAGGTGCGGGAGGTGAAGTTCGACGCCGGCTACCACCCCGAGTTCCTGGGCGAAGAAGCGGCCCGCCGCGAGTCGAGCCGCCGGCTGTACCTGCTCGCCGGGCTGGCCCTGCTGGGCGTGATCCTCGTCATCTACTCCGACTTCGGGTCGTGGCGGCTGACGCTGATCGTCGCCTTCACCCTGCCGTTCGCCCTGGTCGGCGGGCTGGCCGGGGTCGGCCTCGCGGGCGGGGTGGTGTCGCTCGGGTCGCTGGTCGGGTTCGTGACGGTGCTGGGGATCGCGGCCCGGAACGGGATCATGCTCGTCAGCCACTACCGCCACCTCGAAGACGGCGAGGGCGTGGCGTTCGGGCCGGGGCTGGTGCGGCAGGGGTCGGAGGAGCGGTTGGCCCCGATCCTGATGACCGCCCTGGCGACCGGGCTGGCCCTGCTGCCGCTCGTCCTGAGCGGCCAGAAGCCCGGCCACGAAGTCGAGTACCCCTTGGCCGTCGTCATCCTCGGCGGGCTGGTCACCTCGACGCTGCTGAACCTGTTCCTGCTGCCGCCGCTGTACCTCCGGTTCGGTCGCCGGTCGGACGCCGAGCGGGCCGGGCCGGGGGAGGGCTGAGATGTCGCTGGCGACCCGCCTGACCGGGTTCTTCCTGTTGGCCCTGGCGGCGGTGCTGGCCGGATTCTCGGGGACGCTGTACGTCCTCGCCCGGACGCACCTGCACGGCCGGTTGGACGCCCACGCCGCCGCGACGATGGACACCCTGGTCGCCGCCGCCGAGGTCGAGCCGGACGGGCTGGACTGGGAGCCGGAACTCCGACGCCTGCCGGCCCGGTGGGAGGGCGACCCGCCGGTGTGGTCGGTCTACGACGAGGCCGGGGTGCGGCTGGACGGGTCGCACGACCCGGCCCACCGCCTCGGCGACCACCTCGCCGCCGGCCCGGAGGGGGTGCAGGAGCGGTTCCACGCCGCCTGGGACGGGGCCGACTGGCGGGTGGACCGGCGGACGCTCCGGCACCCGCACCCGGAGGTGGTCCGCGACCCGCCGGCCGGCGGACGGAAGACCCGGCACCGGACGCTGGTGTTCGTCTCCGCCGTCCCGGTCGCCCCCGTCCAGGCCACGATCCGGGCGTTGGCATGGACGCTCGCCGGCACGTCGGTCGGGCTGTGGCTCGCCGCCGCCGTGGCCGGGCGGTGGCTGGCCCGGCGGGGGCTGTCGCCGCTCGCCGCCATGTCGGCGGCGGCGAACGACCTGACCGCGAACGACGCGGGCGGGCGGTTGCCCCGGCCCGGCACCGGCGACGAACTGGAGAGCCTCGCCGGGGCGTTCAACGGGCTGCTGGACCGGCTGCACGACGCCTTCGAGCGGCAGCGGGGGTTCACCGGGGAGGCGTCCCACCAACTCCGCACCCCGCTGACCGCCATGCTCGGCCAGGTCGAGGTGGCCCTGAGGCGGGACCGACCGCCGGGTGAGTACCGGCAGGCGTTGGAGTCGGTCCACCGGCAGGCAGTACAGATGCGGCAGATCGTGGAGTCGCTCCTGTTCCTGGCCCGTGCCGACGCCGAGGCCGAGTTGCCCGGCCTGGAGGTGATCGACCTAGGGGCGTGGGTAACCAGTTACCTCGACGGCCACCCGCACGACCGGCGGGCCGACGTGCGGCCCGCCGTCCCGCTCCCCGAAGGCGTCCGCGTCCTGGCCCACCCGGCGATGCTCGCCCAAGTCGTCGGCAACCTGCTCGACAACGCCTGCAAGTACAGCGACCCCGGCACCCCCGTAACCGTTCGCGTCGGACGGGACGACGGCGAGGCGGTGCTGTCGGTCGAGGACTCGGGCCACGGCATCGCCCCCGCCGACACGGGCCGCGTGTTCGACCCGTTCTTCCGGTCGGCGGACGCCCGCCGGCGGGGCGTGGGCGGGTTGGGATTGGGACTCGCGGTCGTCGGCCGGATCGTTCGGGCGTTCGGGGGGCGGGTGGACGTGTGGAGCGAGCCGGGTCGCGGGAGCCGGTTCACCGTCCGGCTCCCGCAGCACGCCGGGCAGGCGTGCTGTCCGTGACCCGCCTACGCCTGACACCGGCCCGGCCGGCTGCGACCGTGAAGGGGACGCAGACCCGTCCGTCTGGGGGTGTCTACAAAGTCGCCGGCCGGGCCGGTGACGCGGGTCCAACCGGAAGCGTGTCGATCCAACCGTCCCGGTCGCCGCGTCCGAAGGGGCGGCGGGGTCCGCGTGCAACCCGCCCCTAGACCGGCACCACCGCCGGCACGTCAACCGTCTGCGGGTGCCGTCGCCGGAGCGGCAGGTTGCGGCGTAGATACCGTATGATCACGTTCCGAGAGTTTGTGGCGATCCGCGAGGGGTTGCTGTCGATCAAACCGCCCGCCGGCGGGCTGTCGAGGGTCAACCCGTTTCCAACTGCCAGTCACGCGATCCGGTCCGTCATATTCAAAAACCACTTTTTGAAATACGCCCTGCGGCGTGACATCCCACCACTGTGATGACAGGTTCGCCAGCCTAAATTCCTGGCTGGGATGCGTCACAAGACTTGAGGGCTGGGCTTACCACTCGGCACTCATCCTTCGGCCCCGGTGGCCCGCTCGTGGGAGCGGTGCGGCCGGGGGCGGTCTCGTTTCGGGAGGTGTTCGATGCGTCCGTCGGAGGTGTCCAAGTCGCTGGCGGCCCTGCTGCCGGCCAACCGCCCCGTGTACGTGTGGGGGCCGCCGGGGTGCGGCA
>CAYUHJ010000309.1:0-6345 GCA_964444365.1 uncultured Alcaligenaceae bacterium | reverse complement strand
CGCCTGCTCACCGGCCAGCAGCTGCCCTATGCCACGCTGATGTACATCTGGGAAAGCGTCAGATGTGTATAAGAGACAGGTTCACCGACGCGTTCGCCGCCCCGTCGTTGATGTCGCACCCGGCCGGCGGGTACACCTTCAGCGCGAGCGTCGCGTGCTCGTTGTACACCCGCACGCGGGAGCCCGCGACCGGGGTCGGCAGGACGACGCCCTTCGTCCCGTCCGCCCCGGACACGGTGTTCAGCGCCCCGCGGACGAGCGGGGCCGCGTCCCCCTGGACGGACCCGGTCGCGGTCACGCTGATCGGTTCGCGGTAGTTCGCGGTCGAATAGCTGTCTGGCATGGTCGGTAATCCTCGGGTGAATGAAGAAGGGGCCGACTCGAACGTGAGCCGGCCCGCGGGGTGCGGCGACTTCGCCGCGGGCGGTTACGCCTGCGTCAGCCGGCGGACCGCGGTCGATTGCAGAAGCTTCGCGTCGCTTCGCAGGAAGGCGAGGAACCCCACCTGATCCTTCTCGGCGTACCGCTCGTCGAGCCGGCGGACGCGGACTTCCCCGGCGTCGCGGACGACGTACTTCGAGAAGTCCCCGGCGAGCATCGTCACCGTGGCCGTGGCGACCGTCGCCTGCATGAACTGGTTCACCCGGATCGGCCGGCCCAACAGTGTGTCGGGCTGACCCTCCCGGTAGCTCGGCAGGAACAGCGGGCGGTTCTGCGTGTCCTTCAGCAAGTTCAGGGCGAGCCGCACCCCGTCGTGCATCATGAACCCGAAGCTCGGCGAATCCCGGTAGGCCGGGTCCACGGAGTGGAACAGCCGGACCACGTCGTCGCCCGTGATGGCCGTCGCCCCGGCCGCCGTCACGCCCGCACTCGCCCCGGTCACGATCCCCTGCGGCTGCGTGGTGCCGTTGCCGGTCGTGAACCGAGCGCCCTGGATGCGGCCGATCCGGTCGCCCGCGAGGTCGGCGATCATCGTTTCCATGTCGAACGCGCTGTCCTGCATCAGCTCGTTCGAGACGAGAATCGCCTTCGAGCCGAACTTGTACGCGCCGAAGTTGACGCTCCCGACGGCCACGTCCTGCCCGACGGACTCGGCGTTCTCGCCGACTTGCTCGCCGACGTTCGTCGTGTCGTCAACGGTCGGGTACGGCAGCGGGTTGCCCGTGTCGGTGCGGACCACGGAGCACACCGCCCGGACCCCGTCGCGGGCCTTCAGCGTCTTGTCGAACACGCCGGCGAACCCGGCCGGGACGAGAAACCCGCCGATGGCCCCGGTGCCGACGCCCATGTCCCGCGTCTGGGCGGCCGGGTGGCCGAGCCGGAACACGAACTCCCGGTCCTTCGGGTTGAGGCGGAGCTTCTTGCACGCCGCCCGCTGCTGCGGCGTCAGCGGGTGCCCGTACTGGCTGCGGCACCACCCGGCGAACGCCAGCTTGCGGAGCCGGTCCGCGGCCGCGCCGGGCGGCCCTTCGTTGACGACGCCGAACGGGTCGGCCGACCGGAGCGAGCGGGCCGGGTCGGCCCCGTCGGACCCGGCCGCCACCATCTCGGCGATGGCCGCGAGCGAGGCCTCGGTGGTCGCCATCTGATCCGTCAGGGCGTTGAAGTCGGCCTGCAGCTTGGCGAACGCCTCTTGCTCGTCGGGGGTCATCGCCCGCTGTTCGCGGCGGACGGCGTCGCCGATCTTCGCCACCGCGGCGACGATCTGCGCCCGGCGTTCCTTCATGCCCTTGAGCTCGAATTGCATCTTCGACATGCGAACCTCTTCCTTTTGAAACGAACGGAGAACGGACCGGCGACACGCCGGCCCCGTGGGTTGACTGCGCGGACGCGACCGGACGGGCCCGGCGCGTGATCGTTACCAGACTGCGAACTGGCCAATTCGTTCGAGCGCTTGGAGTGAAGCCTTTTGCAATCGAACCAGTTCCAACTCGGCTTTGAGTTGATCCTTCGCGACCTTGACGGGGTCGTTGCCGGCGGCATTGCCGCCGAACTGGTTTTTCACCACGGCGGAATACGCTTCCTTGCTGCCCCGCTCGATGGCCCCGGCGAGTTGAACCTTCTCCGCGGGGCGAACCTGCGGGGCGTTCAGCTTGCCCTCGATCCGGTCGAAGAATGCGTTCACGTCCCCGGCCGACTCGCCGAAGTCACGCAGGGCGTCCGCGCCCTGCGCCTTCATCGTTTCGCCGAGCCCCTTGAGCGAATCCGCCCACCCCTGGATGCGGTCCGCCCCCGTGTCGAGCGATTCCCCCAACCCGATCCCGACCTCGGTCCGCTTGCCGAACGCCCCGAGAACGCGGTTTGCCCCCGAGTTGAACCGGTTCCCGAACCCGTTCAGGTTGTCCCGGCCGACCGCATTCGCTTCCTTGGCCACCCGCGCCAGCGCTTCGAGAATCTTCCCGAGCGATTCGACAATCACGCCGGCCGCGTAGCTGACCACGCGAACCCCGGCCTTCATCCCGTCCCAGACGTAGGCGAACCCGACGCCGATCTTGCGCGCCGTTTCGAGTACGATCTTCTCGACCGTCATGGCGTTCTCGCCGATCCCCGTTTGTGCGGTGATCCACGCCCCGACCCGGTCGATGATTCCCGCGACCGTCTCCGCGAACGCGATCCCGACTTCGCCGACGACGAACAGCACGGCCCCGATGCCCCGCGAAAGGCGGTCGATCAGCGGCCACGCGAGTTCGAGCCCGCGTGAAATGGCGTCGGCGACGCTCGCGATTCCGGGGCCGAGACCGGACCCGAATTTCACGGCGACCGACGCGACCGAGTCGAACAGCCGGTCCACCGCGTTCGACGCCGCCGCGAGCCGCCCCACGTCCTTGTCGGACACCGTCAGCCCGCCCAGGTCGAACTTCGAGCCGCCGCCCGACGCCAACCGCTGAAGCGGTTCCTCGATCTGGGACCAAATCTTGTTCGCGACCTGCAGCCCGGCACCGATCCCGCCGCCGAGCAGCAGGGTCGAGAGCAAGCCGCCGCCCTTGGAGTCCTTCGCGGCGGCCTTCGACGCCGTCGCGGTCGCCTTCCCCGCGAACTTGGCGACCTGCGATTCCGCCTTCGACAGCCCGGCCGCGAGCCCGTCGGCGTTCGCCGACAGGACCACGGACGCGGACCCGATTGCGTTGTTTGCCATTCACTGCCCCCCAGGGTGATCGGCCGGGGGGTTAGTACCCGGCGGCCAGAACGAACACGCGGACCGCGAGCCCGCACACGCCGGCCGACGCCACGGCGAAACCCGACAGCCCGACGAACGCCACGATTGCCTTGAGCATGAACAACCCTCTCGAGGAACGAACGTGGAACGAGCCGGCAACACGCCGGCCCGGTGAACGCTGCGTGCGAACGAACGGTCAGATGTGCCCGCGACTTGCGAGCACGGGGAGGGATTCGGCGACCTCCTCCCGGGTCACGGCCCCGGCCGCGACGAGCGACTTCACCATCTCCGGGAGCCCGTTGCCGGGGTCCGCCGTCAGCGGGAACGTGTCCCACCCGAACGGCGACACCAACCCGGCCGTGAACCCGGCCGCCGCCAGCCGGCCGACCTCCTCCCGGACGGCATCGACCGCGGCCACGGCCGCGAGGTACGCGAGCCCCGCCGCCCGCACCTTCGGGGCGAACGCCGTCGCGACCGCCGTCGGGGTCAGCGCCGCCGCCGTCTGCCGCTCGACCCGGTCGCACGCCTCGGACGCCATCGCGACCGCGCGGGCCAGGATGCGTTCTTCCTGCCGCAGTTCGACCGCCCGCGCCGCCTTCACGATCCGGTCGCCGTCGGCCGCCGCGGACGGGTCGCCGACCCGCCGGCGGGCCTCGACCTCGACCGGGTCGGGGGCCGGCCCGGCGGCCGCGTCGCCAATCGCTGCCAGTTCCGCCCGGACCCGGTCCAGGTCGGCCCGGAGTTCGTCCCGCTTCGCGCGGGCGGCCGCCACGCCGGGTTCCGCCCCGATGTCCGGGAGGGCCGGTTCCGCGGCCGGGGCCGGTTTCGTCTTCGCCATGTGTACCTCGTCGAAAGGGTTGAAGGTCGGCCGTCACCGGTTCCAGCAGGACGCCCGGTTGCGGGGCCGGTGGCGGTCGGGTCGGGGCTTCGGCTGGGCCGTCGCGTGGATGCTGCGGCGCGGGGGAGCGACGCGGGCCACAAGCCCGCGGGGGGATGTCAGCTTCATGGGTCGCCTCGGGTCGTGGGTTGGACGGTCCGCGGCACCGCGAGCGGTTCACCTGTCCGCCCGCGGTGCGGTCGGTGCGACGCCGACCGAGTGGCGATTCCCAGGCCACCCCGCTGAGGGGAACCCCCCTCGTGTTTTGGTCGGAAACTCACGCGATTTTCTGCGACGCTGGCCACGCGGTACGCGGGAGGGGGGTCGCCAGAATTTCACCCCATACCCCAGGGTCCGACGCTCGGCCGATGGTCGCGGCTGGTTTTCGGCTCACTCGTCGCCGAAGAACCGGCTGAGTCGGTTCGCCACGTCGGGCCGGTCGCGGTCGGCGTCGTCGCGGAGCAGGACGCGGGCGCGGAGTTCGGCCAGCTGATCGGCGAGCCCGGCCTTGTGCGCTTCGAGCCGGGCGAGTTCGGCCGTCAGTTCGTCACGCCGGGTGGCGAGTGCGTCGGGGGCGGGTGCCTCGACGACGAGCGGCACGAACGCCGGGTCGATGTTCTCCCGGACCCATGGGTCAACGTCGTCGGCCTTGACTCGCCATTCGTCGCCGCCGAGCCGGAACGCCGGGGCCATCCGAACCCGCTTGCCGTCCCGCCGGGTCACGCCGTCGATCCACCCTTGTGCGACGTGTACCGACACTCCGGCCCGCCGCCCGATCTGGGCGACCGTCAGCCCCTCGTCCGTCACTTGTTCGCCGATGACTGCCAGCATGGTCGTTCCCCGTGTGTGGTGGTGACTCGTCCGCCTATGACACTCACGTCACAAGTCGGGGCCGACTTGCATTCCCGTCGCCCCCTCAATAACCCCTCTCCACTTGGCAGCACTTCTATGCACGCCGAGCGAAGTTTTTCGGGGAAGGTGGCGAACCGCCGTTGCCCCCTCAATAACCCCTCTCCACTTGCTGCCTCAGCTATGCAGGGCGACGAAGTTTTTTTTCGATTGGCGGTTCGCGGCGGGTCGCGGTGGTACCACAACCGCCCGCCCGCACCGGAACCCCGACGCGGCGAAACGCTGGAAATCGCAGGGCGAAACAGCCATCGACCGGGGGTAGTGGGTTGTAGGTTGTGGTGCATAGGGTTAGAAGTTGATCAAGGCGGGCGGGCGGTCGATTCGGCGAGGGTGAGGACGGCCGAACGGATCGGGGCGGGAAGGTGTGGCCAAGCGGTGAGGATTCGCTTTATCTCATCGTGTGACGAATGCGGAAGTGCCCATATCAGTGTCAACAGGTCCGGCGGGACGGTGGAAGTGCTGGGATTTGTAGCGTTTGATGGGGATGAAGAATCGGTCTTGAAAACCGAAATCGGGCCAGTCCCGATCAAGGGTTCGAATCCCTTCCCCTCCGCTGATCGTTAGTGGCAGCGAATCGCAACCTACAGCACTCAGTCCTTCTACCGTTGGTTTTTGCGGCTCGCCTTGCAACCCCACGCGACTTCCTACCGCTGATTGCTGCGCCGGATTCTGTGCCACCACTGTGCCGGATTCTGGGACGCCTACCGCACGGTCGAAGTGGTCGTCCGTCGTCTGGGCGTAGTGCTTCAGGCACACTTTTGCGTTGTGTCCCATCCACGCGGAAACCACCTGCACCGGGAAGCGTTCCAGCAACTCCGTCTCGCGTGAACTTCGCAAGTTGTGAAAATGTCGCGGCCACGCTTCGAGCCCGGCCCGAGTCAGAAGTTTCCCAAAACTCGTCCGCAGGTTCGCGTTGATCCACTGGCCCGGAGTCTTCGTCACGGCGGCCCGATACCCGCCCCCGATCTTTCCCCCGACGACATACCTTTGCCCCGGTTCCGCCGCCGCCAGTGCCGCCGCGAAGTGGGTTCGCAGCTCCGGGAACAAGGGGATGACCCGCCGCTCCTTCCCGTCATACCGATCTGTTTTTGGGCTCGGGACGGTGATTCGCCCGGGCTTCCAGTCAACGTGTTGCCACTCCAGCGAAAGCACTTAGGACGGGCAACGCTTCGACGTGCCGACAGATGGACTCGGCGGCCTTGCGGTCGCACTTGCCGAGGCGAATCGTCTTCCGCTTACCGTTTCCCGCAACGAAGAGAATTCGTCGCCGTCCGTTCTCGTCGTTTGCAATCGATGCCATCGTTGACCCCATTTGGCGGAGAAGACACGGATTCGCATCGGGCCTTCGGCCGCGAACGGCCCGAGCGAGTGACCCATTTCTACCCTTGGTGGCGTGCCGAAG
>CAYUHJ010000308.1:0-6375 GCA_964444365.1 uncultured Alcaligenaceae bacterium | reverse complement strand
GCGGAGCGGCGACGGCCGGTCGCGCGGCCAGAACCGCCGGGGCGGCGACCGGCCGGGCGGACCCCAAGGCGGACCGCGGCCCGGCGGCGGCCGCGACCGCAACTTCCCCCGCATGCCGATCGAGAAGATCTTCAAGCGCGGCCAGGAAGTCATCGTCCAGGTCATCAAGGAAGGGATCGGCACGAAGGGGCCGACGCTGTCCACGTTCGTGAGCATCGCCGGCCGGTATCTCGTGCTGATGCCGAGCCTGAACCGCGTCGGCGTGTCCCGCAAGATCGAGGACCGCGACGCCCGCCACCGGCTCCGGGACATCATGACCAAGCTGAACCCGCCGAAGGGCGTCGGGTTCATCGTCCGCACCGCCGCCACCGACCGCAACGAACAGGAACTGCAGAACGACCTCGCGTACCTGCTGCGGCTGTGGCAGGTCGTCGTCCGCCGGCTGAAGCGGGTCCAGGGGCCGGTCGAGATCTATCGCGAATCCGACATGATCACGCGGACCATCCGGGACATCTTCACGAACGACATCGACACCATCTGGGTCGACGAGGAGCACGCCTTCGCGCACGCGTCGGAGTTCCTGCAGATCGTGATGCCCCGGTTCGCGAGCCGCATCCGGTACTTCGCGGACACCGAGCCGCTGTTCAACAAGTACGGCGTCGAGGACGAGATCGCGAAGATCAACAACAAGCGGATCGACCTGCCGGAGGGCGGCTCGATCATCATCGAGCAGACGGAAGCGCTCGTCGCGATCGACGTGAACTCGGGCACGTTCCGGGCGGAGAACAACGCCGAGGAGACGGCCTTCCAGATGAACATGCGGGCGGCCAAGGAGATCGCCCGGCAGCTCCGGCTCCGCGACCTCGGCGGGGTGATCGTCAACGACTTCATCGACATGCGGAGCGAGTCCCACCGCCGGCGGGTGGAGGACACGCTGCGGGACGCCCTGAAGCGGGACCGCGCCCGGACGAAGATCCTCCGCATCTCCCAGTTCGGCATCATCGAGATGACCCGCCAGCGGATGCAGCCGTCCCTGAAGAAGCGGATCTACAACGACTGCGGCCACTGCAAGGGGACGGGCTACGTCAAGACGCAGGAGACGATGGGGATCGAGGTGATGCGGCTGGTCCAGATGGCCGCCCACCGCGCCCCGGCGATCTCCGCGATGACGATCACGGTCCACATGGACGCGGCGTTCCACCTGCTCAACCGCAAGCGGAAGGAGATCGCGGCCATCGAGGAGCGGGCCAAGATGGAGGTGCAGATTCACGGCGTGGCCGGGGTGTCGCCGGACCTGTGCGACTTCAAGTGCTACGACGCGAACGGGAACGAGTTCCGGCTGTTCCAGACGGCCCCGCCCCGCGTCTTCCGCGGCGGCGGCCCCCGGTCCTTCCCGGACCGCCGGTGAGTGGCCGATTTGACGGGTTGAAACGAACGCGGGGTGACGACAACGTCACCCCGCGTTCGTTTCGTCGCCCTCACGGTCTCGCGTGAGGCGGGCGGCGGTTGACAGGGGCAGCCGTCACGGGCTCGCGACATGGATCTGATTCCCGTCGGGGAAGTGCCGGACGAACGCGATGCGGGAGCCGTCCGGGGAAAAGACGCACGCCTCCGGGCGGGGGGCGGTGGCGGGGTGACAGTCCGCTGTCACCGGGGTCGTCGTGCCGGTCCGCACGTCCGTGACGCACACGCGGGTGCCGACCGCGAACGCGACGTGCCGTCCGTCTGGGTGCCAGGTGAACGCCGACGCGACGGGCTCGGGGTTCCGCGTGACTTGGACCACTTCGCCCGCGGGGGACACGGTCCAAAACTGCACGACGCCCGCGTCGTCCGCCTTCAGGAAGCCGACCCGCGACCCGTCCGGACTCGACCGCAGCCAGTGCCGGGGGCCGGACAGGCCGGGGAACCGGTGCGTTTCCGTGCGGGTGAGCCGCCGTTGAACCACCCCCCGCGGCGGGGCCGGCCGGCGGGTCGGCGTTCCTTCGAGCGGGCCGTCGCCGGGAGTCGTCAAGTCGTCCGGCAGTTCGAGCAGGAACACTTCGGAAATCACCGAGCCATCCGTAAGTGTGACGTGCCCCTGAAACGCGAGTCGCCGGTTGCCGAGCCACGCCTCCTCGAACGCCCGCGAAAGCTCGTCCGAGCCGGGCGTCGGCTTCGCCACGGTCTTCGACACCAGCACCGAAAACCCCGAGCCGTCGTGGTTCCGCGGGTGCGTCTTCGGCACCGTCACCGGCGAACCGACGACGCTGACGCCGATGTTGCGCTGGTTCGGCTCCGCGTCCGGGTTCGTCGACGTGTCGAGAATGTGATCGTCGTAGGTGAAGCTGACGCGGTCCCCGGCCGGGTTCCAGACGTGAACGTGCGACCCGCCGCGGAGCGCCCCAGGGGTGAACGGCGGCGTCAAGTCGCGGGCATCGAGGGGGGTCGTGATCTTGGGGTTGTTCGCATCGACGACCACGCCCTGCCGACGCGCGGGGCCGTAGGTCCAAGTGAGTAGGTCACTCGCTCCGCGAGTGACTTCGCTTCCACCCTGGGAAACGAGTCTAGCTTTCTCGGGATATGCGCCCGCAACTCGCGGAGCGAGTTGCCTACTGAGTTCCGGCCCCAGAATGAACGCCACCTGCGGCAACATCGGGTGCCACGTCGCGACGCCGCAGTTCGCCCCGTTCCGGGATTCGTACAGCACGCGGACCTCCCGCCTGCGGACGTGGACCGCCTCGATGCGGGTGCCGTCGAAGGAGGTGCCGGCAGGGTCGGAGCGGGTGTCGTAGACGATCCACTCGCCGTCCGGGGACCAGACGTTACAGTTCGTCAGAACGCGGCCGCCGGGGCCGGAAGTGAGTTGGGTTTCGGTCACGCGGATTGGGATACGAAAAAACCGCGGAGGGGTCGCTTCCAGACCCCTCCGCGGGAACGGCGGTCGGACGGGAGCCGACGTTCACAGACTCACGACGCGAGCGCCAGCCGCATCTGGTTCAGGGCGGCCGCGGTGCGGGGGTCGTTGGGGAACCGGGCGTCGAGCGGGTGCCAGAGGGCCTGCTTCATCTTCGCCCGCAGTTCCAGGACCGCCATCTTTTCCGGGGTGCCCGGGGCGGCCATCGTCGGCTCCGGGGCGTTCGGAGCGTTGCCGTTGAAATTTCCCTCACCCCGCCGGGCGTACTTGCTCGTCGACGGGTACTGGTCCTTCACGCCGGGGGCGTAGTAGCAGCTCCAGCACAGACCTCGGGGGCGGTTGACCTTGGCCTTCGAGCAGTGGCGGCAAACCGGGATCATCGCAGCGCTCCTATCGGACAAGTGAGGGAAAAATCGGTTCAGGACGTTCACGCCGCGGCCGTCTTGGTCGCCGCCGGCACCGCGGGTTCAACCGGGATGCGGTCGGCGAGGGCCAGTTCGACTTCGGCCAGCAGTTCCCGCCGCATCACGTCGCGCGGGGTGTCGTCGAACCAGTTGAGGAACCACCGGCACGCCGCCGGCTCGCCGAGCCGTTGATCCGCCTCGAAGCAGCACTTGGCGAAGTGCTCCTCGACTTCGCCGACGGTGTCGAGCCCGTCCCCCTGCCAGCCGCAGAGCCCGAGCGCACACGCCGCTTCGACGGGCCAGTCCTGCACGCACATCAGCGGCGGCGGGGTGGTCGTCGCCCCTTGCACGAGCCGCACGTCGTCCGCCCGGAGGGCGTCCCGGAGGGCGGTCAGACCCGTCGTCGACAGCACCGGCACGAACCCATCGCGCCAGACGATTCGCCAGCTTTCCATGGTGTGCTCCTGCGTTCTTGCATGGTGAACGGTCGGCGGCGGGTGGGGTCGTCGACCGGCAAACTCCTCATTGCGACCTCGCAGAGGTAATATACGGAATTCCAGTGTACAGGTCAACAGTTAAACCGTCGAAAACGGCGCTTTCCGCACCGATTTTGGCCTCTTGACGCAGTTACTCCGAGATAAATAGACAATATTAGACAGCTATAGTGCCTGTTAATCGACGTTAATGCGATTCCACTGAGGAGTTGGAGCGTCAGCTGAACCCGGCCGAGCGCCGAACGCCAAGGAACCCGGTACAGAGCGACCGGGTGAGCGGGGAGTTGAGAGGAATGGCAGGGAGACCGACGCGAGGCGATCGCTACGGCACGACCCGGAACGTCGTCCCCGTCCGGGGGGTCACGCCGTCGCCGGGGGAGCGCTCGGGGGGCGTGGTGGCGAACTTCGGCCCGGCCAGGCCGACGTCCAGGCCCGCCACGAACAGGCGGTTCATCCCTTCGGGGTCGAAGTCGATCCCCGAATCCGGGATGGGGAGATCCCCCGGCACCGAGGTGACGTGGAACTTCACGCCGTGCAGCTTCGACAGGTGGTACAGGTTCGCGACCTCGGCCCGCGTGTGGCCGGAGAAGAACGCCCCGACGGACGCCTCCAACACCTTCAACACCCGCGGCTTGACCGGGGCCGGGTCCTGGAAGAACTTGGCGGCGACGACGATGTACAGGTTCGCCGGCGGGTCCGTCGGCCGCTTCGGGGCGACCGCCTCGAACACGCCCGTGGGAAGGAACATCGGGGCCGAGACGCCGCCGTCGACGTGGAGTTCCGAGTGGCTTCGGCCGTCGACTTCGACCGACACCGGCACCGGCGGGAACACCCCCGGAACCGAGCACGACGCCACCAGCACGTCCGTCATCAGTTGCCGGGCCGCGGGACCGCCCTTGACCGCGATCGCGCCGAAGTCCCAGACGACGAACCGCTTCGTTTCCAGGTTGGTCGTGCCGATGAACAGCCGCCGGCCCTTCTTGTGCGCGGCCGCGATGGCCTCCACCCGCTCGGGCGTCAGGTTGCCCGTGACGATCTTCCGCAGCGGGGCACTGGTCGCCGCCGCGTCGCGGAACGGGACGGTGGCGAGGCTCCGCAGGGTGAACACGTCCCGGGCCCGGACCTGGGTGTAGAACTTTTGCAGGTCCGCGTCCCCTTCCGCCCCGAGGAACGCCAGCGGGGCGATCAGGGCCCCGGTGCTGACGCCGGTGACCACGTCGAACGCGGGCCGATCCCCGGCGCGGGTCCACCCGCAGACGACGCCCGCGGAGTACGCCCCGTAGGACCCGCCGCCGGACAGGACGAGGATGTTCTTCGGCGTCGCGGGAACCGGGTCCGCCGGCATCGCCGCGGACGCCTGGAGAAGCTCCGGTTCCGGCAACGCCGGCAGCGCCGCGGCCGGCGGCGCGTCCGAGGGAACCCGCGGCAGCGCCCCCCGCCGGCCGAGCGGCGCGCAGCCGGACCCGACCGTCAGCAGCAGGAGCCAGAGGATGGCGCGCCGGGAGTTCATGAGCGGGCGGATACCCGACGGCGGGAACCCGGTCAACCGCGGGAGTCGGCGGGGGACACGAGTCCGCGCCACCCGGCCGTCAGCGGTCCGCAGCGGCCGAACAATGGCGGTCGAGATTGTCGGCGGCGAGTTGGTCGTCGGTCAGCCCCGGCTGCCGGGTTCGGTACTCGGCTAGCAGGGCGGGGTCGGCGGTCAGCATCTGTCGGAAGCGGGCCGAGGCGGTCGGGCGGTCGATCCGTCCCGCCCGGAGTTCGGCGACGACCTGCGACTTCTGCTCGATCCGCTCCACCGTGGCGACCGCCCGCGCGTCCATGCGTCGGCTCCAATCCGCGTCCGAGGAATCGGCCCACAGGGGTTGCGTCGCGGGTTCGAACCGGGGCGGGGGCCGTCGGTCGGCGGTCACAGCGACCGTCAGCACGGCAAGCCCGGCCGCGACACCGATTCGGAAGGCGAAAGGCGACATCGTATCGTCTCGGATTCGAGAGAAGGAAGTCCGTCCGCCACCCCGCCGAAGTCCTCGATGAGACGAGCTTCCGTCACATCGATCATCGTTGAGTAGCAGCGGGCCGCGACCGGAACCAGCTGGCCGACTGCGCGGCAGGACAAGTCACGATTCCATTCAGTGATGTATGAAGTAAATTCAAAATTAGCAGCCCTTTCGTTTCTGTCAAGTTCTCGACATTCACCCTCGCAGGGTGGGTGCTGCGATCGGTCGAACGGTCGGGGTTGACGGGCGGGCCGCGGGCGGACGAGAATCCGCACCTGCTCGGACGCGACCCGTTTCCCCCAGGATGTTTCCGATGAGGATCCGCACGTTTGTCGGACTGCTCGCCGTACTCGCGGCCGTTGCCGTTATCTCCCAGTTCCGCACGGGTGACGCCCCGGTCGCCGCCGCCAACCAGGCCGCGGCCGAGTCGCTGGACGGGACGTGGCAGATCGTCTCGCTGATCGAAGACGGCCACCTGATCCCGCCGGCCAGCGTCCGGGAACACTTCGCGAAGGACGGCCGGCTCAGCGTGACGGGCAACACGCTGACCTTGACCCGGCCGGGGTCGGACGCCACCCGCGAGATCG
>CAYUHJ010000307.1:0-6383 GCA_964444365.1 uncultured Alcaligenaceae bacterium | reverse complement strand
CGGCCGGCGAGCCCAAGGCCGCCCTCGCGCGGGAGGCCGGGGTCAGCCGGGAGACGCTCTACCAGTACCTGCGCCGCCTCCGCGCCCGCACGCCCGGGGGCGGGTGATGGACGGCCTGCTGCGGCTCCGCATGGAGGCCCACAACCCGGGCCGCAACCACCACCGCTGGTACGAGGTGCGGCTCGGCCGCGACCTGTTCGGCCACTGGGTGGTGACGATCGGGTACGGGCGGGCCGGGTTCGCGGGCCAGACGCTGGTCCACTCGGACGCCGACCCGGTCGTCGCGCGGGACATCGTCCGTTACTACCTCGACCGCCGGGCGTCCGCCCCACGCCGCATCGGCTGCGAGTACCGGATTACGGACCTTTCGGTCGCGGAGGAGGTTCGGCCTCAAGACTGGCTGCCGGTCGGCTTCATCTCGCAAGCATGGTCGTCCAGCTCATAGGCCGCCGCCCTTTTCGCTTGCGCACCACTGCGGGTCTGTGGCATGACAGACAGACGTGAAAGAATCGACAACAGACCTTATGCTCGGCAGCTCCTCCCATTCCCGCGCACTCGCAGAGAACCCGACGCGGTTCGACGGCACGGCGTTCGCGGTCGGCCCGCGTCTGCTGCCGCCCCGCATTCCCGCTGCAGTGGTCGGGTAAGTGGGAGTGATGGGAGGGCTCCCCGATCGCATTCGCCCCGCCGCGTACTCGGGGCTCCCCCTGGGGGGGACGGTACTGGTTGTGTGGGTGATGAACCGGCACCTGTCAGCCGACTGGGTCACGGCTGCGTACAACCTGATCAGCTGCGTCGCCCACCTGGCACCCCTGCTGGCCCTGGTCCATCGCTTCGACCGCCCGGGCGACCGCCTCCCGCTCAGATTCTGCCGGCGCACCGCCAGACTGTGCGGCATCGCCTTCGCCGCTGCCCTGGTCTTCGGAGCGCTCCGGGCGAGGGGCGCCATGGTGACCCTGATGCTGGTGGCCGGCGTGCTCGGCGTGCTCGTCACCGTCCCCGGTGTTGACCTCGTGCGCCGCGCATGGCGAGAGCCGGGCCGGGCCGGCTGGGCGGCCCTCGGCGCGGTGTCATACTACACGAATACGGTCTCATCCGCGCTGTGGGAGCGGTACGCCACGACCCAAATCGCACCGGTGGTCGCGGTCGCGCGCCTCTGCTCCTCCGACGTTGCGGCGGGGGTCGTTCCCTACGGGGGCGGGCACGCGATCCTCCTCCAGTCGGCCGCGATGGAATTGCTGATCGCCGAGAGCTGTAACGCCTTTCCGTTCTGCTTCCTGTTCGTCTCGCTCGTCGCCTCGGTCTGCGTTGCCGCAACACCCGCGGTGCGGCTCGCCTGCAAGCTCGGGGCGATCGCCGCCCTCGTGGCGCTCGCCAACGAGGCGCGCGTGGCCGACCTGTTCTGTTTTGGCGAAGCTCTGGTGCGGGAGCGCGGTCGCAACCCCGGCACGGCGGCGGTGATCGACCTGTACCACGAGGTGGGGGCGTGTTTCGTCTCCGTCTGGTCGCTCGCGGTGTTCCTTTTGGCCGCTCAGGCCGCCCACGTCGACGTTAAAACGGGCAGCGAGCCGACCCGGCACGTCGGCTCGCTGAAGCTCCCGGTCAGGGTGCCGCCCCGGCAGGTCCGCTGCTCTGACACGCAGGCCTCCTTTTCCCCGGCGAACCGGCTCTTGTAAGCCGTGACGGACTGGCCCTCACGCACGGTCCGGAAGAAGAACTTGCAGTCCGCGGCCCCGGCCGCGGGTGGGTGAAGCAGGGCGGCGAGGACAACGAAGTTGATGGCCCAACGGGGCGCCAATCGAAGAGTACAAGAACGCGACATAATGAACCCACGTAATGAATATCAACTAACAATATACGATTGTATACTAAACTGCAGTTTCGGCGCAAGCATCTGTCGTCGCAATGTGTTACCTTCAGGGGTGTTGCGATTGGCGCTGGCGCTCAGTTCGGTTCACTCTTCGCGTTCCCCCTGTTGAGCCCCTGCCCGCTACGGAGCGCGACGCCTCCTCGAACCGACCCCCGGGCACGGGGCCGAACAGGCACCGGTACCAAGCGGGTAACCCGGCAGGCCCGACCGCCCCGAGGGTGCCAAGACGCCCCGTCAGCGCGGCCGGACCGTTTTCCGCTTGCGCCCCACCCCCGAATCGCGCTACCCTTACACACATGAAGCCAATTCTTCCACCCCGGGTCGATCCCGGGATCGCACACACGGCGGGCGCGCCGGGTCCGTCCATCCCCCGCGCCCTCGGGGCGCGGGGCGGGCGGGCCCTTTTGCTCGTCCCCGTGGCGTTCGCCTGGCTGGCCGCCGGCCTGGAGGCCGCCGACCTCCCCGCGGGCCAGCTCAACAACCATTCGAGTGTCATCGCGTGCTCCCTGTGGGTTCAGACGAAGAACCTCGAAGCCCTGGCGTACACCGCGCCGCAGTCCGTCAGGGCCTCGTACGACCGCGTCAGACAATCGGCCGATCCGCTCCGGGGTGAGCGCCCGACGCACGAGGACCTGCGCGAGTTCCGCGACACGCTCGCGCAAGAGGCGCGGCGACTGAAGGGGCCGGCGGGCGGAGGCGACAGGGCTTCGAGGATCGCCGCCGACATGTCCGGAATCATGGAGAACATGGCGAGCAAGGCCGGGTGGACCGCCGCGCTGCTGCCGTTGCCCGAGCCCGCCCCCGCCCGCCGGCCGGGCGAATAGGGCCTCTGGGTCCGATTGCGGCACCGCCGGACCCAGAGGCCTCCGGCGACCGGTGCTCCCTCACCTTTCAGAACGCTGGCTCGCGGGCGCGCACGGGTCAGCCGGGAGACGCTCGACCAGTACCTGCGGAAGCACCGCATCACCGCCCCGGGGGCTGGGTGATGGACGGCCTGCTTTACCTCCGCCCCGAAGCCCGCAACCTGGACCGCCGTGCGTCCGCCCCGCGGCGGATCGGCTGCAAATACCAGGTCTGCGAGCTTTCGGTCGCGGAGGGGGTTCGGCCTCAGGATTGGCTGCCGCCGGCCACCGGGGCTGGCGAACGGAGTCTCGTTTCACCGCGTCCCTGCCGGTGAGCCGGACGAACCCCGAGCGATCGGGTCTGCCGTTCGACGCCATCTCCACGGCGGCACCGGCCGGTCGTCGGCCCAAAGTCCGCGTTTCGCCGCGCGTGCGGCCCTCTGGGCTCCCCGCAGCACACGCCTGCGGTCGTACCGTCCGGAGTGCCACGCCCAGCCGCTTAGAGCCTATCCGGTTAACCCGGTGGCTCGGTAGGTGATAAGGGCGAGTGCGAAGTGCAAGGTGGCGAGGAAGTTCTCGGGCTTCTTGCACCAACGGATCAGCACCGCCCGGAACCGGTTGAGCCAACTATGGGTCCGCTCCACCACCCAACGACGAGCCTTCGCACCCGCGTGGCGCTTGAGCGCCTTGGCCTCCTCGCCGCGCGCGCGAACGTGGGCGGTGAAACCGAACTGCTCCAACAGTTCCCGCACCTCGTCGTAGTCGTACCCCTTGTCCAGGCACATCCCTTGCGGCTTCTTCTGGGTCGGCTTGGGGCGCTCGACGGGGATGCTCTCGATGGTCTGACGCGCCATCTTGAAGTCGTTACGGTTAGCCCCGTCCACGGCCACGCCGATCGGGATGCCAGCGCCCTCGACCAGCAGGCTCCGCTTGACCCCCAACTTGCCGCGATCCGTGGGGTTCTTGCCCGTCTTTTTTCCCCCCGAGGGGTGCCTTGGTCATGCACCCGTCCATCGACAACCAGGACCAGTCGATCCCCTTCAGTTGGTCGTATTCCAACAGCCCGGCCTTCCACAGCTTCAGGAACACGCCGGCTTGGACCCACTCCTGGAACCGGTCGTGGGCGGTGGAACCGGGGCAGATGCCCGTGGCGTCCAGCGCCTTCCACTGGCACCCGGTCCGCAGCCGGAAGAAGATGGCGTCGGCGCACACGCGATCCGGCTTCCGAGGTCTCCCACCCCCGAAGCGGTGAGTGTTGCGATGCTTCAGCAACAGGGGTTGGATCTTCTCCCACAGCTCATCGGAGAGGCGCCACGAGTCCGCTGTTTTGGTCCGCTTCATAATCTACCTCCGGGCACGCGCCCAAGAGTTAGATCAACCAGTTAACCGGATAGGTTCTTAGCACCATCGCCAGGTTCACCTCCGTGTCGCCCCGGGTGACCACGCCGACGACCCGCCCGAAGGGGTCGGTGCCCGTGACCTCCACCTCGACCACCTCGCCCAGAACGAGGTCGGCCAGTGCCTCCCGTGCCTCGGGGCCGAAGCGCTGACCGGCCTCGGGCGCGTCGATCCCGTACAGCCGGACCCGGTAACGGGCACCGGCCGCCGCCACGGTCAGCGTGTCACCGTCGGTCACCGCGACAACCCGGCCAGCCCCGCCGGGCGACGCAGCGGCAGGCCACGATGTCGCTGGCAGGAACTGCATCAGAAGACTCATGCCGGTGGCCAGTGACGCGACCCGCCACGTCCGGCTTGCGAGCCGGAAGGAGGCGCGCGACACTCGGCGCAAGCGGGCGGTCACAGGGGAGAGACACGAAAGCGCACTTCCGCGTTCCCGCCGACACGAGCCCACGGAAGCACAGAAGGCCGTGCGGGTCGCCCAAGAAGCACGGTCAGAACAGCGGCCGCTGCACACTTCGCTGCCTCCGGGACTTGACACGGTCGGCGAAAGACGGGCCGGCGTCCTGGCCCTCGTCGTCCGCGTCATCGCCGACCGGCCGTGTGTCCGGTCCGGTTGACGAGCCCTCCGTCTCGGGGTCGGACATCGACGGTGCCGTTGGCTCGGGCGAATCGGTCGGGTGACGCGGCAACCGCGCGTCCGGGACCGGTGACGGCCGACTCGCGTTGGCCCCTTGCAACGTCTTGATCTGCTCGGCCAGCGCGGTAGGCGTCGGGGCGTCCGAGGGGTCCGGGTTCTGCGGTGCAGCGAGGGCGGATTTCAGGCGGTCCCGCAGGTCGGTCAGGGCCGCGAGGTAGTCGGCCTGGGGGAACGGGCGGCCGAGGCGGGCCTCGTAGTCGCGAAGTTGTGTGCGGGCGAGGGCGAGGTCCTGGCGGACCCGGTCGCAGTCCCGGTCGTAGGATTCGGCGAGGCGCGAGACGGCGTTCAGCACCGCTCGCGGCCCCTGCGACTCTCGCGACAGGTCGGCGTGCCGCACGCTCCGGCCTTCGAGGCAGACCGATGCGGTCCCGCCCGGGTGCCGCTCGATCCCGAAGGACAGGCCGCGGTAGGTGCCGAGCGTGAGGGTGCGGGTGCGGTCCGGGTTATCGGGCAGGCGGTCGAGTGCCCGCCCCAGTACAGGCACGGCCTCGGAGAAGCCGTAGCCGCGGCCGGAGATTACGACCGTGCCGCCGTCGCCTGTCGCCGCTGTCGCCCGATCGGCATCCAGGTCGGCGAGCCTTCGCTCTTGGCGGGCGATCACTTCGGGCAGCTCCCGGGTCTTACGCCGCGCCGTGTACTGCTCGTCGGCGTGGTTGCGTCTCAGCACCGACAGCCGCTGCACCTCGGCGTCGGCCTCGGCGAGGGTCAGCACCGCCGGGTTGCCGGACGCGATCGCCTTCACCTCGGCGTAGGACAGCTCCTGGCCGGCCACGTCCTCGGCCCGGCGGACCCCGACCCGGCCGGTCATCACCTGGCCGATGAACCGGGCCTTGGTCTCCAGCGCCTGCCACATGTAGGCGTCGAACGACCCTTCCGTGACGTACCGGTAGACGGCCACCTCCTTGTTCGTGTTCCCCTGGCGGAGGATGCGGCCCTCCCGCTGCTCGACCTCGGCCGGCTTCCACGGGGCGTCCAGGTGGTGCAGCGCGGCCAGCCGCTTCTGCACGTTGGTGCCGGCCCCCATCTTCTGGGTGGAGCCGATCAGCACCCGCACCGACCCGTTCCTGACCCGCTCGAAGAGCGACTGCTTCTTGGCGTCGGTGTCGGCGTCGCCGGCACACGCGATCTGGTCGCTGGGGATGCCGCGGGCGGCGAGCTTCTCGACCAGTTCGTCGTACACCGAGTACCCCCAGGCGGTGGGCTGCACGCCCAGGTCGCAGAACACCATCTGCGTGCCGCGGGTGGCGGCCGTCCGCTGCCAGATGTGGTGGACGTTGTCCACGAGCACGTTCACCTTCGAGCCCGGCTCGTCTCTCGCACCGGCGTCGATCAGCCGGGCGTCGAGGGCGAGCTTGCGACCGTCGGTGGTGATGGCCAGGGCGTTGTCCTCGCGCGGGTCCACCTTCTGTGACCTAAGTCGCTCGTACCGCTCGACCAGTTTCTGCTGGATCGCGGCCTGGGCGTCGGACATCGGACAGGCAACAACTTGAGGCTTGCCGCCTTCCAGGGCTGGCCGCGGCAGGTCGAGCATGTCGGCCGTCTGCACGTCGGCGAACCGGCGGAACATCTGCTG
>CAYUHJ010000306.1:0-6410 GCA_964444365.1 uncultured Alcaligenaceae bacterium | reverse complement strand
TTCCTGCCCCACACAATCGCGGAATGGGGTGGAAGCGCCCGCGCTCGGCTCCGCCTCGCGGCTAACCGGGGGGAACCACATCTCCGACAGCTCGACCGCGGTGCTCGTCCACACGGTCACGTCATCGCCCGCATCCACGCAAAACTTTGCCAGCCGTGCCGCGTAGAGCTCCGCGCCGCCGACCGCCGGGGGGTAGCGGTGAATGAACAGGGCGACTCGCAAGGATGATTCTCGCATTCCGGCCACGCGAAGATTCTATACGATCACTGATGGCCCGCCCCCCGCACCGATTGAGCCGCACGAATGATCCGCATCTCGAAGATGGCCGCCGCCGTTCAGCCGTCCGCCACCATCGCCGCCGCCGCGAAGGCGCGCGAACTGAAAGCCGCCGGCATCAAGGTCTTCGACTTCAGCCTCGGCGAGCCGGACTTCGACACGCCGAAACACATCTGCGAGGCCGCCACCGTCGCGATGGCCAAGGGGCAGACGCACTACACGCCGTCCTCCGGCACCGCGGAGGTGAAGAAGGCGATCGCCCGGTGGTACGGCAAGGTCCACGGGTTCGAGTGCGGGCCGGAGCACGTCATCGTCTCGAACGGGGCGAAGCACTCGATCCACAACACCCTCGCCGCAACCGTCGGCCCCGGCGACGAAGTCATCATTCCGACGCCGTACTGGGTCAGTTACGCGGACCTGGTCAAGATGGTCGGCGCGACGCCGGTACTCGTGGAAACGTCGTTCGAGTCCGGCTTCAAGATGTCGCCGAAACAGTTCCAGGCCGCGGTCACGCCGAAGTCGCGGTTGCTGATGCTGAACTCGCCGTGCAACCCGACCGGGACCGTCTATTCGCGGGCGGAACTGGAAGCCCTCGTCGACGTGGTCCTGACGACCGACATCGCGATTCTGTCCGACGAAATCTACGAGCAACTCACCTACGGCGACGCGAAGCCGACGTGCGTGGCGGGCCTCCGCCCCGGCCTGCGCGACCGCACCGTCACCGTCTCCGGCGCGAGCAAGAGCTACGCGATGACCGGCTGGCGGATGGGCTGGGCCGTCGCGCCGGTGCCGGTGGTGAAGGCGATGGACAACGTGCAGAGCCAGGAGACGAGTTGCCCGTCGAGCGTCAGTCAGGCGGCGCTGATCGCCGCCCTCGACGGCCCGCAGGACTGCGTCGCCGAGATGCGGGCCGAGTTCGCGGCCCGGCGGGAGATCACGTTCGACCTGCTGAAGCAAATCCCCGGCGTGAAGTCCGGCAATCCGGAAGGGGCGTTCTACGCTTTCTTCGACGTGTCCGCCCACTTCGGCAAAACCTTCGGCGACAAGAAGGTGACGGACTCGCTGGGCTTCTGCGCGGCCTTGCTGGAACAGGCCCACGTGAACCTCGTCCCCGGCTCCGCGTTCGGCTGCGAGGGGTTCGTCCGGTTGTCGTTCGCCACGAACCGCGAAACGATCACCGGCGGCCTTGCCCGGCTGAAGGACTGGCTATCCGGTGGGAAGTGAGCATCTTGTAGGGTGGGTCAAGCCGCTTCGGCGCTGACCCACCGGCCCCGCAAAACCACGGTGGTGGATCGAACGACTGCGATTTCGGTGGGTCTTCGCCGCAGAGCCGGCTCGACCCACCCTACAAGGGCTTCGGGGTACGGTCATGCCCGTGCTGTTCCTGTCCGAAGACGACGTGAAGCACCTCCTCACGATGGACCTCGCGCTGGAGGCCGTCGACGCGGCGTTCCGCAAGATCGGGCTCGACGAAGCCGAGAACGTCCCCCGGCAACGCTGTCAGACCGACCACGCGATGCTCCACGTGTTGCCCGCTGCCGCCAAGACGCTCGGGGCGCTGGGCTTCAAGGCGTACACCACCACCCGCCACGGGGCGAAGTTCCACGTCACGCTCTTCGACCCGAAGGCCGGCGGGATGACGGCGATTCTCGAAGCCGATTATCTCGGGCAAGTCCGCACCGGGGCCGCCAGCGGGATCGCGACGAAGAAACTCGCCCGCGCGGATGCGACCGCGGTGGGGCTGTACGGCACCGGCAAGCAAGCCCGGACGCAACTCCTCGCGGTGTGCACGGTCCGCAAAATCACGAAGATCCACGTCTATTCCCGCGACGCGGCGAAACGGAGAGCCTTCGCCGAGGAAATGACGCCTCTGTGCGGCGTCGAAGTGATTCCCGTCGATTCCCCCGAGCAAGCGGCGAAGGGGTTGGACATTGTCATCACCGCCACCGGCAGCCGCGAACCGGTCCTCTTAGGCGATTGGGTCTCGGACGGGGCGCACCTCAACGTCATCGGCTCGAACTTCCTGGCGAAGACGGAGGTGGACGTGAACGTCTTCCGCCGGACGAACGTCGTTACCGTCGACAGCAAGGACCAGGCCCGGCTCGAAGCCGGGGACTTCGTCGCCGCCATCCGGGAAGGCGTGCTGTCGTGGGCGAACGTGCTGGAGTTCAGCCAGTTCCACGTCGGCCGGTACCCCGGCCGCACGTCGCCGCACCAGGTGACCATGTTCAAGTCGCTCGGCCTGGGGATCGAGGACGTGGCCGTCGCGGTCCGGTTGGTGGACCTCGCCCGAAAACAGGGCGTCGGCCGCGAACTGCCGATTTGAACGGCCAGCCCCACTCGCCCGCCCGCGCGGAGGGGGGACAATTTCCGTTGCGTCCGGTCCGATTCGGTCGTACTATTCGGTTGTCGACAGTCTTTCCACACCCGCCTGTTCGGCCGCGCCTCCGCGGTCCCGTTTCGGATTGCCCGCCGCCGCACCCCCGAGGGGCCTTGTCATGCTCACCCTTCTTGGCCAAAGCACCCGTTACTGTGACGGTGTCTCCCGCAGGTCCGCGATGAAGATCGGCGCGTTCTCGTTCGGCGCGACCGCGCTCACGCTCGCCGACGTGTTCCGGGCGGAGGCCGCGGCGAAGGCGGCGAACCCGGCGTCGTCCGGGGCGAACCACAAGGCGGTCATCAACGTGTTCCTCGGCGGCGGGCCGCCGCACCAGGACATGTGGGACATCAAGACGGAAGCCCCGGCCGAGATCAAGGGGGAGTTCAAGCCGATTGCCACCACCGTGCCCGGCCTGCAGATCGGCGAGTGCTTCCCGAAGATCGCGGCGATGATGGACAAGTTCGCCGTCATTCGCTCGATCGTCGGGGCCCAGGGCGGGCACGACGGCTACCAGTGTACGACCGGCTGGCCGCAGAACTCGCTGAGCGCGATGGGCGGCCGGCCGAGCATCGGGGCCGTGCTGTCGAAGGCGGTCGGCCCCGTCGACCCGAGCGTGCCGCCGTTCGTCGGCCTCGCGGAGAAGACCCAGCACGCCCCGTGGAGCGACGCCGGGCAGGCCGGGTTCCTGGGCAGCACGTTCGGCGCGTTCAAGCCGAGCGGCCCGGACATGGCCAACATGAAGCTGACGGCCGTCAATCAGGCGAACCTCGGCGACCGCAAGAAACTCCTCGCCGGCTTCGACACGCTCCGCCGCGACCTGGACGCGAACGGGGCCCTCAACGGGATGGACGCCCACACCGAACGCGCGATGAACGTGCTGCTCTCGAACAAACTGCTCGACGCGATGGACCTGTCGAAGGAAGACCCGAAGATCCGCGACCGCTACGGCGACGGCAAGCCGTACCAGTTCCAGTACGACGGGGCCCCGACCGCCAGCGACCAGCTCCTCATGGCCCGCCGGCTCGTGCAAGCCGGCGTCCGCTGCGTGACGTTGAGCTTCGGCCGGTGGGACAGCCACGGCAAGAACTTCGACCTCGTCCGCGACCACGGCGGGAAGCTCGACCGGGCGCTGACCTCGCTCGTCTGGGATCTGGACCGGCTCGACTTGCTCGACGACGTGACGGTCATCGCGTGGGGCGAGTTCGGCCGCACGCCGCGGATCAACAAGGAAGCCGGCCGCGACCACTGGCCGCAGGTGTCGTGCGCGATCCTGGCCGGCGGCGGCATGAAGGCGGGCCAAGCCATCGGCAGTACGAACCGCCTCGGCGAGCACGCGAAGGACCGGCCGATCGGCTTCAACGACGTGTTCGCCACGCTGTACCACAACATCGGGCTGAACCCCGAAACCACTGCCGTCCTCGACCCCACCGGCCGGCCGCAACGGGTGACGGACGGCACCGTCATCCGCGAACTGCTGTGATTCCCACTCGGATTTCGTCGCGCGTCGATCGGGCTCCGGCAGCGGTGCCCTACGGGTGCCGGAAACCCACCCCCTCGGGCGAGTGGGGTTGGCACCTCTCCGTTCCGGGCGGTAATCTGGACTCACGGCTTCCATCCCCGTGACCGCCCGATGACCCCAGGAACGCACATGTCTCGCTGGAACCTCGCGTGGCTGTTAGTCCTCCCGGCGATCGTCATCCTGGGGGTCGCCGTCACCGCGAGCGCCCCGCCGCCGGACAAGGACTACCAGCTCGTCCGAACGGTCGTGGACGTGCTCGCGGAGGTGGACAAGAACTACGTCCGCGAGCTGACCGACGACGACAAGAAGAAGCTCGTCAGCGACATGATCAACGGCGGACTCGGCCGGCTGGACCCGCACTCGGAGTACTTCACCAAGGAAGACTACGAGTCGTTCGAGAGCCAGACGGAAGGCCAGTTCGGCGGCGTCGGGATCATGCTCGGGATCGACCCGAAGACGTCGCTGCTCAAGGTCGAGTCGCCGATGCCGGGCACCCCGGCCTACGACGCGGGCATCCAGTCGAACGACCTGATCATGAAGGTCGGCGACCGGTCGACGGAGAACATGCGGATCGACGAGGCGCGGAAGCTCATCATGGGGCCGCCGGGCACGACGGTCACCCTCACCCTCTTCCCCGAGGGGGGAAAGGCGGTCCGGGAGGTGACCCTCACCCGTGCGAAGATCGAGGTCCACCCGGTCAAGGGGTACGCCCGCAAGCCGGACGACCCCGCCCGGTGGGACTACCTCGCCGACCCCGCGAGCAAGATCGCGCTCGTCCGCCTCGAAGGCTTCACCGAGCGGAGCGACAAGGAACTGATCGCCGCCATCGCGGACGCCGAGAAGGCCGGGGCGAAGGCGCTGGTGCTGGACATGCGGGACAACCCCGGCGGGTTACTGAGCCAGGCGGTCAAAATCTCCAACCTGTTCCTGCCGGGCGGGAAGATCGTCAGCACCAAGGACCGCAACGGCGGCGGCCGCGAGTGGAAGGCGGACCCGGCCAAAGTGCTCTGGCCCGCGGACAAGCCGCTAGCGGTCCTCGTCAACAAGCAAAGTGCCAGCGCCAGCGAGATCGTCGCCAGCGCCCTACAGGACAACAAGCGGGCCGTCATCGTCGGCGAGCGGAGCTACGGCAAGGGGAGCGTCCAGAAGCTCTTCCAGTTGCCGCACGGGCAGGACGCGGTCAAGCTCACGAGCGAGGTCTGGCTCACCCCGAACGGCAAGAACATTCACCGCTGGCCGACCTCGAAGGACTCCGACGAGTGGGGCGTCAAGCCGGACGCGGGCTACGAGGTGAAACTCACCCCGGAGGAACGGCTCGCGTACATCGTCCACATGCGGCAACTGGACCAGATCAAGGGCAAGAACCCGAAAGCGGATCCGGAGCCGAAGGAGATCAAGGAGAAGCCGGCCCCGTTCACGGACAAGGTGCTGGAGAAGGCGATCGAATACTTGAAGGAGAAGGTGAAGGGATAAATCTCGGCGAGCGTCACCCGTGAGGGTGACGAAGTTCCGCAGCACTCGTCACCCTCACGGGTGACGCTCGCCGAGCGGATCACACGCACACTTCCAGCGTCAAAAAGTGGTCCGGTTCCTTCGCATACAGCGCGGCGGCGGCCCGCAGCGTCTTGATGCGGTCCTCGTGCCAGGGGTTTTCGAGCTTCGGGAGCGTGTCCGGGTACGGGAAGCTCGCGAGGTGGTCGACCTTCACCAGCATCGCCCGGACCTTGCGGATGCGCTCGTCGCCGACCAGTTCGCACGTCAGGAACAGCGCGTACCTCACGACCGCGACCTTCTCCCCGGCGTCGTACTTCACCTGCCCGGCGACGAAGTGCTCGGCGACGGCGTTCAGCACGAAGTTCAACAGGTACCACCGGTCTTCCTTGGCGATCGGCATCACGGGCATGTCGGCGGTGCAGCGGTAGGCGGCGGCCAGGACCTTGTTCACCGCGATCTGGTTGAGGAACACGTCCTCCAGGTTCTTCTCCATGATCGTGCGGATCTTCAGCGCGCCGTCCGCGAAGATGTTCAGGGACACGATCACACGGCCCATGAACTCCTTGTTCTTCCACTCGCGGTGGGCCTTGTACCGGCCCCAGTACCGGCCGATCACGAACGACGCGACGGACGACACGACCCCGACGATCGCGGCGACGGCGATCTTCTTCCCGGAGTCGTTGGCGATTTCGACGACGGCGTCTTCGGCGAAGAGGGGGAACATGGTGCGGGCTCCGGGGG
>CAYUHJ010000305.1:0-6447 GCA_964444365.1 uncultured Alcaligenaceae bacterium | reverse complement strand
CGCCAGTGGGCGGGTCAGAGTCGTCCACCCGCCCACTGGCGTGGGCGGCTCGCCGACGTGTGAAGATCCGGAGGCACACCCGGTCACTTCAGCGCGTTGCGGATCGTCCGGGTGTAGGTGTCTTCCGGGGACTTGCTGATCGGCAGCGCCTCGCCGACGCGGGTGCCGTCCTCGAAGAGGTGGACCTGGCTGCACTCGAAGCAGATCAGCAGCTCGTAGGTCTTCTTGTCGTGGACGACGCGGATCGCGTGGCGGGGGGTGAAGCACTTCGCCAGGGCGGTCCCCTCGGCGAGGCCCTCGTCGAGCAGGATGAGGGTGATCTCGCGGGTGTCGCCGGCCTTCAGCTTGGCCTTCTTCCGCACGGCGTACCCGCCGACGGCGTCGTCGACCTTGCCCTCCGCCTTCTCCGGCTGGACGGACAGGAGTTCGAGGACCTCGGCTTTTTCGAGGGCGGTGCGGACGGGTTCGGGGAGTTTCTTGAGCCCGTCGCCCGGTTTGGGGGCGGCGGGCGAGGGCACCGCGACGGCGGCCAGAACGAACGTGGAGATGACGAGACCGCGCATGGTTCACCTCGGGAAAGGATCGTCCCGAAGAGGGGACGACGCCCGGCCCGAGGACCAACCGGCCGCGGGCGGCGTTACTTCTTCTTACACTCCGGGCCTTCGACCGGGTCCTGCTTCTCCGTGATGTGGCCGTCCCCGGCCTTGAGGGCCGCCGAGCGGTCGACGTTCAGTTGAATGTAGCTCGCCCACTGGCCGGGCACGTTGGCCTCGGCGTAGATCGCTTCCACGGGGCATTCCGGGACGCACGCCTCGCAGTCGATGCAGTCCTGCGGGTCGATGTAGAGCATCTTCTCGTCCTGGTAGAAACACTCTACCGGGCAGACCACGCAGCAGTCGGTGTACTTGCAGTCGTGGCAAGGGGCCGTGACGACGTGCGCCATCTCTGATTCCGCCTCCGGAGACACGCCGTCCCGTCCGACGGGGTCGGACGTTCGGGCAGGGGGGCAGGGCGGAGGCCCTGCGCTGGGCAAACATGCTGTTATGTATAGCCTATCGGCCGCGGGCGGGGGCCGTCCGGGGGGAATTTTTCGCCGTTCGGTCGGGATTCACGCCGGTGCCCGCAGCCCGAGGACGATGCCGACGTCCTTCTGGCCGACCGTCCAGTAGTCGAGGACGGCCCCGGCCGCGGGCAGGAGGAAGCCGTCGCCGGGGTCGAGCCGCAGCTTCAGCAGGGGGTAGCCGGGGAGCTCGGTGAGGAACGTCTGGGCCAGCCACCGGTCGCGGCTCGGGGTCTTGGCCTTCATGGCGGCCGGCGGCAGGTTCGCGAACACCAGGAACGCGGGGGCGTCCCCGAGGTTGATGCCGGCGACCAGCCCGCCGCCGCGGCGGACGTCCGCGCTGAAGTCGAGGCCCCCGCGGGCGGTCCGCTGGTCCGGGACGGTGACGACGGCCTCGCAAATCGCGTCGGCCGGCACCGGCACCTCCCGCGACCGCAGGAACTCGACGACCTCCCGGGCGTAGGCCGGGTAGGCGTCACTGTCCCCCGCGAACCCCAGGGATTCGGTCGTCTTCCACCACCGCTGGAGCAGTCCTTCGGACAGGCGAAACAGGGACAGCCCCGGTCCCGCGGACGGCCCGGTCACGGCGTCCATCTCGTCGCCGGTCAGCGGCCGCCAGTCCGGCTTCGCCACCCGCAGGCCCCGCTCCGGCTCGGTCCCGCCGTTGATCGCGAGACGGCCCGGCCAGTCGGTCGCGACGGCGAACCCCGGTGCGACGCCCACGCGGTAGCCGGGTTCGAGGGGGTCGCTCACGGCGGTCATCCGAGGGGTGGGGAACGGGGAGGGCTGGGCTTATCTTACGGCCCCGACCCGCCGCGCGAAGGGAATTGGCGCGAGCGGCGGCCCGCCGGCCGACGGGAACCTCACCGGATGGGACCGTCTCGCAGGGCGGATGCTACTTGCCGCTGACCGGGAACTCGAACTCGTTCGGCCCGGTGGGGGAGACGTCGCGGACGTCGCGGCTGTCGTGCCCGAACCGGTCGGCGACGAGGTTGATGCCGACGGTCTTCTCGGACGGCGGCGCGGCGGGGTCGGGGTTCGGGACTTCCTTGATGGCGTGGACCTGGACGGTGTTCTTCCCGGCCCGGGCCTCGCCGGCGAACCGGCCGTTCTGGACGACGATCGACCGCGGGGCGGCCCCGTCCGTGGGCAGGAACACGACCCGCCCCTCGGCCAGCGGCACGCCGTCGAGCCGGACCGCGCCCGACACCGGGACGTAGGGGGGTTCGCGGTTCGCGGCGCAGCCCAGCAGGACGCACGCCCCCAGCAGCACAACCCGTCTCGACATCGGACGCTCCCGCCGCGTGGCCGCGGTTCGCGGTGGCTACTCGGTGACCGCCCCTTCGTCGCGGATCGCCATCCGGGCGAGGGTCTCCAGCGTCATCGCCTCGGACAGGAACCGGACGGACCCGTCGCCGAACGCCGCGTTCACGCCGCCCTGGTGGGGGGAGTTGAGCGGGATGTTGTTCCCCAGGCTGCCGCACACGCCGGGGTTCGTGACGCAGTCGCTGGTCGTGTTGACGTTGGTGCCGGTCGGCACGAGCCACCCCGTCTTCTGGTTGATCCGGTAGCGGACGGTGGTGCACTGGAACGTCCGGACGTCCATGTTCGTGGTGCTGCTCGGGAGGGCCGACCGGTTCGACCCGACCAGCCACCCGTGGTGGGCCATCGCGCCCCAGGGGACTTGCCGCCCGTCGACGAGGGTGAGCCAGTCCGACTGTTCGCTGAGGAAGAGGGTGTTGCTGAGGCCGTCACTGACCGCCCCGAACTTGACCCGGCTGGCGATGAAGAACGAGCCGTTCGCGGCGGCCGGGCCGCCCCGCGTGCCGGTCCCCCCGCCGGGGCTCCAGCGGGTGTCGGAGTACCCCGGCAGGACGGCCGGCATCGCCCCGGAGATCGCCGCGTAGCTGCCCGCCAGAATCTCCACCCGGGTCGCCGGGTCGGACAGCTTCGTGTTCCCGGACCCCTCCTGAGCCCACAGCGGCTTAGGGCTAGACGGGCACCGGTAGACCGGGATCACGACCGCGTCCGCCGCCTGGTAGTTCTGCGCGATCGCCCAGCCGGGATTACCGGTCGGCGGGTCGAGGGTGAGGGCGGCGTAGAGGTTCTGCTGCTCGATGTACGGCAGGATGTGGACCGGCCAGCCGTTGCCGAACTGAGCGCCGCCGGTGTACGTCCCGAACGGAGCCTTGGTGTCGGCCGCGCCGGGCGGGAGCCGGCCGTTGGCGTCGTGGAAGGCGTGCATCGCCAGCGCGATCTGCTTGACGTTGTTCTGACACTTCGACCGCGCCGCCGCCTCCCGCACCTTCTGCACGGCCGGCAGCAGCAACCCCACGAGGATCGCGATGATCGCGATCACGACCAGGAGTTCGATCAAGGTGAACGCGGCCGGCCGGCCGCCGGGAGAGCGCGTGGGCATGGATCACCGGGGGTCAGTACGGGCTGCGAGTCCCGAACGAGGCGACATTCCTTTAGCACCATAACTGCCGCCCGGCCGGCTCGCGCCTGTTCATTCCGCGGGCGAGATGTTAAGCTTGACGCAACATCTCCGCGGACCCGACTCCCGATGAAAACCCTCCGCCTGGACCTGTTCACCAACTTCCTCGCCTGCGCCCGACTCGGCAGCCTGACCCGGGCCGCCGCCGAGACCGGCCTGTCCCGCACGGCACTGTGGCAGCAGATCCGCGGCCTCGACCGGGCGTACGGGACCACCCTGTTCCGGCGGAAGCGGTACGGCATCGAACTGACCCCCGACGGCGAGCACTTCTTGGCACTGGTCGAGCCGCTGGTCGCCGGGTTCCGCGACCTGCCGGCCCGGTTCGACCACCTCCGCGACGGCCGCAACCCCGTGCTGCGGGTCGCCTGCCCGGACAGCGTCGAGGAGAACGAACTGGCCCCGGTCCTCCAGCAGTTCGGGGAGCAGGAGCCGACGGTCCGGGTGGAAGTGATCGAGACGCCGTCCCGCAACGTCCCCGGTCTGGTGGCGGCCGGCGAGGCCACGCTCGGGATCGAGGTCGACCCCCCGGCGACCGGCACGGCGGCCCTCCGGTACCGCAAGCTGTTCGACCGGCGGGTGTTCGTGGCGATGCGGGACGCGCACCCGCTGGCGAAGACCCGGCTGACCCTGCGGTTGCTGGCCGACCACCCGTTCGCGACGGAACCGGCCGGCAGCCGGCTGCGGGTCCGGCTCGAACAGGCGTTCGCGGCCGCCCACCTGACCGACCGGCTGCGGGTGGTGTTCGAGTCGTCCAGCGAGCGGGTGCTGCTCGGGGCCGTGTGCCGCGGGGACGTGGTGACGGCGCTGAGCGGCCGGACCCGCCCGACCGCCCCGAAGGGGGTGCGGGTCCAGGCGGCCGGCCACCTGTTCGGCCGGCTCCCGGTCTACCTCGTCTCCCGCGGGGGAACGGACTTCCACCCCGCGGCCGCCGCCTTCGAGGCCGCGTTGGGTCAGGCGTTCGGCTGACCTCCGACCGGGCCCGGCGAGCGGTCGGTCACGCCTTGCCCAGCACGAGGTCGACGACCCAGCACCCGCGGACGTGCGTGCGGGGCTCGCGGCAGTGGGACAGGATGTCCGGGTGTTCGCAGCCGCCGTCTTGCAGCGCGTCCGCGAGGATGGGCATGTTGCCGAAGTCGCGGGAGTCGTACATCTTCGCAGCGATCCCGACGGCGGCTTCGGTTCGCCACTCGGGGGCAAACGTCACGGGGCGGAAGGGGTTGCCGAAGATGTCGCGGAGGAGGGTGGCAACGTATGCGGGGTCCAAGAATAACCCATGTCTCAAAACGGTGAGGCTGAAATCGCTTTCAAAATTGCACATATGGCTCGCATAGACGTGGTCAAAACCTTCTTCGTCGAAATGCAGATTTGCTTCAGCAACACGAAAGACTGTTTCTGCATCCACTATTCCATCCGCAAATTGCTCTGCAGCTGTCACGACGAGTTCGGATTCATCTTGATACTCGTGCAAGCTGGCGCGAAATGCACTACAAGTTAGCAGAATTGATTTCCGAGCGTGCCTCGCGAACTTGAGTAGCTCAAACATACGACGAACATCGTGTAACGTCAGCCACTCCTCCTCGGTCATCGTCCGCCCTCCGCGCTCGGCTTCGCCTCACGGCTAACCTCGGACCAGTGCGAAACGTCGAAGAAACACGACACACTCTCCTTCGTGAATCGCGTACTGGACGTGCAGCGGCCGGGCGAACGCGCGTCGGAAGACCAGCTGCGACTGCGGAACTTCAAACCACGATTCCCCGAACTCGTGGGGCGTGCGGGCGAGTTCTTCCATCGCCCACTTTGTCGCCTTCAAGAAAATCGGCAGCCGACCTTCGGCCCGCGCTTGGAACGCGAGACGCTTGTATTCTTCCGTCACCGCCCCCGCCTGGACCACCGTGTAGCGGTCGTTCCTCACAGTTCACCCCGCTCGAACGCGGCGACGATTTTGAGGATCGGCGTGCCGCTGCGATCGGTGAGCATCCGGTGAATTTCTTCCTCCGTGGGTGGGTCGTTGGGGACCGTGTCGCGGAGCAGGTCGTACACGGTCTCCTTGTACATTTGCTTCTCGGCCCGCTCGCGTTGGAGGGCTTCTTCGAGTTCGCGGATGCGGCGCTCGGCTTCGTCGGACATGGTGGCTCTCCCGTTTGGTGGCTGAATTATCGCACGGTTTTCCGCAAAAGTCACGATCTGCCGCCCTCCGCGCTCGGCTTCGCCTCGCGGCTAACCGCGCGGCGGCGTGCGATCTCCGCCATGCGTTCGCGGATCGTCGCCTCGAACCCGCGGTCCGTCGGAACGTAGTAGACCACGTCCGCGGGGATGTACTCCTGGTCGACCCAGCCGCCGTCGCCGTCGTGGGCGTACTGGTAGCCGACGCCGTGGCCGAAGGATTTCGCCCCGCGGTAGTGGCCGTCGCGCAGGTGTTTTGGCACCGGCAGCGTGCGGCCCTCCTTCACGTCCTTCGTCGCCTTGCCGATTGCCACCGTCGCGGCGTTCGACTTCGGGGCCGTCGCCAGGTACGCCACCGCCTGCGACAGGTTCAACTGACACTCCGGCAAGCCGACCCGCTCGACGGCCGTCCACGCGGCGTTCGCCAGCAGCAGCGCTTGCGGGTCGGCGTTGCCCACGTCTTCCGACGCGAAGATGACCAGCCGGCGGGCGACGAACCGCGGGTCTTCGCCGGACTCGAGCATCCGGGCGAGCCAGTAGATGGCGGCCTGCGGGTCGCTGCCGCGGAGGCTCTTGATGAGCGCGGAGGCGAGGTCGTAGTGCGTGTCCCCGGTCGGGTCGAAGTTCATCAGCTTGCGCTGGATCGAGTCCTCGGCGAGTGGCAGATCGAAAACGAAAGGCAACCCCTCCCCCGACCCTTCTGGTCCCCTCCCCCCTTGGGGGGGAG
>CAYUHJ010000304.1:0-6465 GCA_964444365.1 uncultured Alcaligenaceae bacterium | reverse complement strand
CATCAACGGGGCGATGGCCTCGGGGCGGCGGGCGGCCGAGGCGGTGGCGGCCGACCTCGCGTGACCGACACGATCCCCAAGGCGGTGTTCCTCCTGCCCCTGGCGGCCACGCTGTACATCGTGGGGGTCATTTGGTTCGTGCCACTCGTCCACTACCCGCTCTTCGCCCGCGTCGGCCCGTCCGGGTTCGCGGCGTTCGAGCGGGATCAGGCCCGGCTCACCACGTGGGTCGTGGCACCTCCGATGCTCGCGGAACTCGTCACGGCAGTCCTGCTCCTGTGGGTCCGACCCGGTCACCTGCCGGCGTGGGCCGCCGTCGTGGGGCTGGCCCTCGTCGGCGTGAACGGGGTGTCGACGTGGGCGGTCCAGGTCCCGTCTCACGACCGGCTGGCCCGCGGGTTCGACCCGGCCGTCCACCGTCGCCTCGTCTCGACCAACTGGCTTCGGACGGTCGTCTGGAGCCTCCGCGCTTTGCTGGTGATGGGAACGGCACCTCCGTCGACCTGACCGAACCGGCGGGTCCGCGACCGACTGACCGGCGAGAACGAGCCGCCAACGACCGGATTGTCTGCGGGATTTTCACGGGAACGCGACCAGGTCACCCCTCAAAGCGTTGCGTGATGTTTGGCGGTGACGGCCGCCGTCCGACCTGTGCTCCTCGCCCACAAGCTCGAAGTGCTGGCGATGCTGACCGCCCCGCCGTGCCCGACCTGCGGGAAGCAGACCGACGACAAGCACCGCTGCTGGCACTGCCACGACCGCCCCTGCGAAGTCTGCGGCCGGCCGACGGGAACCGCGTTCATCGCGACGTGCGCCCCGTGCGGGAACCGGTTGTGAGGAATGTCGGGGGGTAATCGGAATTCAACCCGAGGCGAGAAGCTCGCTCGAATTGCAGGACAAGCACGTCACGCGATACCCAGGATCCGGCACGTCTCCTGATAACTCGTTTCGAGCGGGAGCACGACTTGAAGGTCCGGGGTCAGCCAGATCGGGAGGGCCGGCAGCGGTTCGCCCACGGCCATCGGGTAGAACCAGGCGTCTAGCAGCGAGCGGCCTTTGGGCGTCTTGCGGGTGCGGAGCGTAACCGCGTACAGGTGAGGCGGCGTTTCGAGCGCGGGGTCGCTGCGGCCGAGAAGGGTCAACAGCTCGGCGTACAGGTTCGCCTGTCGGACGGTCACTAGATCGACCAGCGACACGCACACCCCCTGCTGCAACAGGGCCGCCACCTTGCCGACGAAGAGCTCGCGGGCGTTCGGGCGGTCCTTGTTCGAGGGGCTGACGATCTCGACGGCGGCGACCAGATGTCGGCCCCGTTCCGTGTCGTAGATGCGAACCTCGTACTCGTCCTGCTCGGTCAGGTCGGCCTCGACGGTCAGCGTCGGGGAGAGGGCGGCGAGGGTTGCCCGGCCGCCGTCGCTGGAAGCCGGAGGGGCGTCCGGATCCCGGGTGTCGAGGTCGTAGCCGGCCACGTCCACCTCGAACGCCGAGCCGAGGTGGACTTTCGGGGCGGCTCGGAACCCGGCCGGCAGGATGGTGGTCAGGTCCCGGACGATTTCCATCGGCCACCCGCCGTGGACTTCGTCCCAGGAGTGCGTGTCGTTGACAGGGGAACGGAAGTGGTCTCGCAGCGGCATGGCATGCCCTCCGGACATGATTTTATCACGAGACCGAGGTCGTTAAACGGCGTCACGCGAGCAGTCGACGAGTCGAGTGCGACCGCGACGCGTTCTTCCTGAGGTGCGCCGGCGAGGACAGGATCGCGAGGTTGTGGGGCGGCTCACCCGAATTCCCCGGGAAGTCACCCTCCCCCGAAACGGCGTTATGATTGCAAGGACTCGGTGCAGCGACTTCCAAGACATCGTGAGGAAGGTATGCCGCTTCGCGATCACTTTCACCCGCCGCTCAGCAGGCGGAAGAACTGGGAAGGGTTCCACGGTCAGTGGCCGGCCATGGTCGTGCAGACCCTCAATCAGAAGCTGCCTTCCCGCTTTGAAGCGGAGCCGAGCGTTTGCGTCGAGCCGGAAATCGAAGCGGACGTTGCAACCCTCGAACACGCCGGCGGCGACGACGCGGCCGCTTCCGCGAACGGCGATCTCTCCTACGATTTCGCGCTTCCGAGTTTGGCCGTCGAAACCTAACTCCTGGCGGAGAGCGAGCACGAGGTCCGAATTCTCGACAACGAACGGGACCGCCGGCTCGTTGCGGCGATCGAGATCGTGAGCCCGTCCAACAAGGATCGCCCGGAGAGCCGTCAGGTGTTTCGTGGCAAAATGCCACGCGCTGTTGAAGAAGGGCGTCTCGGTGGCGATCGTCGACCTCGTCACCTCGAAGAACTTCAACCTGTACTCGGAACTGTTGGAGCTCGTTCACCTGCGAGACGCGACGCTCGGCGACGGACCGCTTCCCACGTACGCCGCGGCGTGCCGCTGGACCCCGCGAGGCCACAAGCGGTTTCTCGAAACGTGGTCGCACGTCCTGCGGGTCGGTCAGGAACTCCCCACGCTCCCGATCTGGCTCGCCGAGAACTATTTCGTCCCGCTGGACCTCGAAGCGAGTTACGAACAGACCTGCCAGGTCTTGCGGATCGCGTAGTCGCAAGAAAAGTGTCGCTCGCCCCGTGTGGGGATGACGCCCTCACCCGCCGATGGGTTTCACGATAAACTTTGTCATCGCCACCTCCAGGTGAACCATGGCTTCCTTGTTCAAGCCGACTCGTGCCTTCCCCCTTCCGGCGGACGCGGAGATCGTCACCCGCGACGGCAAGCCGCACGCTCGGGTCAAGGAGAAGGGGAAGTTCGTTCTCCACCCGCTGTCGGCGAACGGGAAGTCGTACCTCAAGCCCGCCGCGAAGTGGGCCGCCGACGTGCGACTTGCCGACGGCACGCGAAAGCGGTTCCACTTCAGCCCGAACCGCGACGCCTCCGCCGTCATGCTCGCCGACCTGCTCAAGAAGGTCGAAAGCGAAAGGTCCGGCCTGCGGGACGACTACGCCGACCATCGCGACACGGCCGTTGCAGACCTTCTGGCGGACTATCGCCGACACCACTCGGACCGGGGGAACACCCCGAAACAGGGGAGCCTCGTCGTCACCCGGTGCCAGGCCGTCTTTGCCGGGTGCCAGTTCGTCCGGGTACGCGACCTGCAAGCGGCCGCCGTCGAACACTGGCTGGCCGGGAGGCGAGCCGTGCCGAAAGAGGACGGGGGGTTCGGCCCGCAGACGGTCAACCACTACGTCGCCGCGGTGAAGGCCTTCGGGAACTGGCTCGAACGGAACCGCGTCCTTCGCGAGAACCCCTTCCGGTTCCTCACCCGCTCGAACGTGGCCGTCGACACCCGCGTCGTCCGCCGGGCGTTGACGCACGACGAGATCGTTCGCCTGACCGACGCGGCGACCGGCGGAAAGTCGGTCAGAAACTTGACCGGGCCGGACCGTGCGGTCCTGTACACCGTCGCGGCGTACACGGGGTTGAGGGCCTCGGAACTGCCGAGTCTGACGCCCGAATCCTTCCGGCTTCTGAACGACCCGCCCGTCGTCGTGGTGGCGGCGGCCTACTCGAAACATCGCCGGGAGGACCGCGTTCCGCTGCATTCCGATCTGGTCATCCGGCTCGGAGAGTGGCTCACGGGCCGACCCCGTGGTGAACGGCTGTGGCCCGGCACCTGGTCCGTTTACGATTCCGCGAAAATCATCCGCAAGGATCTCGACGCGGCCCGGCGGGCGTGGGTCGCAGAAGCCCCGACCCCCGCCGAGCGCCAGTCGCGGGAGGCTTCGGACTTTCTCGCCTACAAGGACCGGACCGGGGCGAAGGCGGACTTCCACGCCCTTCGCCACACGTTCGTGACGAACCTCGTCAAGTCGGGCCTGCTGCCGAAGGACGCGAAGGAACTGGCCCGGCACTCGACGATCACGCTGACGATGGACCGCTACGCCCACGCGACCCTCCACGAGGGCGCAGCAGCGGTGGACCGGCTCCGGGGGTTCCTCGCGACGCCGAACCCACCAAAAACGCCATCGAATCAGGCTCCAGACGACGCGGAGGTCGACCGTTCTTGCGCAGCAATGGGCGCAGCAACTGGCGGTGGCGGGTGCCTGAAATTGGGGGAAATTGGTGACATCAGTACAGTTAACCCCGTTCCGGGCGAACCGCAGGAAACGCTAGAATTTATGGGGTTTGATGGCAATTGCGGGGAGGTGATGAAGTACGCCCGGAGGGATTCGAACCCCCAACCTGCGGTTCCGAAGACCGCTGCTCTATCCAGTTGAGCTACAGGCGCGTTTGCTGGTTCTGTCGAGCGGTTTCGGCAGTCGCTCACTTCACCGTACTTCTTCATTATCCTCGCGCTGGTGCGCCATCTGGCGGAAGAAGGCCGCCCCGATTGCAGCCTCGGCGAAAGCTCTCTCTGGGTCGAGCACCACAAACTCCAGTCTACCCGCGACACCCCTTCTGGCAAGCCATTCGCGCGAGCGGAGTAAACCCGTGCGGGGTTATGTACCCCCCTCAGTCACTGGAACTTGGCAGAAGAAGTTTCGAGGGAACGACCGCATGACACCACTCGCAGGACGGGACTTTCCGAGCGGAAGCTGAGACGCCGGTCACAGGCGAAGCATTCTGCCAGCTGCGTTCGTGGTTTGACGTCCAGATTGGAGACGGTCCCGACCGCGATGGGGACACCCGCCTGCACGCCGCGTTCAGCACCCGGCGCACCGGCTCCCGCGTTGGTCCGTCTCCCGGCGAGAGCGTCGTTCCTGCGGCGGCGGCCCGATAGAATGCCTCCTCATCGTCGCACGACTCGGCGACACGTCCAGACCGCCTCACGGGAGGTTGCGACCGAGCAGCCCGACCGCATTCCAGACGGAACGACATGGCCGAGAACTCTAACCGCCGGGACGCCGACCCGCTCGCCTTCCTCGCCGGTGTCGGCGAGATGAGCGAACGGACTCGGGCGTTCGACTGGTCGCAGACCGCGCTCGGCCCGGGTGCCGGGTGGCCGCAGGCGCTCAAGACGGCCCTGCGGATCATGCTGAACACACGCTACCCGATGGCCCTCATGTGGGGCCGGCGGCTGACCTTCTTCTACAACGACGCCTACACCCCCGTCCTCGGCCACCGCCACCCCGCCGCCCTCGGCCAGCCCGCCGCCGAGGTGTGGTCCGAGATCTGGGACACCCTCGGCCCGCAGGCGGACATCGTCCTGAACGAGGGACGGGCGACGTGGAACGAGGAGCAACTGCTCCCGATGGAGCGGAACGGGTTCCCCGAAGAGACGTACTTCACCTACTCGTACAGCCCGGTCCCCGACGACCGCGGCGGGGTCGGGGGGTTGCTCATCACCTGCACGGAGGACACGCACCGGGTGGTGAGCCAGCGTCGCCTCCGCACCCTTCGGTCCCTGGGCGAGCGGGCGGCCGAGGCGAAGACGGCTCAGGGGGCGTGCGGCGTCGCCGCCGCCACCCTGAGCGAGAACCCGCACGACATTCCGTTCGCCCTCCTGTACCTGCTCGACGCGGACGGGCGGCGGGTGACGCTGGCCGGGGCGAGCGGCGTGGGGTGGGACTCCCCGGCGAGCCCCGCCGAAGTCGAACTCGATGCGCCGGGCTCACCCTGGCCGTTCCGCGAGGCGGTTCGGACGGGCAAGCCGGTGGAGGTCTTCGGCCTGACCGGGACGTTCGGGCCGCTCCCGGGCGGGCCGTGGCCGGAGCCCCCGCAGCGGGCGGTGGTGCTGCCGATGTCGAAGGCGGGGCAGGCCCGGCCCGCCGGGTTCCTGGTGGCCGGGGTCAGCCCCCGGCTGGCGTTCACCGACGAGTACAGCGGGTTCCTCGAGCTCCTGGCGCGCCACGTCGCCGCCGCGGTCGCCAACGCTCGTGCCTACGAGGAGGAGCGGCAGCGGGCCGAGGCGCTGGCCGAACTCGACCGGGCGAAGACCGCGTTCTTCTCGAACGTCAGCCACGAGTTCCGCACCCCGCTGACCCTGATGCTCGGGCCGGCCGAGGACGCCCTGGCCGACACCCAAGACGCCTTGCCCCCGGCCCAGCGGGAGCGGGTGGAGGTCATTCACCGGAACGGCCTGCGGCTCCAGCGGCTGGTGAACACCCTGCTCGACTTCTCCCGCATCGAGGCCGGGCGGTTGAAGGCGGCCTACGAGCCGACCGACCTCGCCTCGTTCACCGCCGACCTCGCCAGCAACTTCCGGTCGGCCTGCGAGAAGGCCGGCCTGACCCTCACGGTGGACTGCCCGCCCCTGTCCGAGCCGGTGTTCGTGGACCGGCAGATGTACGAGAAGATCGTCCTCAACCTGCTGTCCAACGCCTTCAAGTTCACACTGGAAGGCGGGATCGGCGTGAGCGTGCGGCGGGCCGGGCCCGCCGCCGAGGTCCGCGTGACGGACACCGGGACCGGGATCCCGGCAGAGGAGATGCCGCGGCTGTTCGAGCGGTTCCACCGGGTCGGCAACGCACGCGGGCGG
>CAYUHJ010000303.1:0-6483 GCA_964444365.1 uncultured Alcaligenaceae bacterium | reverse complement strand
TTGAACGCCATCGACACGGGGCCGAGGTCCGCGGGGTTGAGGTGACGTGCCCCGAAGAGGCCGCTTTCCTCGCGGACGGTGAACAGGAACACGATCGGCGGGTGCGGCAACTTTCGGGCGACGAGTTCCGCCGCGAGCGTGACCAGGACCGCGCACCCGCTGCGGTTGTCGCCGCCGAGGGCGGAGTTCGCCTCGTTGACGATCTTGTTCCCCGCGAGTTTCGGCTTAGCCCCGGCGCACAGCGGCACCGTGTCCATGTGCGTCATGAACAGGATCGGCTCGCCGTCCTTGTGCGGGCCGACGCCGGGCAGCGTGGCGATGAGGTTGCCGGTCTGCGTCGGCAGCGGGATGCGGGTGTTCGCGTCGTCGTGGCGGATGTTTTTCGCGGGCACCCCGGCCGCCTTCAACGCAGCGGTGATCTCCTTCGCGATCTTCGCTTCCTCCCCGGTGATCCCCGGCACGGCTAGGAACTTCATCAACCGGTCGGTGGCAGCAGCGGTGTCGACGGCAGGCATGGGGCAACTCCGGGTGGGGAATCGCGTCAGTATATGATTCGCTGCGGACGGGGAGTTGTGCGGGAAGGAAGTGGAGGAGGTGTTCCGGCGGTGGGGGCCGGTGTGGGCGCTGACGGTGAAGGGGCGGACGATCGAGTCGACGCCGGAACACCCGTTCTACGTGCTGGGCAAGAAGTGGGTGCCGCTGAACGAACTCCGGCCGGGCGACGCGGTGCGGCTGGTGGACGGGTGGGGTCTGGTCGAGTCGGTGGCGGACACGGGTCGGCTGGAGTTCGTGTACAACTGCCGGGTGGCGGACTACCACACGTACTTCGTGGGGGACGAGGAGTGGGGGTTCGCGGTATGGGTGCATAACCACACCTGTAGCATCAACGCTCATGCGATTGTTGATCGAATGGGCTACTTGGTCTCGAAGGGCGTTTCAGGGGCATCGCATCTTCAGAAAATAGTGGCGAAAGGATATCCCTGGGCCAAATTCCAAGCAATTCGAGCAATTCATTATTATAAAGCTGGAAAACTCCACTCCATCGAGGCTGTCGTAGGCAAAGCCGGCCGTGTGGATATCTTACTGAAGGGGAAAAAGTTCCTTGTAGAAGTCAAGCACTGGACAGGATGGCAGAACCGGCCACTATCACTCAAACAAGTTCGCTTAAATCAACTGGAAGACCAGATAAAGCGATATCTGCGAGGCCCTACACGAAAACTACGCGTCGAATTCAGATTCAACGGAGCTCACTATCCCAATAAGATGATGCCCCCAGAAATCTTACAAAGACTAGAGATGCTTAAGCAAGTTTACGGTGCAAGGCTTAAATGGAGAGTGACCTAAATATTTGGAGACATCGAAACATGAAGCGAATCGATGCGATTGCATTTTCGGCATATACTGATAAATCGATATCTTCGCGTCAAATTATTGAGGCGATGCTGTCGATAGACGCGACAATTTTAGATGGTTTGAAAATCTCTACTCTATCAGACCCGTATTCGTGCATAGACGCTGGAAATAATATAATGCTACAAGGCCTGTCTCATTCATCACTCAGGCGTGAAGAACTTCAGGGGACTTCGATTAGATCTGGGACTGCAACTTTAGGGTATAGCTCTGCTGAACAATGGCTGTTCATTTCCCAGTCTTCTGCATTCACCAAAAAGGCAGACCTTGATGCACTTGCGGATGGATTGGCCACTTTCGCGGCTTTACTGAGCAGAGTGATCAGGCTTGAATATGGTTGGCTCGATCGCCGTCGCAGCATTCTTCCGAATCTTAAACACGCCGCTGAAGGATCGCTCGAATATATATGTTGGTATAATTATTTTGGTCCAAGAATTCTTCGCGCGGTTGGACTGGAAACACTTACTAATGCGCCTGTTGAGAGTGTGGAGTCAGATGATGCAGGAGGGGTTTCGGTTCGGATCACGTCAGATTATACAGATTGGGTGCAGAATTCAGATCACGTCGCCATTGAATACTTTCGCGGATCGTTTCCAGAAATTCGTCACTATTCCATAAGTAGCAAAGGAAGACGCTAAGTGATTTGAGAGCACGCATGGCCATGCATACTCCGATATTTAATAATTTATGACACTATGACTGCTCTCCACTGATTTACTATTCATCATTCATTGACATCATGCGTTTCAAGTAAATGCATCCTGTTCTGGTTGCAAATACATCGTCATTGTCTATAGTGCGTTGTATACGGATTGTATATGAGAATTCCAGTAGCTACACATTTAATTCCCATCCTGCCCGATCTGATTGACTCCGTCCAGCGAGGAGACAACCGCGACCCGGCGATCTTCGCCCTGTTCGCGGACCTCGCCGATCGGGCCGGGCGCGGCGACCTCGCCGACGAGTTCCGCCGTCGCGCCGAGCCACCCGCCCCAGCCGTTCCGACGACGCCTACGCCATCCCCGGCTTCCACCTCCGCCGATCGCGGGCTCGAACTGCTCCGCGAGGGCAAACTCACCGACGCCGAGGCCGCCCTGCGCGAGGCCGTCCGGCTCGACCCGAAGTTCGCCGTCGCCCACACCAACCTCGGCGTCGCGCTCGCCCGCCAGAAGCGGTTCGCCGAGGCGGAGGCCGCGTTCCACCTCGTCGTCCGGCTCGACCCCACCGCGTCCGGCGGGTACGCCAACCTCGGCTCCGCCTGCCTCGACCGCGGCAAGTGGGCCGAGGCCGAGGTCTGGTTCCGGCAGGCCGTCCACGTCGACCCCGCTGCGGCCGGACCGCCTAGAATTCCCGTATGGGGTCGCTCGCTTCATTCCTGATCGCCCGGCTCGCGCCGCGGCCGGCTGACGCGCGGTGGGAACTGCCGGCGGAGGCGATTGCCGTCAAAATTCGGTGGTTCGGTCTCGCCGTTGGGTTCCTCATCGCGAACTGGGGGACCGACAGCACGACGCCGGGCCGGTTGAATGCGATCCTGGCGCTGGGGCTGGCGTATGCCGCGGTTTCGACGCTGGTGTACCTCCGCGGCCGGGTCTTCCTGAAGGACTACCCGCTGCTCATTTCGGTGCTGGAGGCACTCTTCATCGGCCTCCTGTGCCACTACGAGTCCGGGCCGGACAGCCCGTTCCGGTTCTACTACCTGCTGTCGCTGATCTGCTGTGCGATCCGCTATTCCCCGCGGACGACGTTTGCGACGTGCGGCCTCGACTGCCTCAGTTTCGCGATCGTGTCCGCCGCCCCGCCTGCCGAGGCACAGGAGCCGGCGAAGTTCCTGCTCATGCTCGTCATCCTCGTGTGGGCGACGTGGGCGGCCGGGGCGATGGCCCGCCTCTTGAAGCAAGCCGGGGAGGAACTGCGGCAACTGAACGAGGCGTTGCGGGTGAACCAGTCGCAGCTCGAAACCCGCATCGCGGAGCGCAGCCGGGAACTGGAAGAGTCGCAGGCGCAGGTGCTGCACCAGGAAAAGATGGCCGCGTTCGGGTTGCTGGCGGCGGGGATCGCGCACGAGGTCGGCAACCCGCTCACGTCGATCAGCACCGTCGTGCAGATGCTCGAACACCGCAACCCGGACGGGTACACGCGGGACAAACTCGGCCTCGTCACGGGGCAACTCGCCCGCATCCAGACGATTTTGCGCGAACTCGTCACGTTCAGTCGGCCGGCGAGCGACCAGCGGACGCGCGTCTCCGTGGCGGATGTGGTCGGTGAGGCGCTCGGCATCGCGAAGTATTATCGCGGCGGGAAGAACCGGCACATCACGGCGACGCTCGCCCCGGACCTCCCGCCGCTGGCCGGGGTGCGGGACCAGTTCGTGCAGGTGGTGTTCAACCTCGTCCTGAACGCGATCGACGCCACGGGCAAGGGCGGCCGGGTGGAGGTGGCGGCCGCGGCCGGTGACACCGGGGTGACACTGACCGTGTCCGACGACGGCTCCGGTATCGACCCGGCCCACCGCGACCGCTTGTTCCGCCCGTACTTCACGACGAAAAAGCATGGCACCGGCCTCGGGTTGTTCGTGATCCGGCGGATCGTCGAACACCACGGCGGCCGGGTCGCGGTCGACTCCGAGCCGGGCCGCGGCGCGACGTTCCGGGTGACGCTGCCGGCGGCTGAAGCGGTCCCCGCAACGCGAACCCCCGAGGAGGTGCCGGCATGAAGGCCAGTGACAAGCCCGCCGTCCTCGTCGTCGACGACGAGCCGGTCATCCGCGAGACGCTGGCCGAGTTCCTCCAGCAGGAGGGGTTCGCCGTCGTCGCGGTCGGGTCCGGGGAGGACGCGATCCAGCGGGCCGCGAAGCAGCGGTTCGACGTGGTGCTGTGCGACGTGAATTTGCCGGGGCTCGACGGCATCGAGGTGCTGGAGCGGTTCGCCCGCGTCAGCCCGGAGACGTTCGTCGTGCTCATCACCGCGTACGCCACCGTGGAGACGGCCGTCGAGGCGTTCCAGAAGGGGGCGCACGACTACCTGATGAAGCCGATCATCCTGCGGGAGGTGCTCGGCAAGCTGCGGCGGCTCCTGCGGCAGCGCGAACTGCACCGCGAGAACCAGTGGCTGCGGCGGGAACTCAACCGGCTGTCGGAGGCGGAACCGGGTGAGATGGTCGTCGGTCAGAGTCCGGCGATGCGGGCGGCGGCGGACCTCGCGAAGAAGGTCGGGCCGACGGCGTCGCCGGTGCTGATCCTCGGAGAGAGCGGCACGGGGAAGGAACTGCTCGCGCGGGCGGTCCACCGGTTCGCGGCGGCCGCCCGGCCCGGCGAGGGGAAGTTCATCCCCGTGAACTGCGGTGCGATCGCGGACGACATGATCGAGGAGCAGTTGTTCGGCCACGCCACCCGCCGGCAGCCCGGCGTGTTCGAGAACGCCGGCGCGGGCACGGTGTTTCTGGACGAAATCGGCGAGCTGCCCGCGGCCGTGCAGACCAAGCTGTTGCGGGTCATCGAACAGCGCGAAGTCTTCCCCGTCGGGGCGAACGAGCCGGAGACGATCGCGGCCCGGGTGATCGCGGCCACGAACAAGGACCTGGCCGCGGAGGTCGCCGAGGGGCGGTTCCGGGCGGACCTGTTTTACCGGCTCAACGTGGTGTCCGTGACGCTGCCGCCGCTGCGGGACCGCCGAGAAGACGTCCCGGAACTCGCGCACTTCCTGCTGGCGAAGCACGCCCGGGCCCTGGGGAAGCGGTTCACCGGCGTGAGCCACGACGCGCTGCAAATCCTGGCGGGGTACTCGTGGAAGGGGAACGTCCGCGAGCTGGAGAACGCCCTGCAGCGGGCCGCGATCTTGGGCGACGGCCCGCTCGTGACGCCCGCCGACCTGCCCCCCGACGTCGCGCCGCAACCCGCCGACCCGTCTGCCGTGGACGAATTGAACGCCGCCGTCGAGCGGTTCGAGAAGGTGCACATCGAGCGGATGCTGCGGGTCGCCCCGGACAAGCGCGAGGCGGCCCGCCGGCTCGGGATCGGGCTGAGTTCGCTGTACCGCAAGATCGAACAGTACGGCATCGGCGGCTAATCCGCGACGCGCTTCGTGATGCCCGCGTAGGCGTCGATCCGCCGGTCACGGAAGAACGGCCAGTTCCGGCGGACGTCTTCCATCAGCTTCCGCGAGCACGTCACGGTCAGGATTTCCTCGCGGTCCGTGCTGCCCTTCACGAGCACCCGGCCGAACGGGTCGGACACGAACGACCCGCCCCAGAACTCCAGACCGTCGCCGACGATCTTCTCGTGCCCGACGCGGTTGACCGCCGCGACGTACACCCCGTTCGCGATGGCGTGGCCGCGCATGCTCGTCTCCCACGCGGCCTGCTGGGCCTCGCCGAACTCTTCCTTCTCCCGCGGGTGCCAGCCGATCGCGGTGGGGTAGAAGAGGACTTCCGCCCCTTGCAGGGCCGTCAGGCGGGCGGCCTCCGGGTACCACTGGTCCCAGCACACGAGCGTGCCGACCCTCGCGGGTTTCGTCGGGAACACCTTGAACCCGAGGTCGCCGGGGGTGAAGTAGAACTTTTCCAGGAACAGCGGGTCGTCCGGGATGTGCATCTTGCGGTACAGCCCGAGCGGCTCGCCGGACGAGTCGAACACGGCCGCAGTGTTGTGGTACACCCCCGGCATCCGCTTCTCGAACAGGCTGCCGACCACGACGACGCCGTTGGCTTTGGCCGTCGCCGCGAGCCGGTCGTAGCTCGGGCCGGGGATCGGCTCCGCGAGGTCGAACAGGGCCGCGTCTTCCTTCTGGCAGAAGTACGGCCCGGTGAACAGTTCCGGCAGGCACACCACGTCCGCCCCCATTTTCGCCGCCTCTGCGATGGCGGTCTCCGCGTGGGCGAGGTTGTGCGCGACGGAGCGGTCGCACTTCATCTGGACGAGGGCAATCGTGAAGGTGTCCGACATCGTGGGGCCACGCCGTGAAGAGGGAACCGGGCGTGGTTCATGGTACGCGCGATGAGGGCGGGTCCAAGTGTGGCGGGGAAAGGCAACCCCTCCCCCGGCCCCTCCCCGAAGCGGAGAGGGGAGGAAGAGAAGA